>DATIUT010000346.1:0-4523 GCA_035466615.1 Anaerolineales bacterium | reverse complement strand
GCCAATCGATCCGCGAGACCAAACGGGATATATGTAACAGTCCACTCGCCCATGGAATTTGAATCGATGCCATAGATTTCGGAACTGGCCGCGTCGAAGGTCCCAAGCCCAAGTGCGTGGAAGGCTGTCGCGCCGACGGTTGCGTTGTTATAGGCGCGTCCGCAAATATTCCCCAACGCCGGATAACCGGGAAGCATGATCATCTGGTTGAAACTGGTCCGTACTGCCGACCAGGTGTACAGCGTCATCACGTCCGGCACGGCTTCGCGCGTGTTGACGCTCGACCAGAGTTGATCGTTGGTGAGGGAGTCGTTCCACTCGCCGGTCGTTGGGTTGTAGCCAGGGATATAAGCGGATTTCACTTCGTCCTCCGAATATCAACTATGCATTCGCCAGCATGGCAATGAACGCGAACAAATCGGCGGCGGCGTGTATCAGCGTTGCGCCCCAGATATTGTCAGTTTTCATCATCAGGTATCCGCACCCGATTCCCAGAGTCAAGGCATAAGCCAGCAGGAAGGGAATGGCGGCGGGTGTGAGATACACCGCTCCAGCATGCATGGAGGCGAAGACAATCGAGGTCAACAACACAGAACCACCGACTCCGAAAAACGGCTCGAAGTGTTTCAAGAAGATGCCGCGCAGCCACAGTTCTTCCATGAAACCATTGGCGAACGAAAAGACGAGTCCCCAAACGATCGCCGCGCCGAGAACCTCCGCGCTTGTATATCGCTCCGCGAAGAACATGAGCGCTGAGATTGCGAAGTTGAAGAACAGGAGCGCCCCGATGCCCAGGCTTAATTTCCAATTGCCGCGCTTGAGATAGATCGAGCCAAAGTTGGCGCCTGAAAGTTTGGTCAGCAGGAGAATGGGGGTGATGACCAGAACCATCTCGTATACTTTGGCGATGGCAATGCCTTGCGAAGTTTCGACCGTCACGTTGAACCAGCCCAGCACCACGTCACTCCACCTGCTGAGGAGCAATGTGACGGGGAAGGCAACCGAGGCGACGAAAAACGCGTACGCAATTCGCCAGTACCTGTTCTGACGTTTGTCGCGCTTGAACCACAATGCAACAACCAGGAACAATGCGGAGATGGTCAGGTTGTAGGTCAGGTTTTTGTTCGTTGGAAAGATCTCAAAGTAGTTCGAGCCAAACACAAGGATTGCGAATCCGCAGACTATAAATAGGATGAAAAACCCAAAACGGTGCAACCAGTTGAGTTGGGTGGTTTCTTTTTCGCGGAGGACTGAACTTGCGAGTTGGGCAGTCATAGTGATCTCCTATTGAGCAGATGGGATTTGTTTCCGCTTCCACGATGGCAGGCTCCAGGCGATGGCGATCAGCGCCGCGCCGAATGCCGCCACGATCTTGAAAATATATTCCCCTGTTCCGGGCAATAGGAAAGTATCCAATGACAAATTTGCGACTGTGTGCAATAAAATGACCGCCAGCGTACTGCGATGATTATCGTTGTAGCACCAGGTTGAGTAAATTGAACCAGCGAGTACAAAGACGACAAATACCGTGAAATCAATGCCAGACAAGTACCTGCTTTGGTTGGTTCCAACAATCCAGAACAATGGCAGATGCCATAACGCGTGGAATATGCCGAGAACAAGTGAAGATGTCAGTGGTTTCCAAATTGCCTGCAAACGGTCGAGCATGTAACCGCGCCAGCCGAGTTCTTCGAGTGCAGACTGGAGCAGGTACAAGATCACGACAACCAGTATTCCAGCAGGTATATTCAGCGCTTCTTTGATGAACGTGAATTCAGGCGGATCACCTCCCAGCCAGTGATTGATTCCAATCGAGATCGTGTGCAATGCTGGGAACAGTAAAAGGATTAGCGCATGCCATTTGAGGCTGATCCTGCGAAAGTCAAAGACGCGGCGCCAGAAATCCCGCCCGCCTTCCTTGCCTTGTTCGCGATAGGTCATCGCGATCCCCGCGATGCCTGGTCCGAATACGCCAAGGAACATTCCAGCAAGCAGAATGGGCGATGTCTGATAATCCTGTCTTGTCAGCGCGACGGGAATCCAGACTATCCATGCCAAGCCATACGCGAGGAGGAGATAGCGCCAGGGAAATTTGGGTTTGGATGTGTTCATTTTTTCCTTTCATGGCGATTTGGGAGCATCTCACTTCCATCTGAACCGCGTTACGGATAAGCAAACCCGACAAATTCTCCATGAGCGAAGAGGGTGATATCATTCTCATTGACGTTCACCGCCACGATCACCGCCTCACCTTCCTTGCCGAGTTGCCTGACGCCGACCAGCAGGGTTTCATCGCTCAACCAACCAAGCAGTCTGATGGATGTCTCCATGCCCAGTTCGGATGTCTTCGCAAAGTTGGCATGCGGATATTCGGCAATGATGTTCCCGTCCATTGTCCCGATGCGGACGGTGAATACCGGCGTATCCTCACCCGGAATGAGGTTGATCCCTTCCTCCCAAGCCACATACCCGCCTGATGGCGAAACCAGACCTAAGCCCGCGCTGCGTTCCGATTCGGGCAGTTTGGGGAACGAAACTGTCTGTCCGTTGATGAGATCGGTGAAGTGCATGTCGCCCGAGTCGACATCCACCCATGCGGCATATGCCTGATTGGGCGACAGGTCAGTCGGTTTTTTGCCCGCTTCGAGGAATGTGTATACGGTATTGGCGGATATATCAAAGTAATACAACCCGGTGTTGTTTGTGAACAGGGCAGGCGTTCCGCCGATGCCGAACATGTGACGGGTAAACCAGATGCCAATCGGTTTCTGCTCTACAACGCGGATGGCAAGCGGGGTGATGTATTCCGACTCGCGGCTGTCAATGACCAGGATGGGCGGGGCGGATGCCAGCAACTGAAATTCTCCGAGGTACACCTTACTGCGTATGAGTGCGCCGTCTTCTTCATATTGCAGTGTGGAATAAGCGACCACCGGGCTGGCAGGAAGACCGACCATGTCTGTGAATGTGACCGGCTCAGCAATTTCCAACAAAGGGGTGATGCCGCCGCCGAGGTTGAGGCTCAGGCGCAATCCGGGTTGCTCGGCGTCAAAGTTCCAGAAAACCAGCGGCGTGGACACGACTCCGTCCGTGATGGGACCGGCTACGTGGACCTGGCCGGTCATTGGCGCGGTCTGCCATTCGCCAAGAGCAAGACCGGAGCGGTCATAGGCTGTGATACCGCGTTGATCGCCAGTGTTGAAGAGGGCCGCAAACGGGAGTGGAACACTTGCGGCAGGCATGGCGAGAGGTTCTTCCACGAATTTCGGCGTGGGAGTTGGGATGAATGGTCCACACTCGCCTCGGAAGTACGCCCACTCGTCACATTCACTGTCATCGGGGAAGATGCAGTAACCGGTTTGACTGCCGTCGTCAGCTGTGCGGATTTCGGATACGAATCCCTGTTCGACGCAATAGGTGGATGCGGGGTTGGGCATATCCGCCTGGGGAAGGCCTGTCGAAACGGGAGCAGACGTCGGCTGAGTCTGAGGCGCTGTGCAGGATGTCAGCATGATGAAGATGGTCAGAAGGGTCAAAGTCAATGTGTGTTTCATGTTTGCTATACTCCATATGATATGAAAAGGGTCAACAAACCTCGATGCCCTTGAAGAAAATATCCAGGGTTTCCTTCAACATTTCCTGCGGCGTGCCGGTGAAACGGGAGCCATAGACCACGGGTGTCATGGCGCTGAGGAGCAGGCGCGCCGCCAGCAGGGAATCCACTTTACGGAAGACGCCTTCTCGGATGCCTTCGTCGATCAGCGCGCGGATCAAGTCCTGGTAGGCGTGTCGTTTGTCCTGGATCTGCTTCTGGCTTTCGGGTTTGAGTCTTTGTGATTCGGCTGTCAATCTCATGAACAGGCTTTTGTTGGATTGCAGGATCTCCATGTACTTTTCCATGACCTGGCGCAGGCGTTTGTCGGCTGAAAGATTCTGCAGGGCGATCTTCTGTGCCTCGTTCGTCAGGTCGTTGAGTTGGTCCTCGAAGAAGTAGATCAAGATCTCGTCCTTGGCTTTGAAGTAATCGTACAAAGTGGATTTGCCAAGACCGGCAACTTGCGCGATCTCATGCATGGAGGTCTCGTGGAATCCTTTCTTCATAAATACGCTGACCACCTGGTGAAAAATCTCGTGGCGGCGCTTTGTCTGTTGTTCTTCGGTGAGGGGAATACCTTTGGGCATGTGGTCACTCCAACAAATAGGATGATAATTGTCCAAAAGCGACCTTCGGTCGCTATAATGAGTGTAGCGAATCGAGGTCGCTTCCACATCAGCCTGGAGACGTATTTTCAGGTAATTGTGGAGTGGGGAAGAACTACTAAATTTGTGGAGAGACGCCAATAAAAGAAAATATGTACAGCGACAGGGTTTCCCCCGCTTTTGTATTTGAGGGATGATGGGTCATTCCCCGTCGGAGCCAATGCCTCACCGCTTGCGGCGGAAAAAGGGGTTTGGGGTTTGCATTGAGTGAGGTTGATGTCTTTCACTACATTCACAGAAACAATCCTATATTCTAATCAAGC
>DATIUT010000345.1:0-8552 GCA_035466615.1 Anaerolineales bacterium | reverse complement strand
ATCTCTCCAGATCAAGAGCGGATGAAATGCGGCAGTTCGAATGGAGTTTCAAGCGAAAGTTCGACGAACCCTGCATATTGTCCGTTGCGATACCACGGTGACTGGTAGATCAATTTTTTTACACCGTTCTTTTCGATGGTGTACACGTTTTTCTCGCGCGCGGCAAGCAGGCGTTCGGTTTTTATGCGCGCAGGTTCGGGATGACAATCGAGCATATTCGACCCGATCAACTTGCGCCCACCGTCATCCTCGAAGGTTTTGGCGGCTTTGTCGTTCATTTCGAGCAGGATGCCGTCCTCATCGCAAACTGTGATGGCGGCGGGGAATTCCTTGATCCATTCGTGTTCTTTCATGCAGTCATCTCCAATGGAATTAATGCGGGTTGTTCGAATTTGAGCGGACATCCGCCGCCGCATTCCGCGACGAGGGAGCACGTTTCGCATTTGGCAGGCAGATTCTGCCGCTCACGCAACTGGACCGAGAGTTTGTGATTCCAGATCGAATCCCATGAGTCGGTGAGGATGTTTCCGAGGGGACGGTAATACGACTGGCAGGGCAATACATCCCCATTCGACTCAATACACATGCTGTACAGCGCGGCAGTACAACCTTTCACGCCGAGATTGCTCGCGGTGGGGTCGAACTCGCAATACTGCGTGGGTGTGTACCAGATGAGTTTTTGTCCGCGTTCAGCGGTTTTGCGCGCGGCAATATCAAGAATGGGTTGCAGTTCACTTTCGCGCAGGCCGGTTCCCACAGTCAGACCGTGACCTGAATAAATGAGCGCATTCAAGCCGATGGTGGGAACACCGATGTCCGCGAGAAAATCCAAGGTATCAGGAATGGTGTGGACGTTCGTGCGGAGCATGGTCGTGTTGGTCATCACGTAGAGATTGGCTTGCAGTGCATTCTTGAGCCCGGCGATGGTTTGCCTGAATGCGCCTTTGGCTCGCATCATTTCATCGTGGATTTGTTCGTTGCACGACTCGACCGTGACCTGCACATGGTCGAGACCTGCATCCACAAGTTTTTGAATGTAACTTTCATCAGATAAACGGCGCGCGTTCGTGTTGAGACCTGTGATCTGCCCGTTCGATTCCGCGTGGCGGATCAACTCCGGCAGGTCGTTGCGAAGGGTTGCTTCGCCGCCTGTGAAGACGATGTGCGGCACGCCCAACTCCCAGAGTTGATCGAGGACCCTGAACCATTGCCCTGTGCTGAGTTCAGGGAAGTTTCGTTCGCGGGCATTGTAGCAGTGAGCGCAGTCATTATTACAGCGATACGTGACCGCCAGGTCCATTCTGTATGGGGCAGATGGACGGGCACTGAACGGCATGAGCGATTCGAGTTCCAATTCGTGGATGGGACAGGCGCCATCGGGGCGAATCAATTCGTCAAATTGAAAGAGGAAAGAGGAAAGGTCAGTCGCGGCTTGTTGCCTGCTGACCGAATAGCGCAAACGCAATGCCTGCACTTTTTCTGTTTCCGTCTTTCCTTCGAGAATAAGCCATGCCATGAGAGTCGCCGTCGGGTTGAGATGCATCACACTGTTCGCATTGACGATGAGCGTGCCGTGACCATCCACATCAACGCGCAGGTGGATGCGCGATTTCTCATGCTCAGTCTCACGGATGTAGTGATAAAGTCCCGAAGATGGACAGTTGACTGTGGACGATGGGTGAAATACTGATTTCAGAGTGTCAAGTATGGTCAAGATGTACCTCTAAGAAAATATCACACTGAGCGTAAGCGAAGTGACGCTTTCATTAATGTCAGAGTTTTTTCGCTTGTTGCAGTCGCTCAGAATGACAATCAACTATCTTCCTCCACCCGCGCAGGCACAGGCACAACCGGCACAGGCACATGCGCAGGCGCAGGAGCGGCCGCCACCGCCGCCACTGCGCGAACCCGTGGAGGATGGCTTGGGAGGCGGATTAGTCACATTCGTGACGCGGCTGGTAAAGTCTGTGACGTTGCCGATGACCTTTTGCGAGAAGGTCTGCATCCCGACTGCCACTGAAGAAGCGAAATCAGAACCGGGTAAACGCGGAACCGATGGCATGGATGTGGATGATGTCGGTAGGCCGGTCGAAACTGAAGCAGGCCGCGAGTAAGTCGGATCGTAGCGTCCCCACCAGGTTGGAACGATGACTGGTCCGTGGAATACGCGTCGCGTGCGGTCATCGTAATCCTTGTCCAGCATCGTCCATTCGAGGTTCTGGTCGTAGAGTTGTCCCTGTACTTCCGGTGTATCCGCCTGCTCCACTTGTTGCCATGCCTTTTGCATGATGCTCTTGTAATAGTCTATGGTTTCGCGGCGGCTAAACCCCTTTATCTTTTCGGAAACGGAACGGACAAGCTTGACCGTCATTTCCTGCAATTCGTTTCGACGTGTCTTTGTGTTCGGCTCCTCGAATGCCTTGAGGAATTTCACCTCATATTCATGCAAACCGTCGGGCAACGGAGATGTCACCTCCAGTTTGAGCGGTTCGCGCGAGACAACCCGGGCGGCTTCCTTTTTGATCGCGCCGAACAGGATCATGGTCATTACTTTGTCGAGCGGTTCGCCCATCAGGATCGCGGCTTCGACCGCGGTGAGGCCGCGCTTGATGCCGTGACCTTCGATGGAGATGCGCGGCGGCAGGTATTGCAGTTTGCGGCGGTTACCGGCAACCGCTGTGAGGAGCGGTATCCCGAAAAACATGAAACCGAAAAAGCCGAAACACAGCCAGTTGAAGATCGTATCCGCGGATATGGAAAACGATGGCAGTTGAACTGTGACAATACTATCGGCAGGTACATAACTTTTTGGGAAGGAAGCACCGAATAAATAGGATGTGGAGCCGTCCGCATTTGCGTTTCGCCATGTATATGTGATGCGTCCGTCCGCGTCGAAGCCGGCCTGCGGTTCGGATGGGAATCCCGATGGAGCGGAATGCCAGCGAGGTTCATCGGGTTGAACGCCCGGCGGCAGGTGATAGGTTACGGTGATATCTGTCATCCCTGTGATGACGGAACTTTCGAAGTACAACGGGGCGAAGACCGCGCTGGCATAGTTCTCATCGTTATCATCGTTGTACAGGACATTCGAAACGCGTCCGACGTAGACGCGGACGGTCCCTGTTTTCCCGGGCGGAATCGCGTACTGACCCATTTCCACCGCGAAGCCGTCACTGCCTGAACCCTGGAAATCGCTCGAAATCGAAAGCGGATTGCCATTGATGCTGGCCTGAATGCTGTTGAAATCGAAGTTGCTGTTCGGCATGCCGACATCCACAAATTCGATGGTATGCCCGCCGGGCTGGGTCGTGAAGGTGAGCAGGTAATCCAGCGACATTGAGCCGTCTGAATTCCAGTAAACGTCCACAACTTCCTTGTCGAGGCTGAAATAGTAATCCTGTGCATGGACGTTGAACGTCAAACTGAAAGCAAGGACCAGGGCAAGGAAAACGGCTATTCT
This sequence comes from Anaerolineales bacterium, assembly GCA_035466615.1. Lineage (GTDB taxonomy): Bacteria > Chloroflexota > Anaerolineae > Anaerolineales > Villigracilaceae > Defluviilinea. The sequence goes on along the minus strand of DATIUT010000345.1, from coordinate 5,092 downwards.
TCTTTTCATAAGATAACCTTTCGATCGTTCGTTACCATTTGGGTTCTTCGGTCAATTGATATGTCGTCCCGCAATACGGACATTCCACGGTCGGCGCGCCCGCCAGCATTTTGATGTTGTCGGCCTTCAACGCGCCGCCGCAGCTCTTGCAATTCATTTGTTCGATCTTTGTTTGCGCCGGGAGGTCAACTTTAAGCGTCACATTCGTTGTGTTATCTGTTGCTGAAGTAAATTTGCGGCTTGCGAACCAGATCAAGCCGAAGCCAAACAGTACGCTCAATGCGCCCCCGCAGACCCATGTCCAGCCGCCGCCTTGATTCCCGCCTGCCCCCCAAACGAAGAGCACGCCGAAGAAGATCAATATCGCGGCCGCAATGTAAGCAATGATTTTCATAGGGGACCTCCTGCCAGTATATACGATTAGTCTAGCATTTTCGTTGTCTGGGAACAAATGACATTTGTCTTGAATTCATCCTAAGTTTACCCAATTCCTGTTTGGAAAAGAAAAAGTGGAACAGGCTGGTGCCCGCTCCACTTTGAAACACGATCTTCAGAAATCTATTTTTCCCAGCCCGGTTTTGCCCCGGCCATATCAAAGGTTTCCGTTTCGGGGTTGTAGCGCATCAACGGTTGGAGGATGTATCTTCCACCTTCCGATCCCTTCAATTCCGCCATTTGAACGATTTTCCTGCGTCCGTTGGGCATGCGTTCCAGATAGATGATCAGGCCCAAAGCGGAGGCGATGATGCGACGGATGTCATCCAGCCCGAGGCCGAGATTTGCCATCAGGCACAGGGTCTCCAGCCGTGCAAGGGCGTTTTCAGCGCTGGTAGCGTGCATGGTGGAGATCGCGCTGTGGCCATTCCCCATGATCTGCATGGCGTGCAGGGTTTCAGCACCATGCAACTCGCCGATGACCAGCCAGTCAGGCCGCATCTTGGATCCGGCTGTTAATAGATCGTTCAGCGCCACCGATACGTTTCCATCAGCCTCCAGGAAAATAGAACGGGGATGAGCGAATTGAAATTCATGGGTTTGTTCAACAGCCACCACGCGTTCCTCGGGCGGGATGAGTTCGACGATTCGATTGGCAACCGTGGTCTTGCCGCTGGCTGTTCCGCCTGCCACCAGGATGCTGATGTGTGCACGGATCGCACTTTGAATTAACTCGCGGACCTCGGGAGACACTGATTTATATTCGAACAATTTCTCCCAGCTGATCTGGTTCATCATCCACTTGCGGAAGACGACGCTGTGTCCATTAATGGATGTTGGAGAGAGGATGGCCATCATGCGGCTGTGATCACTCAGGCGGACATCATAAAGCGTTATATCCTCCTCGATCTGAACGCCAGCCATGCCAAGCACTTCCCTGATGACTTCCTTCACTTCATCGTTCGACCTAAAGTGGACATCTGTATCCTCGATCCTGCCGCCTTTTTCTATGGTGACGTGGTCCGGGCCATCGATCATGATCTCGGCGATGTGGGGGTTTTCAAGCAAGGGGCGAAGAATATCAAGTGCGGATTTTTTTGTTTTTGTGGGCATAAGTGTCTCCTATTTATTCTGTCTTTATCCTACTGAAGTTCCCTTGCGTCCGCATCGGCTGTTACCACAGGTGGTCTCGATACGTCCCGCGAAAACCATGCGGGACTACTCGACCGCCGATTGTTTGCCTATCCATCCATTCCTCAACGCCAGCGCGACCGCCTCCGTGCGCGAATTGGTGGTTGTTTTGTTGAAAATGGAGTTGATGTGGAATTGGACCGTCCGTTCGCTGATACCGAGGCGGTAGGCGATCTCTTTGTTGGTCAATCCCTCCGCGGCGAGGGTTAGCACTTCATGTTCACGCGGCGAAAAGGGATGTTCGATTGCCCCTTGCGATTGGAACGACTCCGCCAGACTGACTGCTTCACTCTGCGCCTGCTGTGCGAGACGCATGAGCGCCGTGACCGCCGCACGCGCCGCATAGTTGTTGGCGGGGAGGGCGCGTTCATATGCCTGTGCCTGCTCCACCAGTAAATCGAGCACATTCTGCAGACTGGCAAGCGGTTCATTCGGGTTGGACATTGGATCCATTGTACATCGGGAGGGCGAAATTTCCACCTGTTAATCCCCACAGGAAATGGGATGTTTTTCATTATTTGGCGTGCCACTTGCCCTATAGGTAATTATTGGTTCGATTTATACTTGGGAGAGTATGACGATCAAAGCCAAACTCGAACGGGTACGTGTCGATGGCGTCACCAGGGACAATCGCTCCCTCAGAGTGACATAGTATTTTGGAGAAACCATGACGCTTAACGAACAATACAACAAATGGAAAGAATCCACGCTCAAGAGGTCGTTGGAGAAGTTCAAGGAGCGGAAAGAGCGGTTCGAGACCTCGGCAGGCATCGAGGTCCCGCGCGTGGCGCTGCCGAGGATGACGAGTGGTCTCGATACGCCCCGCGACCCCGCTAAAAACAGCGGGACAGGCGACCATGCGGGGCTACCCGACCAGCAATATATCGATAAACTGGGTTTCCCCGGGGAATATCCCTTCACGCGCGGAGTCCAGCCGACGATGTACCGGTCACGGTTTTGGACAATGAGGCAGTATGCGGGGTTCTCGACGGCAGAGGAATCCAATAAGCGCTATCGCTATTTGCTTGGGCAGGGTCAAACGGGGCTGAGCGTTGCGTTCGACCTCCCGACTCAAATCGGGTACGATGCGGACGATCCGATTGCGCAGGGAGAGGTGGGGAAGGTGGGCGTTTCGATCTCGTCCATCAGGGACATGGAGCAGTTGTTCGACCAGATTCCCCTGGAGAAGGTTTCGACTTCGATGACGATCAACGCGCCGGCGGGTGTGTTGCTGGCGATGTATATTGCGGTGGCGAAGAGACAGGGCGCGGACGTGAGCAAACTGCGCGGCACGATCCAGAACGATATTCTCAAGGAATATGTGGCACGCGGCACGTATATTTTCCCGCCCGCGCCTTCGATGCGGCTCATCACAGACATTTTTTCGTTCTGTGCAAAGGAAGTACCAGATTGGAACACGATCTCGATCTCGGGCTATCACATCCGTGAAGCGGGTTCGACCGCTGTGCAGGAAGTGGCGTTCACGCTGGCGAACGGCATGGCGTACGTGGAAGCGGCCCTGAAAGCGGGACTGAACGTGGATGATTTCGCGGGTCAACTCTCGTTCTTCTTCAACGCGCACAACAACTTTCTGGAAGAGGTGGCGAAGTTCCGCGCGGCGAGACGGTTGTGGGCAGGGATCATGCGCGAACGGTTCAAGGCGCAGAAGCCGTCGTCGTGGCAGTTGCGTTTCCACACGCAGACCGCCGGCTCGACTCTCACCGCGCAACAGCCTGAGAACAATGTTGTGCGCGTAACCATGCAAGCCTTGTCAGCGGTTCTGGGCGGGACGCAAAGCCTGCACACTAATTCCATGGACGAAGCGCTCTGGCTCCCGACCGAAAAGTCGGTGCGCGTAGCGCTCCGCACGCAGCAGATCATCGCGTATGAGTCAGGCGTGGCGGATTCGATCGATCCGTTGGCGGGATCGTACCTGATCGAATATCTGACGGACGAGATCGAAAAAGGCGCGCGGGACTACATCGCCAAAATTGACGAGATGGGCGGCGCGTTGCAGTCCATTGAACAGGGATTCATGCAGAACGAGATCCAGCACGCCGCGTATGAGGCGCAAAAAGCCATCGAACGCGGGGAGCAGGTGGTGGTGGGAGTCAATCAATTTCAAGTGGATGAAAGTTTAACGTTGGAACGCCTGAAGGTTGATCCAGCAATTGAAATTGGGCAGAGGGAAAGACTCGCCGCCTTGCGCGCGGACAGGGATTCAGCAAAGGTCTCGGAGTTGTTGAGCCAATTGGAGAACGCGGCACGTGGCTCGCAGAATTTGATCCCGCTGTTCATCGAGTGCGTGGAGAACGACATCACGCTCGGTGAGATTTGCAATACGTTGAGAGGTGTCTGGGGTGAGTACGTGGCGGAGGGGTTTTAGGGCTTGACTTAGTCCACTAGTTAGTCTACAATGCTTCCTGGAGGTGTGAGATGACAACTTTCAACATCCACGAAGCGAAAACTCACTTTTCAAAATTGCTTGAACGGGTTTTGAAAGGCGAAGAAGTGATTATTGCCAAAGCGGGAAAGCCTGTGGCGCGCATATTGCCAGTGGTGGCGAATGTATCCAAGCGCGTACCTGGGATTGATAAAGGCAAAGTTACCATCATGCCTAATTTCGACGATCCGCTTGAGGAGTTTGCCGTATGAGGTATTTGCTTGATACGCATACTTTCCTTTGGTGGAATATGGATGATGCGCAATTATCATCACTGGCAAAGGAAATCATTTCCGATGGCGATAATGAGATATTTGTGAGCGCAGCTACAGCATGGGAGATTGCGATTAAAACAGCGCGTGGGCGTCTTGCTTTGCCAGAAGATCCCACGCGTTATGTTTCCAATCGCATAAACCTGCACGGATTTCAAGCCTTGCCTGTGCAAATCCATCATGCTGTGCAGGTTTATAAATTGACCATGCATCACGCCGACCCGTTTGACCGATTGCTTATCGCTCAAAGCCAGATCGAGTCCATGCCTTTGATTTCTGTAGATGCTGAGATTCGGAAATATGAAGTTGAAGTCGCGTGGTAGTAGGGGAGAACTTGATGCCGCTATTCATTGAATGTGTGGAGAACGACATCACGCTCGGCGAGATATGTAACACTTTAAGAAAGGAATGGGGAGAATATGTTGCTGAAGGATTCTAAAATACACCATGCTGAGAGGGGTGCCTGCCCCCAGAATGGGGGTGAGGGCGAGTACGTGGCGGAGGGGTTTTAGGTTGGAAGCGGAAGATGACTAGTACAGCGTTTTTTCTGTGTATACTAATAGGTGTTACTCATCAATAACATAGGTATTTGAACAACTCCTATTGAGAATGGAGATTTGCATTATGGTGAATATTCGCGAAGAGAAACCAAAAACGTTACCCGAATTCTTAGCTCTTGTGGAAGAAATTCAAAAGAAAATTAAGGGTTCGTTATGGTTCCGTGGATGTGGCAGAGCAAGTTATAAATTAT
>DATIUT010000344.1:0-10970 GCA_035466615.1 Anaerolineales bacterium | reverse complement strand
TTCCAATAGCAATGGTGGCAACATTACTCAAATCAGCCAAAGGTGGAGCATTTATCATAGTTGGTCTCCAGACAGTAAACAAGTTACTTATTCTTTCTTTTTTCCTGCACCTGGTACAACACCTGTTCCTTCTGGAAATAGCCTGTTTTTCGCAGATATTTATACTGTAAGTGCAGATGGCTCTAATGAGATAAATCTAACTCACAAATTTCAACAAGGCGAATTTAGTCATCCAATCTGGAGTCCAGATAGCCAAAAATTAGCCTTCGTAAAACACAACGGGATTGTTGTTGTTAATTCAAACGGGACGGGTGCAACAGAATATGACATTCCAAATGTTCGAAGCGTTTTATATTGGTCAAAAGACAACAGTTTTATTTTGTTTATGAACAAAGATTATCAGATTATCAAATCTAATTTAGATTTTTCCGAGTATCAAATACTACCTATTCCCTTTATTTCATCCTCCATCATAAAATTTTCTCCAAACGAAAAATGGTTTGCCTACGAACATTCTTACTACAATAGTGAAAATGGCGCATATTGTACTCAGATAAGAATTGCAAATGTAGAAACTTTCCAGAACTATTTTGTTTATGACGAGAAAGATTTAGACACAGCAGCTGGAGATTATTTAAAACCAATTGCTAACGCACTCGGCATTGGCTCTTTTGAGTGGCTTGGGAATGATAAGTTGTTATTTACTCAGTGGGCTTATCATAGCGTTATTCTGTCGCCAATTAATGACATGTTTGAAATTAATGGCGATGGAACAGAGCTTCGTTATGCAGCAGAGGATGTATCATCGTTTTCTTTGCAACCATAACTTCTGTTTCATTAAGACACTGCCTAACAAAGCGTGTATCCGACAAGTGGGAGTCTGCGCGATTTACAAGCCTTTATCTCACTTCGGGTTTATACTGCTCTCAAGCATTGTCCATGCCCGTCTACCAACGGGTACCGAGCCGTTAGCCTGCTTTAGGAGATTCCAATGGCCTTGATATCGCTTGAAACTGTCACATTGTTGCTTCGAATTAGTTTCCTGGTCGGTGCAATCACTGACGGATTAGCTATTATTCCAATGGTTTTCCCTTCAGTCGGCTCCACCCTATTCGGCGGCAATTCATCATCAAGATTTAGCGGAGAATACCGCTTTGCAATGGGTATCGGGGCGTCTTTGATGGCTGGGTGGACACTTCTCCTGATCTGGGGCTCGATTGATCCAATCGGCAGGCGCGATATCCTTATTTTCACGTTGATCCCGGTTGTCATCGGAATCATCGCCTCGACTGTAATTGCCGTAAACAAGCACGTTATTTCTCTCAACAGAATTATCCCTCTTTGGATACATCTCAGCTTGGTAAGTATTTTGTTTGTGGTGAGTTATGGTTTGTCATTTCGCGTTGCTCCCTGAAGTGTTCGGCGGCTCGATAAATTAAATCGAACATTATGCATCATACTCAGTAGAAAGGGAACATCTTTATGAAAATGTCCGAATTTCCAGCCTTTGTGCGAAGCCTACCAGAAGCCGACTTGCCTTTTGACGGTCTGCGTGGCTGGCTTCTTCAAAGCGAGTCGGGACAGGTTTTATTCAACGAATCGGACATTGAATTGACTGTCCCTGAACACTCGCACGGTAGTCAATGGGGCGTTGTGATTGATGGCAAGATTGACCTGACCATTGACGACCACACTCAAACATACACTTGTGGCGATACCTACTTCATTTCAAATGGAACTCTGCATCAAGCACGAATCTATCCTGGCTATCGTGCCGTTGATTATTTCGCCGATCAAAACCGTTATCGTACCCGTTTGCATGGCGCATAACAGCGTATTGCAATTTGTTTATCCTATAATACGAGCGGAAAACTACCGCTCTCTACTCAACCCCAAGCGCCAAAGCTGGAGTTTCCCCTGCGGGGATTTCGCAGGCTCAACAGACCATTCCACCTGACCGAATGTAACCCTGACGGGTCTCCAAGACCTGTCAGGGTTTTAAATCTTAATCCACTCTGATAATCCTGCTTGCCATTCATTCCCCCTTCGATTATCCTTGACCATGGGAGTGGTTAGGTCCCGGTGGGTCTCCTGGTCTTCAAAACCTGTGGCGGGTCGCGTTGCGGGCCGCGGTGGGTTCGACTCCCATCCACTCCCGCCTATTTTTCGACCGTTGACAATAGACCATGGACGATTGATGGTGGTCAATTGTCCATGGTCCATCGTCCAGATAAAGGTGCCGCATGTCTTTCCCTGAATTGGAAGTCCTGAACAATCATGTTTCCCGCATCTTCCGCGTGGAGGATGTCACTGCCGGCGACCCGCGGCAATGGATCGTGCGGTATCGCGGATATTTATTGAGCGAAGATACTGCCGCCGCCTATGACCAACTGGCAGGCGCGGTCGAGCCGCTTGGCATCACTCCGCTTTTCAGGAAGGAGCAGGGAGCGCAGGTCATTTATCTTGTGCAGACCCCCGTGACCCCCAAACCGACTGTACGAGTGTATGTAAACGTCATCCTTTTCCTGTTGACCGTGTTCAGCATCATGCTGATGGGTGTGGATATCCCGCCCGAAGTCGTTCCAGCGGATGGCTCGTTCCCACTAACGTTATTGCTCAAGTATATTTTTTCGGGCTGGCCTTTTGCATTAAGCATGATGGGCATTCTGTTCGCCCACGAAATGGGACATTACATTGCCTGCCGAATTTACGGCGTCCCTGCCACGTTGCCGTTCTTCATCCCCGCGCCGTTGATAAGTCCGTTGGGAACATTGGGCGCTTTTATCGCGATGCGCGGCATTCCCAAGAATAAACGAACACTTTTTGATGTGGGCGTTGCAGGTCCTATTGCAGGCCTTGTTGTAGCAATCCCTGTTTTGTTCCTTGGCCTGTCTTTATCTCATCTTGGTACGATTGAGCACCCTCCTGCTGGAATGAGCGCGTTCATTGAAGGAAATTCATTGTTCTATTTACTTTCCAAATATATGGTCTTTGGAAAATTGCTTCCCGAACCTGCCAGCTATGGCGGACTTTCGTCAACAGTTTATTGGATACGCTATTTTCTTACCGGCCAACCGATTCCGTTTGGTGGAACGGATGTGACAATTCACAACGTGGCTCTGGCTGGCTGGGCGGGTTTGCTCGTCACCGCGCTCAACCTTGTCCCTGTGGGGACGCTGGACGGCGGTCACGTTGCATATGGCCTCTTCGGCGAGAAGGCGCGCAGGATTTTCCCGATTGCGATGGGCGTTTTGATCGCTTTGATCTTCCTGCCCGGGTTGCTGACCTTTTCATTCGGTTCATTCAACTTCAGCTGGCTATTGTGGGTATTTATCCTTTTCTGGCTTGGGAATGTCCGCACACAACCGCTTGATGATATTACTCCGCTCGATACACCCCGCCGCGTGCTTGGGTACTTCATGTTGCTCGTCTTTATCCTGCTCTTCACTCCGATCCCCATGGTGGCATACTAATGCGGTCGATCCGAAAAGCTTTTGTCTTTTTATTTCCATTCATACTGATCCTCCCTGCGTGCACCTCTTCATTAACCGAACCCGCGCAAACTCCGCGCCCGGGCGCGACAGTGACGGCGTCGGCGGTAAAAACGCCCACTCCTGCGGCGGGCAGTTTGAACGTCGAGGAAGAGGCGTTGCGCGGGGCGCAGGTCACGGTCTGGCATCCGTGGTTTGGCGCGGAGGCGAGTCTGTTTGAATCACAGGTCGCGGAGTTCAACAAAATCAATGAATGGGGGATCGTCGTCAGCGCGCAGGGCAAAAACAATTTCAGTGAACTGTTCCTGCAAACCGATGCCGCGCTCAAGGACTCCGCGAATCCAAACATTGTGATCGCGTTTCCCGAACACGCGATCGGCTGGGGGGGGAAGGTCGTTGATCTGAACGCGTATGTGCGCGACCCGGTCTTCGGCATGAGCGCGTTCGAGATGTCTGAATTCCCGTCTGTGATCTGGATGCAGGATGAAGTGGACGGTGTGCGCCTGGGAATGCCTGCACAACGGACGGCCCGCCTCCTTCTCTACAATCAAACCTGGGCGCGTGAACTTGGATTTGATTCTCCACCCGAAACTTTTTCTGATTTTGAGCAACAGGCTTGCACTGCAAACCAGGCGCTGGCAAAAGATGCAGATGAAAAAAACAACGCGCTTGGCGGCTGGCTCATCGATGCGAATGCACTGACGCCTCTTTCCTGGATGCTCGCCTTCGATGGCGGTATCCAGGAGGAAAAAGGTTATCGTTTTCTTGCCCCCGAAAACATCGATGCGTTCAGGTTTTTAAAAATATTGCAGCAAAAGGGTTGTGCGTGGGTGGCATCCAGCGACCTGTCTGTGTATGACCGTTTTGCCGGGAGGCAGGCTTTGTTCGCAACCGCCGGCCTCGAAGAGTTTGTGGATCAATCCCGCGCGTTCGGCGTTTTGGGAAGCAGGGATGAATGGATCGTCCTGCCGTTCCCAGGCATTGATCAGACTGCGTTCGTCGTTTACGGTTCTTCATTTGTGGTTTTCGAATCAGAGGATGTGACTCAACTTGCCTCATGGCTTTTCATCCGCTGGATGCTTTCTGCAGACGCTCAAGCGCGCTGGGTACAGAGCACGGGACTCTTCCCGCTTCGTTCCTCGGCCATGGACCTGCTCACCGACTATTCAGCCTCCCATCCCCAGTGGGCGGAGGCGGTGAGGCTCCTCCCGAACGGAAAGATGACTCCCAAACTTGCATCGTGGCGCAAGGTGCGTGTCATGCTCGAGGATGGCTTTCGCGACATGTTCGATACCATCCGCCACCCCGACCTGACCGATGGGCAGGTGCCGCTGATCTTGAGGCAAATGGACGAGACTGCAAATGGCTTGAATGAATAGCGTCATTGGAGGGGACCCCTCGCAATGACGAAAACAGTAAGGAGGCAAACATGGACTACACACAACTGGGGCGGACTGGTTTAAAGGTTTCACGTCTATGTCTGGGGACGATGAATTTCGGTCCCCATACGACCGAAACAGATTCGTTTGCCATCATGGACAAGGCATTGGAGCTGGGCATCAATTTCTTCGATACCGCCAATGTCTATGGCTGGAAGACAGGCGAAGGGGTGACGGAGCAGATCATCGGCCGCTGGTTTGCGCAGGGCGGAGGGAGACGCGAAAAAACCGTCATGGCAACAAAAGTCTATGGGCGAATGGGGACGTGGCCCAATCAATCGCGGCTCTCCGCGTTGAGTATCCGTCAAGCCGTGGAAGGTTCGCTCAAACGGATGAAAACCGACCACATAGACCTGTACCAGATGCATCACATTGACCGCGTGACCCCCTGGCAGGAGATCTGGCAGGCAATGGAGGTCCTGGTTCAACAGGGCAAGGTATTGTATGTCGGTTCCTCCAATTTTGCGGGCTGGCACATTGCCAAGGCGCAGGCGGCCGCCAAGGCGCGTCACTTTTTGGGGCTGGTGAGCGAGCAATGCCTGTATAACGTCAAGGATCGCATGGTGGAAATGGAAGTTTTACCCGCCTGCAAGGATTTTGGGCTTGGTGTGATTCCATGGAGTCCGCTGGCGGGAGGTTTGCTGGGCGGCGTTCTGCAGAAGATCAAGGAGGGGCGCCGCGCCGACAAAGACACCCAGAAGGATGTGAAGAAATATCATAAACAACTCGTTGCGTGGGAAAAATTCTGCAGGCAGATGGGCGAGCATCCCGCCCACGCGGCGCTGGCGTGGTTGTTGGCGAATCCCGTTGTGACCGCGCCGATCATCGGTCCGCGCACGCTGGAGCAGTTGACCGGAAGCCTGCGTGCCCTCAAAATCAAATTCAGCAAAGCCGAGCTGAAGAAACTGGACGCGATCTGGCCGGGTCCCGGCGGCGAGACACCTGAAGCATTTGCATGGTAGATCATGTTGGAACGTTCGAAAGTTTGAGCGTTCCAACATTTGACATGTACCCAAAGTATTCTTATTCAAAACGTGCCATTTCGGGGTTGATCCGCGATGTGATCTTTGCGCGCCAGCGTGTTTTTCGGCAGGATGCGGTTGCCTGCATCGAACGGTTGAAGCCCTCCTTGCAGGTGCTTGGGAGGGAAAATGTCCCACAACGCGGCCCTTGCGTGGTTACGATCAACCATTATTATCGTGCCGGTTTTGCGGCGCAATGGATGGCGCTGGCTGTTGCCGCGACAATTCCCGCCGACATGCACTGGGTGATGACTGGCGAGTTGACGTATCCCGGCAGGTTGTATGCCTCGCCTGGGAGGGCCCTCTCCCATTTCATTTTGCATCGCATTGCAGGGGTCTATGGTTTCACCGCGATGCCTCCCATGCCGCCGCGCCCGGAAGACACAGTTGAACGCGCCGCGGCCGTGCGGGCGGTGTTGGATGTTGTAAAAAGTTCCAAAGCCCCCCCGATCATCGGGCTTGCCCCCGAAGGCGGTGATTCCGTTGACGGGAGACTGGTGCGACCCGCATCCGGCCTGGGAAGGTTTGGTCTGTTGTTATCCAGTGCCGGCCTCAAATTCGTCCCGGTCGGCGCGTATGAGGCAGAGAGAGTCTTCAGCCTCCATTTTGGCGCACCGTATGAGTTGAGCGTTCCACATGATTTGCCGGCGGGTGACAAGGATGCGCTGGCCGCCCGGGCGATCATGGAACATATTGCACAGTTGTTACCTTCTCATTTGCGAGGAGAATTTGCATGAAGAACTCATCCCTGCCACAGCTGATCGTCCTCAACGCCTATTGGGTCGGTCTTTCGTTCATGTGGAATGCACTGCATCCGATCATTCTGCCGGCTGTGCTGCTCGATTATGTTCCCGATGCGAAAAAGAATACCTACCTTGGCCTGCTCACATTTGTTGGGCTTGTGATCGCAATGGTGATCCAGCCGCTTTCCGGCGCGCTCTCCGACGGATGGAAATCGCGCTTTGGGCGACGGCGTCCGTTGATCGTTCTCGGCACCCTGTTCGATTTCGTCTTTCTTTCGATATTGGCCTGGAGCGGCGGCTTGGTGTGGCTCTTTGTCGGATATATTGGATTGCAATTGAGTTCGAATATTGCGCATGGGCCTCTGCAGGGGCTTCTCCCCGACCGTGTACCACAGGCTCAACTGGGAGTGGCGTCCTCGTTGAAGACCTTCATGGACATGCTTTCACTCATTGTAGCCTCGCTTCTGGCCGGACGCATGCTTGATTCAGCCTCGAGAGACCCGACTGCCATCATACTGGTCGTGATCGGTCTGTTGGCCGTCTCGGCAGCGGTCACGGTTTTTGGCGTACACGAGGAACCTGCACGGGACGGTGAACATACCGATTGGAATGCCCTGCTCGGTCAATTCAAGATTGATTTCATGAAAAACACATCCTATTGGTGGCTGATCGCGGAACGTGCGTTATTTTTGCTCGGCATTTATGGTGTGCAGGCCTTTGCCCAATATTATTTGCAGGATGTCATCCGTGTCCCTGACCCGCCCAAGCAAACAGGTGATTTACTCGCCGCGTTGACTGTCGCGCTCACCCTCCTTGTCCTTGTGGGTGGGTGGCTCTCGGATAAATATGGTGCGAAGAAGGTGTTAACCGTTGCCACCTATATCTCTGCGGCGGGGATTTTCCTGATGCTCCTCGCAGCTGATATGCGTGGATTGTTGATCTTCGGCGTTGTGCTCGGGGCGGGGATCGGCCTCTTTCTCACCTCCAATTGGGCATTGGCAAACAACCTCGCGCCGAAAGACGAGGCGGGGAAATATCTTGGTCTCACCAATCTGGCGACTGCTGGTTCGGGCGCATTGGCGCGGCTCGAAGGCCCCGCACTGGATTGGTTGAATGCGGCATATCCCGGTGCATGGATCGGCTACAAAGGTCTGTTCATCTTTGGCGGGTTGTGTATACTTCTGAGTATGTTATTGTTGCGAAAGATCGAATGAAATTCTGATGGAGGCGTGCATGAAACTCATGTATATCAACGGTGAATTTACAAGGGGAGGTGCAAAAGAAGAGATCGTAGTCACGAATCCTGCCACAGAGGAAGTGCTGGATACCGTCCCGAGGGGCACGGCTGAGGATGTGGAATCAGCTGTCAGGTCCGGCAATGAGGCGTTCAAGTCCTGGAGGAAGATGGGAGCAAACGAGAGAACCGGGCTCCTGCATGCGATTGCATCCAAAATAAGAAACCATCAGGAAGCGATCGTGCATCTGCTGACGTTGGAAGAGGGCAAGCCGGTTTCGGAGAACGAGGAGGAACTGGAGTGGGTGGCGAACACGTTCGATTACTATGCCGAGTTGGGGCGGCACGACCGCGGACGCGTGATTCCGCCGGGGGAACATTCGCAGTTCAATTTTATTTTGAAGGAACCGTATGGCGTGGTGGGTTGTATTGTGCCGTGGAATTACCCGTTGCTGTTGCTGGCGTGGAAGGTCGCGCCTGCGTTGGCGGCGGGGAACACGGTGGTGATCAAGCCCTCGGAGATGACGCCGTTGACGGCGTTGTATCTGGCCGAACATTGCTTCGATGGATTGCCTGCCGGTGTTGTGAGCGTGGTGACCGGTTTCGGCGCGGAGGCCGGTGAACCGTTGGTGAAGCACCCGGATGTGCCGGTGATCGCGTTCACGGGAAGCCTGGCGACAGGTCAACGAATTGCATCGCAGGCCGCGCCGATGATGAAGAAATTGCACCTGGAACTGGGCGGCAAGGATGCAACAGTGATCGCGGAGGATGCCGACCCCGAGATCGCGGCAAAGGCTGTGGCGTATGCGGCGCTGCTTAATACGGGGCAGGTCTGCACGAGCACGGAGCGGGTGTATATCCCGAAGCCGAGGGCCAAACAGTTTATCGAAGCCATCGTGGAACATGTGAGATCATTGCGCTTGGGACCGGGCCTCGAGCCGGGGACGGACATCGGCCCGATGATCGGCGACACGTATCGGGCGAAGATCGAAGCACATGTGGCAGACGCGCGGTCACGCGGCGCTCAAATCTTGACGGGCGGCCAGCGGCCGAAGTACATTGCCAAAGGCTGGTTCTATGAGCCGACCGTGTTAAGCGGTGTTGATCATTCCATGCTCATCATGCGCGAAGAGACATTTGGCCCTGCCCTGCCGTTGATGGAATACACAACGTTTGAGCAGGCGGTTGATCTCGTCAATGATTGCCAGTATGGCTTGGGCGCGGTTTTGCTTTCAGAGGACCCGAAAAAGATCAAGACCTTCTTCGAAGACGTGAAGGCTGGGACGATCTGGATCAATGACCCATTGACCGATAATTACGCCGGTCCGTTCGGCGGGATGAAATACTCCGGTGGAGCGCGCGAACTCGGCATCGAAGGTCTCGACGAGTTCCGCGAGACCAAACACGTGCACTGGGATTTCAATCTGGAGGATAAATCGTATTGGTATCCGTATAGTGGGTGATGTCATTGCGAGCCAAAGGCGGAGCAATCTCCTCATGGCTGGGAATTGCTTCGTCGCCTTGCAGGCTTCTCGTAACGACGAGTGAGGCTGTGGTAAAATACCGTCCGCACGCGGGAGTCGCCAAGTGGTAAGGCATCAGCCTTCCAAGCTGATATTCGTGGGTTCGAATCCCATCTCCCGCTCTTTTTAGCGGTTAGCCATCAGTTTTTAGCGAAGATCGCTAACTGCTGGTGGCTAAATGCTAATAGCTAATGGGCCCATGGCGCAGTGGTTAGCGCAGGCGACTCATAATCGCTTGGTCGCAGGTTCGAATCCTGCTGGGCCCACCTTTTGATTTATGATTATGCCGTGCTGAAACACGGCATTTTGTGTTAATACAGAAAATTCATTCAGGACAATCCCATGAACCCCTACCTTGCCACCCTGCTCACTTTCCTCATTGCCATTGCCTTCCTCCGCCTCATGGACTTTTTCGCCCATCGCGGCTGGATCGAGAGCAAGTTGAGCCGCAAATTCATCCACATCGGGACGGGCCCCATTTTTGTGTTGTGCTGGTTGATGTTCCCGGATGTGAATATCTCGCGTTATCTTGCCGCGCTGGTTCCTTTGCTCATCACAGTTCAATTCGTTTTGGTCGGCACAGGTATCGTGAAGGACGATGCCGCTGTCCAGGCCATGACGCGCACCGGCAACCCGAAGGAAATTTTGCGCGGCCCGCTGTTCTATGGGATCATGTTCGTGCTTCTCACGCTCATCTATTGGAAGGATTCGCCCATCGGCATCACTGCCCTCATGATGATGTGCGGCGGCGACGGTATTGCGGATATCGTTGGGCGGCGCGTCAAATCGCCAAAGTTGTTTTGGTCGCGCGAAAAGAGTGTCGCCGGTTCGTTGAGCGTGTTCGCGGGTGGGGCATTGCTTGCCGCGCTTGTCCTGTTGGTTTATGCCAGCGCGGGTGTTTTTGCGGCGCCGTTCGATGCGTATATCGTTCCCATCTTATGGGTCGCCCTCGGTGGGATGTTGATCGAATCCCTGCCATTCAAGGATGTGGATAACATTACCATTGCTGTGGTCTCTGCGTTGATCGGGCATATTGTTTTTTTGCCTATTGTCATTTGACAATGGCTTTGAGTGCTTCGGTCAATTCCCTGGTAAAAACTAATTTCCCATGGTTGTTTAAGTGTAATGGGTCAGTGAAATACTCAGCCGGCATATTACCCCGCTGGAAATCCAAAAATGGGACATTATTCTCCATTAGATATGTACCCAGCTGCTGGATGTAATCAGCCAGTTCGGGTGGTCTGGTCTCCGGATCTTCAAATCTCAACGTTGGCAGGCGAACCAGAACAAGTTGGATGTCATTCTCCTTGCAAAGGCGGATGATCTCGGGAAGGAACGATTTTTCAATTTGCCCACTGAAGTCTAGGGATTGGCTTGTGTAAAGGTAGTCATCGGCAGCGTTAATGGCTTCACTCAGGAAAGTCTCATCGAGGCTGTTCTGCTCAAATATGATTTCCATCGCCTGGTCCGTGCAGGTCATATCACAGCCGAGCAGGATGCCACTCAATGGGTATCGGA
>DATIUT010000343.1:0-16064 GCA_035466615.1 Anaerolineales bacterium | reverse complement strand
TCATCAGACATCAACTTATTGCCCACCCCCAGGACAAGTGTCTTGAAGACACGCTCAATCATGAACAACTTTTACATTCGAGGTCTTGCTTTGCGCCGCTTCGCGCATGGACAAGCGGATTGCTGAAATGGTCAGCCGCATCAAGCGTGATCTGATTGATCTCGTCCCCGTTCACATCCAGCAGATGGACGCCGCAGGCCATGCAAGGATCGAATGAGTGGATCGTGCGCAGGACTTCGAGCGGCATCTTCTCGTCGGCGATCGGCGTACCGATCAACGCTGACTCATACGGGCCCGGCTCACCCTTGGCATCACGCGGCGAGCAGTTCCATGTGGACGGCACGACAGCCTGATAATTCTCGATCTTCTTGTCCTTGATGTGAATCCAGTGACCAAGGGCGCCGCGCGGGGCTTCGGTAAATCCCCAGCCTTTCGCCTCGGCGGGCCAGTTGGCCGGATCCCACTTTTCCATGCCCTCATGGATCTGTGTGTCGCCACCTGCAATACTGGCAACCAGTTCATTCGTCCAATCAGAAAGTTTCTCCGCGACGACGACCGTCTCGATACAACGGGCGGCCGTACGTCCAAGTGTGGAGAAGAGCGCATCCGCGCCAATGGTCGTTCCGGCCGCCTTGCTCAACGCGCCCAGCACAAAATCCACGGTCTCTTTGACACGTTTGTGTCCGCTGGCATATGCCACCAACATGCGCGCCAAGGGTCCAACTTCCATGGCATGGTTTTGCACGCGCGGGGCTTTCATCCATGTGTACTTGTCATCGGTGTTGAGGAATTTGAACGGTGGGTTCGGACCGGTGAAGTTCGGTTCGGTCAGGCCATCCCAGGGATTCAAGCCCTTGGCTTCATCCGGGTATTGGAACCACGAATGTGTAACATATTCGGTGATGTCTTTCTCCTGATCGAGCGGATAAACCTTGCTCAAATCCTTGCCAAGGATGTATCCCTGCGGGAGCCATTGGGTGCCGTCCGCTTCGGGGAAGTCGCCGTAGGAGAGGAAGTTGCCTTCGCCGCCGCCAATCCCGGCCCAATCGAGATAGAACGGCGCGACCGCCAGCACATCGGGCAGGTAGACCTTATCCACAAATTCTTTGGCGCGCGCGAACATGCCAAGGATCTGCGCAATGGTGTCGGCATTGATCGCCCACTGACTGGTTGGATCAATCGGCGTTGCCATGCCGCCAACGAGATATGTCTGCAAGTGCGGGTTCTTCGCCCCGAGCAGGGCATGTGCACGGATCACATCCCTCTGCCAGTCGAGCGCTTCGAGATAATGCGCCACTGCCATCAGGTTTGCTTCGGGTGGAAGTTTATAAGCAGGATGCCCCCAATATGCGTTGGCAAACGGACCCAACTGTCCGCTTTTAACGAACGTCGCGAGTTTATCCTTTACACCTGCAAAGTAATCCTCGCTGGATTTGGGCCAATCGGAAATGGATTGTGCCAATGCAGAGGTCGCGGCAGGGTCGGCATCGAGCGCGCTGACCACATCCACCCAGTCCAGGGCATGCAGATGGTAAAAATGAATGACATGATCCTGAACATACTGGATCCCCTCAATGATATTGCGCAAAATTCGCGCGTTGTTCGGAACTTGAATTCCGAGGGCATCTTCGACAGCTCGCACGGAGCTGAGTGCATGCACGGTCGTTCAGACACCGCAAATACGCTGGGTCATGACCCAGGCTTCGCGCGGATCGCGTCCCTTCAGGATGATCTCGATCCCGCGGAACATGGTGCTGGATGCCCATGCGTCCGCGACCGCGCCGTCGGTCACTTGGACTTCGATGCGCAGGTGTCCTTCGATGCGAGTGATGGGGTCAATTGCGATTCTTGCCATGGTAAACCTCCTTTAATGTGGAGTCAGGATTCCTTCTTTATTCCCTCTCCAAAGCGGGAGAGGGAACAGGTGAGGTTAATGAGCATGATTGTTTGACGCAGGGAACAGGTCGAAATACCGGACGATCGCTCCGTAGACCAGGAACCCGCCGGCGATCATGCCGATAGTGATCATGATCTCGATCCATGAGGGGAAGTAGGTCACAGGTGCAGGTTCCGCAAGTCCCACCCATGAGATCATGAGGCGGTCGATGAAGGTGCCAATCAGGGCAAAGACACCCGCCCAGAATGGGCCCGCTGTATGCCCGACCAGTTTCGACAGCAGGATGCCCAATGGAAGCATGATGCCGACCAGGAGCTGAAGCCATGCAATCAAACCGAAGATGTCAGGTCGAAGCAGAAGCGGCACCTCCTCCGAACCCATCCAGTCACCGATCCTGATGGCGGCGAACAACATCAAATTAATGCTCATCGCCTGCCCGATGCGGCGGAAGAGTTCACGGTTGATGGGGAGTTTCAATGCCCGCCAAATGATACGAATGGCAATCGCGGTCATGCCGAGACCGCTGTATACCGCTTGCAGATAAAACAGTAACGGCAATGCGGGGGTCCACCAAAGCGGGTGAAGTTTGTATGGCATGAGCAGGAAGAGCGAGCCAAGGGATGATTGATGCAGCATGGAAAGCACGATTCCCGCTCCGGCGATCACAAAGATGCCGCGCTCGATCCAGCGAATTGGTGTCTTGTACCCCCACTTCTCAAGGAAGACCGGGGCAATCTCCAGCACCAGAATGCCTGTGTACAGGGTGACACAAAGACTGATCTCCTCCAGGAACGAATGGAGATTGATCCACGGGAACACAAAAATATTATAGAAATGGTTCCAGCGGCCGATATCCAGGAACAACAGAATGCCCACGATCCCATAGCCCATGAAACCAGCCAGTATGGCAGGGCGGATGATCGAATGGTAATCTTCACGCCCCAGGAAATAGGAGATGAGCGAGATGGTAAAAGCCGCGCCCGCCACAGGGATCAGGAACAGATCGATCGTGATCCACAAACCCCAGGGATAATGATCGTTCAGGTTCGTCGTGGGTCCAAGCCCGACAATCAGGCGGTAGACCGCGAGTCCAACTCCAAGCAATGTAATGGCAAGCAAAGGCCAGAACGAGACAGGTATACGTTCACGGGATTTTGTTAAAGCGGCCATGTGTCCTCCCATCCACCGCGTTTGGCTGTCAGGCGGATCATGCCAAGCAGGAGCGGACCGCCAATCAAAATACCGGGCAGAACAAGTTCAGCCGTCCCTTCACTAATCTCCGGGATGGGTCTGGTACCCAAATCCTCCAACCCCAGATTCTCAAATGGGACCGCGGACAGATACAAAACCGATGTACCGCCCGCATCATCCTCGCCGTAAATATGATCCACGTATTTGCCCGGGTTCTCGCTGATGCGTTTGTGCGCCTCAGCAAGCAAATCTCCGCGCTTTCCCCAGATCAGCGCGCCCGTGGGACAGCGATCCGCGCAGGCAGGGCCACCGATTCCCGCCTTGATACGGCTCTCATAACAGAAGTGGCATTTTGCCACCACCGGGAAGCGGGCCACATCCCATTCAAAACGCGGTATATGGAACGGGCAGACATACTGGCAATAACGACAGCCAATACAACGCTGCGGGTCATAGACCACCGGGCCGTCCGAGGTTTTTTGAAGCGCATGCACCGGGCACCCGCTGACACAGGCCGCATCCACACAATGCATGCACTGGCGTTTGACAAAAGATTCCTCTTTCTCCTCCTTATATAGCTGAATTAGTGTATAGGTATCGGCTGAAAGTTCGGCAGGGGCATCGTACAACTGACGCGCATCTGTCTCGGGCGTTGTCCCATTCCATTGACGGCACGCCATTGTGCAGGCATTGCACCCCACACAGACCGTCGCATCGTAGAGCATGGCAATGTGCCCGTTCGGATCAGTGGACGGCGGGCCCGCCTCCACTTTCTCCGGAACTGCCAGTGCACATCCCACAACCAGTCCGGCAACTTTAATAAAATCTCTGCGGCTGATGGTCATTGCACCCTCCTATTTCTTTGCTTTCGTCCTGAGTGGAACTTCCTCTTCATCCACTTTGGAGAGCGCATTGTAGGCCGCTACACCTGCCGCGCCAATCGCGGCGCCTGCCACGGCACCGATCACACCAGCAGTGGCAGGATCAATTTTCTGCGTAGGCAATTGAACCGGGGCATAGGTGGTGGGAGGCGCATATCGCTGAAGATCCGCCTGATTGTAGACTCCTAACTCCCAGAAACCGGGCTCCGAACAGGCGATGCACCCATGGCCGGCTTTGATGGGCCAGTTTGTCCCGTCGTTATATTCCACGGCCGGACAGTTATGGAATGTTACGGGTCCCTTGCATCCCATTTTGTACAGGCACCAACCCTTCTTATGACCCTCATCTCCCCAGGCAACCACGAATTCACCCGCATCGAAATGACCGCGCCGCGGACAGTTGTCATGGATGAGTGAACCGTATGCAAACAAGGGACGGTGCAGATCATCCATGGCAGGGAGCTCGCCAAATGTCAGGAAGTGGACAACAGCGGCCGTCAGGTTGACCGGGTTATACGGGCAACCCGGCAGATTCATAACCGGCTTGTCCTTGACCAGTTCTGTAACAAAAGAGGCATTTGTAGGATTCGGAGCGGCATACGGCCATCCACCGAACGCGGCGCAGTTACCCACTGCCACAACCGCCGCCGCATTTGCCGCCGCTTCGTTGAGCAGTTGCAGTGCAGACTTGCCTCCGATTGTGCAATAGAATTCCCCATCCCCGACCGGGATTGATCCCTCCACCACAAGCAAATAACCGCCAGCCTTGATTGTGGCTTGTTTGGCTTCCTCGGCAAGATTACCTGAAGCCGCCATGATGGTTTCGTGATAATCCACGGAGAGGACGTCGAGCACAAGTTGACCCACTGTCGGCTGGGTGGCTCGGAGCAACGCTTCGGTACAGCCAGCGCAATCCTGCATCTCCAGCCAGATCACGGGCAGGCGTTGTCTTGTTTCAAGCGCATTCTCGATCACTCTCACATAAGAACGCGGCAATGCCAGCACCCCTGTCATCAAAGAACAAAACTTCAGGAAATCCCGCCGTGAAACCCCTCCTTGACTTGCGGTCGTACGGATACTGGTACCCAGCATACAAGCCTCCTTCCGTCCAGTGAACTGGTATTGAATGTTATGAGGATTGCGAGATGTTTAATTGTGAAAAATATAACAAATTCAGGTGGTTTTGGTGGTTTTTATTGTTTTGAGTTTAACAAAGCGCAAGGTTGAATGCAATCATGACATTTATCACAAAATCCATGTGAATTTTCGATAAATGACCCATATTGTCTTGATTACTGTCACTCCGAAGCCTTCAAACCAAGCTAAATTCATATCCCCCATTCCCAAAACCGAATTTGTGATGGACAAATCACAAGATCACCCTTGCGAGTGGCCCTGGTTTTCGTCTTCCTTTGAAATTTCATTCAGCAAGTCGAGCACAATATTCACAACACACGGCACTGCTCTCTCAACAAGAGAAGAAAGATTCTCACTGAAATCATGGATATGTTCCGTCGCGACCCCGACAATCATGACATCCTCCGGCAGGTGCGCACCCATTTCCCTGCCCAATTCCATCGCCTTTTGCAGGGATGTATCGTGCATGTTGGTGATATGGTATGCAGAATAATTAGGCAGTTGACTCAACTTCAAAACCGAAATGGAACCGACAGGTGCATCCATCGCGAATGCATCCACAATGATGACACGATCGTAACCAATGAGGTGTTCCATTAAACCAATCCCACCGAGCGACAAACATTCCACATCCATGGCTGCATCTTCGGGAAGTTGCTTCTGTAATTCCTCCGCAACCTTCCACCCGACTCCATCATCGCCCAGTATGGGATTACCAAGTCCAACGATTAATGTCTTCATTGGATATCATCCGTTTCGCGCTTAACTTAAACCTGATCCTGTTCGAGAAGTTTTAACAACGTCCCGCAGGTTTACCACTGAAAGGTTGTAATCTGTAAACAAACCTGCGGGACGTCTTTCCACTTCACTAATAAACCCGATTCAACGCTTCCGCCTGATTCTCATTCACATCCCAGGAAATCTAAGTCGCCGATTTCTCCTCTTTCTTAATTGTCTCAGCCACCAATTGGACGCGCGTCATTTCCAGGCGTTCCATGGCAGTCTTCGCAACTGCCTTCATCAACCCGGTGGAAAGGTGCGCGTCCACTTCGCACACGGCGCGTAGAGCGGGGGCCTCGATTCTAATCACACGGCAGGGCTCCTCCGCACGAATGGTGGCGGTAAATTGGTATGGTTCGATCAGCGCCGAAATGCCAAAAATCTCATTTGGATTAATGTAGCCAACGAAATACTCCCGCCGATAATTGGGCATATGCTCCGTTGTAACAACCATATAATATGGCAAATGCCCGTCTATCAGGAAGAACAATGCATCGGCGGGTCTGTCGGCTTCGACTAGAACATCGCCCGCTTTAAGATGCAGATCCTGGGCAATGGTGGCTACCGCCTTTAATTCCTTGTCATCCATAAAGGAAAAGAAAGGAAAACGACGCAGAAGTTCAAGAGGGACCATGACAAAACTCCTTCCATCAACAAAACTGTTTTAACACGTCAACAGGATTCCCGTCCGCATCATGGATGATGATCTCCAGAGGCATTTGCCCGGGCAGGGAATGTGTTGCGCACCCAAAGCATGGATCGTATGCACGGAATGCCATCTCCACCATATTGAGCAAACCCTCCGTCACATTGCCATTCTTGATGAGGTTGGTTGCGGCTTTGTTCGTGGACATTTGGATTGGCGCATAGTTGTTGGTGGTGCCGACGATGAGATTCGCCCTGGTCACAACGCCCCGCTCATCGGTCCAGTAATGATGCGTGAGAGTCCCGCGCGGTGCTTCAACAATGCCCACACCTTCTGTCGGTGTTTCAGTTGGTTTCGCATGAACATTCGGCGACGTGATTTCGGGATCAGTCACCAACTCCACCCAGCGCTCCGCCGCGTAGAGCAGCTCAATCAGGCGCGCCCAGTGTGTGGCAAGACGTTGATGCACGGGTTTGCCGCCAAGCGTGGCATAGAACCTTTCATATTGCTCCTGTGCGAGCGGTGTTGCCATTCCATCCGCGGCATTGAGGCGGGAAAGCGGCGTGGCGGTGTAAATGCCCGAGTCTTCCCCGTCCACAAATCCCTTCCAGCCGATCTTTTTGAGATATGGGAATTTGAGATAGGTCCACGGCTCAACGTGTTCCGCGATCCATTCTGTGTATTCATTCGGAGCGTATTTGCCAATGCGCTTGCCGCTTGGCGAAACAACACTCACCATGCCATCATAGAAATTAACCCTGTTGTTCTCATCCACTGTGCCGATGGAATAGGTTTTATGAGTAAACACATCGCCGAGGATCAAATCGACATATTGCCTGTTGCCCAGGACAATATCGTTGAAGATCTTCAAACTGAACTGTGCAAACTCAATCGCCCAGCGCCCCATCCCTTCGATCTCTTTGCGTTGTTCCTCGGTAATGCCTTTTGTGATACCGCCGGGGATCGAAGTGCATGGATGGACTTTCCGCCCGCCGATCATCTCGACAACGGTATGCCCATACTTGCGCATCTGAATGACCTTGCCGCCAACCTCCAACCCAACCTTATGGATCACACCGAGAATATTCCTTTCCGCAACAGGAGCATCGGGTCCCATCACAAAATCGGGGCCGGCCAGCGCGTAGAAATGAGTTGTATGATCGGTGCAATAGAATGCAGAGTAAAGTAACTCGCGCAACATTTTGGCTGTACGCGGCGGATTGATATGATAGACCGCGTCCGCGGCTTTCGCCGCCGCCATGTGATGCGCTTCCGGGCAGACACCGCAGATACGATTCGTCAACAGCGGCATTTCTTCGATCGGACGTCCTACAACGAATCGCTCGAAGCCGCGCAGTTCGGGAATCTGGAAATACGAATTGGCGACATCTCCCTTTTCATCAAGGAATATTTCGATCTTACCGTGACCTTCCAGGCGGGTGATGGGATCGATGCTGATTCTTTGTGTCATGCTTATCTCCTTTGGGGCGGGACCTCCCGACTTACGATTTCACCCAAGCGTTGCGGTTCGCTTTCAACAACGATCCCGCCAGGCTGAAACGATACATCTGCCCGGTCGGGTCAGGGATACCATCCAGGATGCGTTCGATTTCCTCCGGCTCCTTCGCGTCGATGATGGATGCAAAGGCTGTGATCAATCGCGCTCCATAATCCAGCACCCCTTCTGCCGGACCATAACACCCAATACATTGCGCCCCCGCCTGTGGACAGCGTGCATTGCAACCACTTCTTGTGGCGGGACCGTTGCATGGGATTCCCTGTTCAAGCAGACATAAGATCGGGTCAGGCGGAGCAATATCCTGAATCCGTTTGAATGCAGTGATGGTTTTGACGTTGCGCGCGCGCGGACATTCATCGCATACCGTTGAATTGCCGACGCCAATCACCGCGCCCTTGAGTGGCAGTTCCGCTTCGCCCTTCACGACCTTGATGACAAGGTCAACCACTGCCGCGACCTGATGCGATTCAGGCGGGCAACCCGGCATGAAATAATCCACATCCACAACCTGTTCGAGTGAGCGAAGGATTGGCGCAAGTTTTGGGATATGCAATTCGCCTTCAGGCACATCGAACGTGGTGCGTGGATAGATCTCATGCGGGTTATCCGTGGTGAGTGTGTTGAACGCTGTCTGAACGATCTCCCCCACCGGACTCAAGTTGGCCAGTGCAGGGATGCATCCCTCACACGCGCACGAACCGAAAGCAACGAGTATTTTCGATTTCCGCCGCAGGAGTTTGGCGATGTGTTCATTCTCATCATTGCGGATACCGCCATTGAAGAGCGTGAGCAGGATCGAACCATCTTCCATGGCTTCCACATCCTTGTACTTCGCGTCCATCGCCACGGGCCAGAATACGACATCGAAGTTCGCGTCCACATCCAGTATCTTTTCATGGATGTTCAACACTGCGATCTCACAACCGCCGCAGGAGGCGGCCCAATACATTGCAAATTTTGGTTTCTTACCGTTGACCGTCATGCCGGCACCTCCTCAGACCTGGAGATTTCCTCCTGCAAGTTTTCCAACTTTTCAACCGGTTTTCCCCAATTGAGCGGGCCCAATTTGCGGACCTCCTCCACGAAGGCGGTTGTTTCGCCTGCGAACTTTACACCTTCCGCCGCGCTTGCCCAAACAAGTTTCACGCGCCCGGATTCGATGCCCATGCCCTCAAGGACGCGTCGGAGCAGTAGAAAACGGCGCAGTGCCTTGTAATTCTGCTCAAGATAATGACATTCACCCGGATGACAGCCTGTGATCATCACGCCGTCCGCGCCGCTTGAAAGCGCGCGCAGGATAAAGGTCGGGTCGAGACGGCCGGAACACATCAAGCGGATGAGGCGCACATTCGGAGCGTACTTTATGCGTGCCGTCCCCGCCAGATCCGCCGCGCGATAACTGCACCAGTTGCAGGTAAAGCCAATGATCGTTGGTTCAAATTGGTCGGTCATAAAATCATCTCCTCACGCGCCCACTGGTTCGAGGTTGCGAAGCAACAAACCGTCGATCTGCGCCATGATCTGATTGTCGCTAAAGCCTGTGCCGCTGATCGCACCCGCCGGGCAGGCCGCCACGCACGTGCCACATCCCTGGCACAGCGCAGGATTGATATCGGACACTTTATCGTCTTCAATGTAGGCAATCGCGTTGAATGGACACAGACCATTGCAGATGCGGCAGCCTGAACACTTCTCATGATCGACACTTGCCTTGATCGGTTCGAGTGCAACTTCCTTCTGCAGGATCTTATCCAGCACGCGTGCCGAGGCCGCTGCGCCCTGAACCACACTGGAAGGGATATCCTTCGGGCCCTGCGCACAGCCCGCGATGAAAATGCCCTCGGTCATCGTGGCAACCGGGTCAAGCTTTGGATGTTTTTCCGTGAACCAGCCGTCCGTTGAGCATGAAATACCAAACAGTTTTCCGACCTCTTTCGCGTCGGCGCGAGGTTGCAACCCGCTGGAGAGAATTACCATATCAACGGGGATTCGCCTTTGCTTGCCAACCAGCGTATCCTCCACTTGAATGATGAGTTTCCCTTTTTCGCTTTCGTAACGCGCTGCGCTCGTGACCTCCGCCACTTTACCGCGCACGAAGAGCGTTCCCTCTTCCAATATACGTTGATAGAATTCGTCATAGGCTTTGTACGCCGTGCGCATGTCAATGTAGAAGTTATAGACCGTCGCGCCTGTCCGTTCATGAACGAGATGGGCAAATTTCAATCCCTGCATACAACAGATCACAGAGCAATAGTTGTTGAAGTTTTTGTCGCGTGAGCCCACACAATGGATGATGCCCACCGAGTTCGGCGTGGTCTTTCCATCACGCAGGACAATGTTGCCATTGGTCGGTCCGGCCGCGTTGCTCAAGCGTTCGAATTCCAGGTTCGTGAACACATTGGGCAATTGTCCATAGCCGTAATTGCTCACGCGCCGTGCATCGAACAGGTCATAACCCGTGGCAAGGATGATGTTGCCGACTTCCACATTGATTAACTTGTCCTCCTGTTTGAAATCGATCGCACCGGTCGGGCAGAACTTCTCGCACGCCTTGCACGTGCCTTTCAGGAAATATGTGCAATTCTCCTTGTCCATCACGGGATATTTCGGCACGGCTTGCGCAAAAGGCGTATACACCGCCTTGCGATATCCAAGACCGGCTTCAAAGACACCATCGATCACTTTTTTCGGGCACTTCTCCTGACAAATTCCACAACCTGTGCACAACTCTTCGTTGACAAAACGAGCCTTCCGCTTGATTGTCACATGGAAATTACCAACATATCCGGCTACGTTTGTCACTTCGCTCCACGTCAGCAGGGTGACGTTTGGATGCATTCCCACCTCCACCATGCGCGGCGTGAGAATACATGCCGAACAATCCAGCGTCGGGAAGGTCTTATCGAATTGCGCCATATGCCCGCCGATGGAGGCTTCGCGTTCGACAAGATAGACATGGAATCCGGCATTTGCAATTTCCAACGCCGCCTGAATTCCCGCGATGCCGCCGCCCACCACCAGTGTATTCGGATTGATCGGAACCTTCAACTCTTCGAGCGGGACATTCTCGATCACGCGGGATACCGCGCCTGATACCACCGCTTTTGATTTTGCCGTGCCGACAGTTTTGTCTGCATGCACCCACGAAACCTGCTCGCGGATCGATGCCAGTTCCACCAGATACGGATTCAATCCCGCGTTCTTTGCCGCAGTGCGGAAGGTCTTTTCATGCAAATGAGGCGAACAAGCCGCGACCACGACGCGCGTCAACCCAAGTTCCTTGATATCCTTCTCGATCAATTCCTGCCCAAGGCTGGAACACATGAACTTGTATTCGCGTGCGATAACCACGCCCTGGGGTCCGAGTTTTTCCTGCGCCCATTGAGCAACATCCACAACATCAACTGTGCCTGCGATATTCGAGCCGCAGTGACAGACATAGACACCGACCCGTTCCTGTTTCGTTGCTCTCATTTCACCCTCTCCTTCCCCTCGTGCTTCGTCCAGCGACGCGGCATGGGCAAACCTTCATCTTTTTTCTTGCGCGGCGCGGCTGGTTCCTCTATAACCGGCACTTCCACACCGATGTTTGCCAGCGCATTCCGTGATGTGACCAATTCCGTGCCGATACCCAGTTCGCCCGGCTCCCTGCCAAACGCCAGCCCCATCAACTGCGTGAAGAACAGGACCGGCATGTGATAATCAGTTCTGAAGAAATGATTCATCTCGCCTTGATATGCGTCAAGGTTCATCTGGCACATCGGGCAGACAGTTGCCATGAGATGCGCCCCGCGATCATCCGCATCATCCACGAGGCGGCGGATCAACTCAAAGGCCGTTTCGGGTCCGATCTGGGTCATGTGTCCACCGCAGCATTCGGTCGTAAGCGGATAATCAATCACCTCCACTCCCAACACACGGAGCAGGTCATCCAATTCGGTGGGATGTTCGTGGTCGGTCCAGCGATGCTTATAATCAGGACGCGGCAACATGCAACCCATGTATGGCGCAACCCGGAGACCTGTCAACGGGCGGACCACCTTGTTTCGAATTGTTTCAAGGCCCACGTCATAGACCAGAATATCAATGAGGTGACGCACATCCAGTGTTCCGGGCACATATTGCAATCCACCTGCTTCGAGCGCTTCATTGACCTTCACGCCCAGCGCGGGACGTTCCTGCATGTAGTAATCCGCTTTGGCAAGGTTGAGGTAACAAGCCGAACAGGGTGCGACGACCGTGCGTGTGCCGTTCATCTGTTTCGTCGCCAGGGCAAGGTTGCGTGCGATCAATGAATAGGCAGGGATCAGGTTAATGCCGAGATATTCCGTCGCGCCGCAACAGTTCCAGTCATCGATCTCCTCGAATTGCAGATCAAGTGACACCAGAATGGCAGTGATGGAAGAGCCATATGCCTTGCCGCTGGATTCCATGGAACAACCGGGGTACAAGAGATATTTATTCATGATGTCAACTCCAGTTGACTGGCGCGTTCAAGGATCGCCTTCAATTGATCCATATGCTTGATCCTCTTCGGGGTGATCGACATGCGCCCCTTTTTGATCATGCCGAAACCCATCGGCATCATGCCGGGCAATCTCAACGGGAAATGCCTCAGATAGTGCCGCGAGGCCAGCCCAAGTTCAAAGCTTCGACCGAACGTCTCCACCATATCCACGAAGGTCTGTGAGAAATGCGGCGCAGTCGAATCGCTGTATAGTTTTGCCTTGATCGCCATGCTCTTGAGCGTATACATCACGTCTGCAACATGCACCTCCTGCGGGCATCGCACCACACAGTGGTAACAGGAAACACAGATCCACGGTGTATTGCTCCGCAGGACCTCTTCCCGCATGCCTGCCCTCAACATCGCGAACAACATGCGCGGTGTATGGTCCATGTCCATGGCAGATGGGCACGAACCGCCACATGTTCCGCACTGAATGCACATCTCCAAATGCGAAACACCAGCAGTTTTTATGCTGACTTCATGTAACAGGGAAAGGTCTTCCTCGCCGGTCAAGCGCGCCCGCACTCGTTCATCGGTCATTTGGGGCATAAACGCCTCCATGTCATCGAACTAAACCTGTCGTCTCCCCCGGAATGGACAGTTCAACTTGATGCCTGCTCGGTCCGACAAAAATCGTCCGTTCGCAGTAGAGTGAATATTCTGTAATCATTGTTTGTGATTTTATTCACAAATACTAGTGCTGAATGTCATTCCCCGGTGTGTCAATTATCCTAACTACAGACAGGATGATGAAATGGGATCAAATTGAAAGTAAAAAAAAGAACGGCATACATCCCATCCGTGAGGATGCATACCGTTCATTCCCTTGTCCGGTTGACATTACTCCATCCTCCTCCATCTTCTTTTGACATTACTTGCCGTTCTTATATAACGACTCTGCCGGCTGGCGCACGAACAGGTAGATGGTGAGCATCACGATCAGCCCAATGACCATCCCCAACACTTCGGGGAACCGTTCCGCAGTCTCGGCAACCAACCCGCGCCCGCCTGCCGTGATGCTCCGCCCAAATTCCACAAGGGATTGCACGATCTGGCTAAAATGGAGGTCCACATATGCCACTCCTGCAAGGGCAATGAACGTAAACGGCAGGGCCAGGGCAAAAACCCAGAACACTCCTACAAACGGCGCTTTACGCATGGCAACCTCCTTTCTGAATTTGGTGCATGACCCTTTGCACCTATTTATAGGATACAAAAAAAATACCGCTTTTTCAATAGGCGGTGGAGGTCATTTTTATACTAGGGCATTCGTCCTACACATGATTTATGGCTTGATCAGCCCCTTGCGGATGGCATATTTCACAAGTTCACTGCGGCTATGCAAACCCAGTTTATCCATCAGGTTCTCGCGGTGGCGCGCCACTGTATGCACACTGATACTCAGGAGGTCTGCAATTGCGTCGTTGGTCTTCCCATCAGCCAACAGGAACAAAACCTCCTGCTCACGTGGAGTCAATCCGTTCATTGCCTCTTTTGCGCCATCTTCACTGCTGCGGGAAAGAAAATCGCCCACAAGGAGCTTCGCCAGCGAAGGATAGATATACATCTCCCCGCGGTGCGTCGCGCGGATCGCCGTAATCAGATCATTCGGAGCTGCACGTTTGGGTACGTATCCCGAGGCGCCCGCCTGGAGCATTTCAAAGAAATACTGCTGGTCTTCATGGATGGTCAGCGCGACAACCGCCACTGCAGGGTTTTTTTCCTTGATACGGCGGGTGGCATCAATACCCGAAATATCAGGCAGTGTAATATCCATGATCACAACATCAGGTTTGAGTGTCTCAACCATTTCCATCGCATCTTCACCAGTACTTGCCTCCCCCACGATGTCCAGGTCATCCTCATTTTCCAGCAACATCCGCAGGCCCCTTCGGACGACTTCATGATCATCCACCAATAGAAGATGAATTCTCGCCATCTTTCCTCTCCTTAAGAGGCACCAAAACTTCCACGATTGTTCCCACGCCGATCTCAGATATAAATTGACAATCGCCGCCGAGCAGTGCGGCGCGCTCGATCATCCCCAGCAAACCCCAGCACGGATGGGCAGCGTTATGCAGTGTGGTATTCACATCAAAACCACAGCCGGAGTCCTCCACACGAATGCGCACTTCCTTTTCATCGAAGGCCACCAGCACATCCGCCCTGTCTGTCTTCGCGTGACGGATGATATTCGTGAGGCTTTCCTGGACCAAGCGGAACAAAACCGTGCGGACATCAATTGGCAGATCCGCTTCCTCCCCCCGACTTGAAACTGTCACTGCCAAACCAAACCTTTCCTTCACCTCATCAACATACCAGCGCAGGGTGGGAAGCAAACCAAAATCATCCAACTGCGGCGGATAAAGACCACCTACCAGGTTTTGCAGACCCGAAATCCCCTCATTCACAACCCCCTGCAACTGCCGGGCCTGCTCACTCACCTTCTGAGGCTTCGATGCGTTGCCCGAAATGGCGCTCAAACCCATCCCCAGCGCGGTGAGGGTCTGACCCAGTTCATCATGCAGTTCCTGCGCGATACGTTGACGCTCCAGTTCCTGTGCGCGGACGGTTCTGTGCAGCAATTCCGCGCGTAATTCCTCAAGCCTTTCGCGTTCTGCCAGTTGGGCGCTGTTCAAGGTTTCGATATGCCGCCGCGTTTCCTCCTCGAACGCGCGCAGGGAACTGATGATCCCTATCGCCGCAATACAAGCCATGATCGAACGGAACAACTGGATCGGAAACCCGAACCAATCCAGAAACACATTCATGTTCAGAAATGAGGAGGGGAATACATTGCTGGGCGAAACAAAGAGCTGGCCGATACCGCCATACAAACCAAAGGCAATCGCCGCCGCAATTACAGCTCTTCCATACCCCTTCATTCCCACCTGCAGGAACTTTTGCCGCTGTAATATCAACCCCCATGCGGCAAGCGCGGCGCCAGGGATCGCCAGTGAATAACGCGTATAAACATCCAGTGCAACAAGCCTCGAATCAGATGGTTCCACCAGGAAAAGCCAGGCCAACCCAACAATCCAAATCTCTGTAATGACCGCGATCATCTGCCAGGATAATCTCGTGCGGTCTGGCCCGGCGATCAGCCTCGCGCCGAATGCGATCAGGAAAAGGAAGGAAACGGCAAGGAGCACGACCCGTCCAAGGCCGATAATTTGATAAAAGGAAGTGTCCTGTATGTTGGGATGGATGAGCAGGAACATTTCGACCCATTCATGTCCCCCATGAATCAACCCAAAGCCTGCCATTGAGCGTAGGGCACGTCCAAAGTCCAATTCGGAAGAACGGCCCACTTCCAGCAGTACGGCCAGCCCCATGCTGAAAAAGGATAGACCGTAGAAGAAGTAGACCGTTATGATGTCCACATGCCCGTGCCTTATATGTTTTAGTAAATCCCTGTGCCGCTCCGTTAAGTTATTTTTGCTCCAAGATACCTGTTATTTTTCAAGCCCTCCGGCATCGATCCATTCAGCTACCAGGGCAAG
>DATIUT010000342.1:0-6015 GCA_035466615.1 Anaerolineales bacterium | reverse complement strand
GTGACATATG
Organism: Anaerolineales bacterium; assembly: GCA_035466615.1. Taxonomy (GTDB): domain Bacteria; phylum Chloroflexota; class Anaerolineae; order Anaerolineales; family Villigracilaceae; genus Defluviilinea. The sequence goes on along the minus strand of DATIUT010000342.1, from coordinate 6,005 downwards.
CCAGGGATGTAAACATGATTGTCCCAAAACCAAGGAGAAGTTTATCCGTCCATGGGTAACGAAATGTGATGGGTTTGTTTGACATTGCCACCTCTTTACAGCTACTTCTTCCCCTCAATCTTACTCACCCTCGAAGGCTGGACGCTCACCCCTGCCGGTTGACTCGCACGCGCAACCGCTGCATCCTTGACCATGTGAACCAGATGTTTCACCATCACCGCCTGTCGTTGGCCAGACTTCGCGCCCAAATCTGCAAGGACAGGTTCGAGCCACGCCTGATAAGAACGTACACAAATATACACAGGCCGGGTACGGCGATCTGGCAGATTGCTGATCAACGCCAAAAGTTTTTCGCTGACATTTGTCGCGTCGGGGTGAATCAGCGGGGTGAGTACGATCCCGTACATTCCATGTGACACGCCTACATAACACTTGGCGCCCTCATTACACATCCAGCCAATTGTGGCTTTCGGTTGTGGCTCCACAGGATGCAACAATGGCGGGACGATCTGATGATACAGATTCTGCACAGACGGCAAATGAACAGATTTGATACGAGTCCAATTGGGTGCCGAACCTGCCTCCGCTATATCGGACAGATCCCACATCCTCTGCCAGGCGTAGACCGAAAAACCCGACTTGCGCAATGAGACAAAGGAGTTGCTCGTTTCGTCCACTTCGGCAAGGACATGGAACGCGCCCCAAGTCCCCGCCTGCCCGGCAAGGTTTTCGATCAAGTCAGGGAGGCGGGGATGGGCAAGTTGTGATGAAGGGGCGAGATAATAAAGTTTTGCGAAAGGTTCATTGCTCGTGTGAGTGATGCCCCCGAGCACAGAACCTTCTTCACCATTGGCAATCGCTGAATAAATATGACGAGTTGGGTTTACATAGGAAAGCAATCCCACTGCACCCAGGGGATTCCCGCGGGTCAATGTGCGGGCGGTATCAAGTCCCACTGCTTCATCGCGAAAGCTGTAAAGATAGGGCAAGTCCAGCAGGGCAAGCGGACGAATGGACATATTTAAATATTATACGTCATTGCGAGGGCATGGCTCGAATCAATCTCCTGATCAAACTGAGGATTGCTTCGCGGCGCTGAGGCGCCACCCGCAATGACAGGTGAAACTCATTAATCAACCAGTGAAAGGAAGTATTCGTGGAAACGCGTATCGTTCGTCAATTCGGGATGAAAGGATGTGGCGAGAAGATGCCCCTGTTGGGCCGCGACAATTCTCCCGCCGGAGACTGAAGCGAGTATCCTGGCATCGCCGCTCACCGATTCAATGATTGGCGCACGAATGAAGACCGCATGATACGGAGCATTCGATCCTGTAGCCTGTTTGAGTTCAGGGATATCAAGGTCTGTTTCGAAAGAATCCACCTGGCGTCCAAATGCATTGCGCTGGACTTTGATGTCCATAAGACCAAGCAAAGGCTGGTTACGCCCGATGTCTTTTGAAATAAAGATCGCACCTGCGCAGGTTCCCCAAATGGCATGACGCTGGCCAAACTGCTTTAATGGCTCCATCAGATCATATGCACCTGCAAGCTTGCCGATCGTTGTTGATTCGCCGCCAGGGATGATGAGACCGTCAAGTCCATTTAGGTGCCTGGGCAAACGGACTTCAAACCCTTCAACATCAATGCGCTCAAGCATCGCGATGTGTTCTGCGAAGTCACCTTGTAACGCTAATACGCCGATTTTCATAATATGGCTGCCAGCAAGTAGCGGTCAGCTCTTAGCAGGCTGATAGCCAGACGCTAAAAGCTAACCGCTGGAAAATTACCAACCCCGTCCCGCGATCTTTTCTTCCTCGGGCATCTGCGAAACGTTGCGTCCTACCATCGGCTCACCCAGATTCTTGCTCACCTCCGCAAGAATGGACGCGTCCTGGTAATGCGTTACGGCTTTGACAATCGCCGCCGCGCGCTTTGCCGGGTCACCGCTCTTGAAGATGCCGGAGCCAACGAACACGCCGTCGACGCCAAGTTGCATCATCAGTGCGGCATCAGCAGGGGTGGCAACACCACCCGCAGCAAAGTTGACAACAGGCATGCGCCCGAGTTCCTTGGTCTCTTTTACGAGTTCATACGGAGCGCCAATCTCTTTTGAATAACGCATCAGCTCTTCATCAACCATCGTTGTCAATTTGCGGATATCGCCCAAAACAGTGCGCGCGTGGCGGACCGCTTCAACGACATCGCCGGTCCCTGCTTCGCCTTTTGTACGGATCATCGCTGCGCCTTCACCGACACGCCGCAACGCCTCGCCGAGATTGCGGCACCCACACACGAACGGCACCTTGAAGTTGTGCTTCAAAATGTGATTCGTTTCATCGGCAGGCGTTAACACCTCCGATTCGTCAATATAATCCACGCCGAGCGCTTCGAGAATTTGAGCCTCAACGAAATGTCCAATGCGGCACTTTGCCATCACGGGGATGCTTACACTATCCATGATCTTCAGGATCAATTCAGGGTCAGACATGCGGGCAACACCGCCGGTCGCACGAATATCAGCAGGCACACGTTCGAGTGCCATCACGGCACACGCGCCCGCATCTTCAGCGATCTTCGCATGTTCAGGTGTCACCACATCCATGATGACGCCGCCCTTAAGCATCTGCGCCAGACCCTTCTTCTCGGTCCAGGTTCCAGTTTTGACTTCCATTTTTACTCCTTGATACCGCGGCTCACGCGGTCATCCTATAAATATAGATAAGTTGTGCGGCAGGAATTCTACCATGTAGAAGTTTTTTCAAGCGGAAGCTTCGCCTCATTCCCAAGGGACGGCTGATGCTGTTACAAACAGGCATTTTCCCCCTTGACAAATTTTTTGAATTGCGTACAATTGTTACAATGATACAATTATTACAATAATACAAAGATACAATTCATGACCAATAAGAGACTAACCCTCCAGATTGACTTTCGTTCCGGTCTGCCCATCTATACACAGATCGTAAACCAGGTACAGACACAAATTGCCAGCGGCGTTCTCAAGTCAGGCGACCAACTTCCGACCGTAAGAGCAATGGCGGAAGAATTGCGCGTCAACTTCAACACGGTCGCAAGAGCATATCGCATTTTGGATGAAGCCCGCATCATATCCACACAACAAGGGCGCGGCACCTATATCACAGAAATTCCGCCGCCCAACGTCAGCGAAAAATTACGCAGAGAGACTCTGGAAACCCTGACCGGACGATACATCAGCGAGGCCATGCGGCTGGGGTTTTCGAAGAGTGAGGTCCGCCAGATGGTCAGCGACCAGATCAAGGTTTGGAGAGAATCGGAACAGTCCGAAAGTGAGTAAAAAGGAGAAAGGAAGAATGGAATCGAAATTCATCAAGTCAGCAATTGAAAAGAAAAGGGCCCAACAGGCAGAATTACACATCTCAGCGATTGCAGGAGCGTTATTTGGCACTTGTCTGCTGATCGCTGTAGTTGGCGCTCTTTTGGGCGACGGGAAATTCAACGACGCACTGCTTGGCGCCTGGGTTGTGTTTTGGACCGTGGTGGGCACATACATTATGTATGCACTCAAAGTCGCATCGCAATGGGAAAAGGCTGTGGTGTTACGCCTTGGTAAATTTCACGCACTCCGCGGACCTGGTGTGTTTTGGATTATCCCGGTCATCGACTCGATCCCATCATGGATCGACCACCGCGTTATGGTCACACCGTTTTCAGCCGAGAAAACACTCACCAAAGACACCGTACCTGTGGATGTGGATGCCGTGCTGTTCTGGGTCGTCTGGGATGCTGAAAAAGCCGCGCTCGAAGTGAAGGATTATCAGTCCGCAATTGCCTGGGCCGCACAGACTGCGCTTCGTGACATCATCGGCCGCATGATGCTGGCAGATATCCTTGTAGGACGCACCGCGATTGACGATGAACTCCAGCACATCATTGACGAACGCACAACACCCTGGGGCGTGACAGTCAACTCTGTGGAGATTCGCGACATTGTCATCCCGCAGGATCTGGAGGACGCCATGTCCCGGCAGGCGCAGGCGGAACGGGAGCGTCAGGCGCGCGTGATTTTGGGCGAATCGGAGAAGCAAATTGCCGCGTCGTTCTCAGAGGCCTCAGAAGCGTACATCAACAATCCCACTGCCTTGCATTTGCGCGCGATGAACATGCTCTTCGAAGGCTTGAAAGAAAAAGGCGCTCTCGTGATCGTGCCTTCATCCGCCGTAGACACAATGAACCTCGGTGGTTTGAGCGGCATGATCTCACTTGCCCAAAACAACCAACCGAAAGAAAACAAGTGACAATTCCCGTAAAGGAGAAAGAATGACAACCCGCAACACCACCATTATCGTTTTGATCCTGATCGCAGCGGCAACGCTGGCGGGACTCCTGCTCTGGAACCGCCTGCCGGACCAGATGGCTTCGCACTGGAATGCCAACGATCAGGTTGATGGATACATGTCCAAGTTCTGGGGTGTGTTCATGATGCCATTGGTCACACTTGGAATGTTTCTGCTCTTCCTCGTGATTCCAGGCATCGACCCGCTCAAGGCAAACATCGCCCAATTTCGTGAGACATTCAACCTGTTCATCACATTCATGGTTGGCTTCATGGTGTACGTCCACGCACTGACACTTCGCTGGAACCTGGGTTATACAGATCTTGGTATTGGCAAGGCGATGCTGCCCGCCATGGGATTGCTCTTCATTATCATCGGGTCCCTGCTCCGCAAGGCAAAGCGCAATTTCTTCATTGGCATCCGTACCCCGTGGACGCTCTCCAGCGATATGGTCTGGGACAAGACACATCAACTCGGCGCGACCTTGTTCATGGCATCGGGCGTGCTGGCTGTCATCGGCGGATTCTTCGGAGGCATGATCGCATTTTGGATGTTGTTTGCGCCTCTGATGGGCTCAACCTTTTTCCTGCTCATCTATTCGTATGTGCTGTATCAGCGGGAAACAAAGGCATAACAAGAACAGAGCAGGCATCCCCTGCTCCGTTTCACGTGAAACAAATTCAGGTCACCATGAACTCGATCATTGAAACAAACAAACTACAGCGCCTGTTTGGCGGGCATACAGCCGTGGACGAAATAACGTTTCACGTGAAACAAGGCGAGGTCTTCGGGCTGCTTGGGCCCAATGGCGCCGGCAAAACCACAACGGTTCGCCTCCTGAACGGAATTCTGCCGCCATCCTCAGGGACTGCCCGGGTGTTTGGACTTGACCCCGCCACACAGGGCGAAGCCGTCCGCCGAAAAACGGGTGTCTTGACCGAGACGCCCGCTCTGTATGAACGATTGTCTGCGCGCGAGAACCTGGAATTTTTCGCCACGCTTCAAACAATCCCTGAATCGGAGTTGTATCGCCGCGTGGATGAAATGTTGGAATTCTTTGAGCTTTCAGCGCGCGCAAAAGACAAGGTTGAGACCTTTAGCAAAGGCATGAAACAAAGACTTGCCCTGGCAAGAGCGCTAATTCACAAGCCGCCATTACTTTTCCTTGATGAGCCTACATCGGGCTTGGACCCTGAAGCTGCCCAACAAGTAAACGACCTGATCGCCAACTTGACAAGTCAAAACGGACAGACCGTTGTCTTGGCAACACACAACCTACCAGAAGCACAACGTTTATGCGACCGTGTGGCAATTATGAATAAGGGAAGAATACTGGCACTTGGAAGTTTGAACGAACTTTCCAGAAAACTATGGCCTGTGACATGGGTTGATATCAAGTTTCATAAAACGCCATCAGTGAATATGTCAGATAAGCTCAAGGCTTATCGCGGCGTGATTCAGGTATCGGCCAAGAATGAAGCGTTATCAATTCAGGTTGAAAATGAAGGCGCCATTCCTGACATTGTTCGTCATCTGGTCGAACAAGGCGAATCAATTCTGAAAGTTGATCCTAGAGATTACACATTGGAAGATATTTATTTTGCTCTTCAGGCAGGTGAAGCATGAACTGGCGTTCGATCTGGGCAATTGTCCGCAAAGACTTAAAGGAAGTTCAACAAAACAAGGCTG
>DATIUT010000341.1:0-5453 GCA_035466615.1 Anaerolineales bacterium | reverse complement strand
TCATCAGGCCGATCTCGCGCGTACGTTCCAGAATGGACATCGCCATCGTATTCGCAATGCCTATGGCAGCGACCAGCAAGGCAATCGCACCTACACCACCAAAGATGACCTGCAAAATCACATAAAAATTATTGATACCTTGCACGAAAGCCTGCGGCGTAAACGCCTGAAACCCCATTTCTGTGATCTGATCGGTGATCTCGATCACCTGGTTCACATCCGAGACCTTCACGACCGCCATACTGTAGCCATCCTTGTTGTAATTAAAACGGCGGTTCATTGACCACTCGTTCAATATCTTGACCTGCTCAAGCGGCATGTAGACGGTCCAGTCCGATTCGCCGCGCGTCTCCTTCAGCATGCCGGTCACACGCAGGCTGATGTTCTTACGCGTCTCGTTTCCCTGAGCATCCCATTTCGAAACAATGAACTGGATCTGCTGATCGTACAAATCGGGTGGAGGAGGCGGTTCCTGACCGGGGCGAAGGCGCGGGTCATAGAAATTGCTCGCGACCATGGGACCCACCACAATGATCCCGCGTCCGAGTGCTGTGTCACCCTGCACAGCTTCCAATCCCAATTCTTCGAGATCGTCGGTGTCCACGCCGATGATATTCGCCCAGCCTTCCATCTTCTGATATTTGACCATGCCGCCTGACATCAAGTATTCACGCGGGATGACCCATTCCACGCCGGGGATTGCCCGAAGATCTTCCAATGCAAAGTTCGTGAGCAATACCTGTTGTTGTGACGCGACTCCTCCCCCGCCCCCGCCTGGCCCAACCACCACCGGTCCTTCTCCATATGAGGGGCTGACCTGGATCTGAGTCAGATCGCCGATGCCATACAACTGTTCATTGGCGTTTTTCTGCAAACCAATCGCCAGCGATACAAGGATCACCACCGCCGCCGTGCCAATGACCACGCCGATGGCAGTCAAAGCGACGCGCGCTTTGCGTCGGCTCAGGTTGCCAAAGATAAGACGGAGCAGGTCAGACAGCTTCATGCTTGTTTGGGTTATCCACCCTTGCCGGCAGGCGCAATCGGCACGGTCTCCTCGAATATCTGACCTCCCCCACCAGGCGGCTGCCAAACGGGCCAGGAACTATCCAGACCGAACAATCCCTTTATGAATCGAAATATTTTATGCAGGGTGGTCTCTTCTTCCACAAAAATTTCCCCGCCGCCCTCCATGGATGGATCAATCATCGGCTCTTCGACAAAATTCTCCGACACTTCGATATCCAGTTTCTTTGTGATGAGGCGCGGTCGGTTGAAATCATCGAGATAATCAATGGTGATATTGAGTGTCACCGTACCGGGTTGATCGGGAATCAACATCGAGTCCAGCGTGAAATAACCACCCGCCTCCAACGACCCGACAAGGCCGGTCCCGTTTTCGATTGTCCCTTCCTCTGCTTCGATCTTTATGTTTCCAAGCACGGCAAAACGCTTGCCAATATTGACAACCTGAATCGGCAATGCACCGGGCTGACCGGCAAAGAAGGGATCGGGAATGCGATAAAAACTTACATCCACATTTGGCAGGCTGTAGACAAGCAGTGTAATAACCTGTTCGTCGTTGATCACCTCGTTTTTGTCGTTCAAATAAGAGAAGGTGATTCGCATCGGATACGCGCCCGGATTTGTGGATACATTGACAATCAGGTTCTGTGTAATCTGGGTCTTTTCACCCGCTGGAAGGTCGCCCAAGGACTGCACATTTGAAGCACCGACCGGGGCAAAGTTCGCAAAATCACCTGTGCCGCCTGATACACCGCCGGGCTGGGGGGTCCCGCCGTCTGATGATCCGCTCGAGCCGCCGCCAACGATCATGGTAATCCGCTGGGCTTTGACGTTCCCGACGTTTTGAACTGTCAGATCGAGAGCGAACTGTTCACCGGGCTGGAGAGGGTCGACGCTGGCCGAATAGCCGGTGATGACAAGCTGTGAACTTTTCACGCCCGTGGGAGTGGCAGTCGCCGCCGCCGGACCACTATATACTGTCCCGCCGTTGACTGGGACAGACAATGTAAACTTATCTGAATAACTTGTTCCAGCCCCGTCATAGTAGGTGAGCGTCATGTCCACTACAATAATGCCCTGCCCATAGATCTGCGCGGAAACATAAAAGGTCTGGCTGACGTCCACTTCGTAATCATAGGCGACGGTGCCTATTGCCGCGATGCCGCCCGTTTTTGTGGCAACAAGGTCGGTGGAGGCAAATGCCGCCTGGGTGCTATATGCGGTGGCCAGCCCCGCATTTTCGATCACAACTTTCAATGTGACATTCGCGCCGGTCTTCACATCCCCCGCCAATTTGGTTGTCCTGACCACAAATTGCGGACGTGAGAATGGTATAGAGGCGGTTGTAGGGGTGGGAGGTGGCGTGGAAACAGTGACGCAGGGCGAGGAGCAGGAAACGCTTCCGGTGCTTGTTGTCACCACAATAGCCCAATTACCTATCGGAAACCCGGCAGGGACAAGGGCGGTCAACTCAGTCAAACCCTGGGTCAAACGTAATAGCGCAGTACCTCCCAATGAAACCTGCGAGGTCGTGTCAAAATTGTCTCCGGTTATGGTGACGATATTATCCACATTATTGTAAATTAGCGGTGGAGAAACCCCGGCAAGAGTGGGAGGAGGTAGAGGAGTGGAGGTTTGTGCATACGCTGGGCCTGGTGCAATTGCCATCGTCAAAGCTACAAAAAGAGCCAGAGAAATGATGCATAAGAATTTGTTTTTCATTTTTCTCCAAACACTCAGGTAAAAAAACACTACAACTGCTGGATGACTTCCAGCGCGGCGGATTGATATTCTGCCTCGCTGACCACCCGCCCATCGAGCAGGTAGATATTTTGTGTGGAAAAGCGCGTCATGCGGGCGTCGTGCGTGACGACCAGTACAGTCTTGCCAGAACGGTGCAGGTCGGAAAGCAATTGCATCACCGCCGCGCCGCTGGTGGTATCGAGGTTGCCGGTCGGTTCGTCAGCGAGGATCAGGCTTGGGTCGTTGACCAGGGCGCGGGCAATTGCGACGCGTTGCTGTTGTCCGCCAGAAAGTTCTGTGGGGCGATGAGTTGACCGGTCGCCAAGCCCGACCTGTGTCAGGAGTCTGTTCGCCTGCGTGTCACGTTGCGATGGATTCATCCCTGCGAACTGCAAGGGGAATGCCACGTTTTGTTGGGCGGTCATGCTCGGGATAAGGTTGAAGGATTGGAAGACAAATCCAATCGTCTGCCTGCGAAAGAGTGCCAGTGAATTTTCATCCATATCCGCAAGGGATGCGTCATTCACCCAGATCTCGCCGGATGTGGCACGGTCCAATCCGCCAAGCAGATAGAGCAAGGTGCTTTTACCGGAACCTGAGGGACCCATCACCACTGTGAAGGTATGCGGCATGATCTCAAGATCAATACCATCCAGCGCGCGGACAGTTGTACCACCCATCTGGTAATGCTTTTTCAAACCAACGATGCGAATAAATGGTTCGGTCATGTTGGGGAGGGGAATTGGATTAGAAGAATGGGCGTTGAATGGCGGACCCGCCGAGATTTGAAGTGAGTGAAGCCAGCCCTGCTTGCGCGAGAAGTACGAGCGCCATCACAATAAAGACGTTGGCAAATGATTTACTGCGCGGTAGGCCGTCTACAATTGCAAATCCGATGATGAGCAGGATCACGTTCCAAAGCAAAAAGAGATCCACCCGCGCGAGGAGTTGCCCAGCAAACTCGGATGTTGCAAAACCAGAAAGACTCGGGCTGGTAATGGAATGTCGTGCAAGAAACATATAGATAATGCGCAGCACATCGCGCGCCGCAAATGGAAGGCTTCCCCACGCAACGAGGTTCAACGCATTTTGCATCGAGCCGCGCCCGCCGAACAGGGTGGAACCAAGATGAAGTAGACCGGCAAGGACAATCCAGCCCAGCCACAATCCCGTGAGGGAACCGACCAGCGGCATAATATACATGAATACCGGTCCTTGTGTGGCTTGCTGCGCCTGCATGTAGTTGTTCTGCATCTCAGGTGTCCACCACTCCCAATCGGGAGGCAGGGAAACCTCACCCATCATTGCCGCGCGGGTTTTCAGATATCCAGCTACAACCACTGCAAGGACAGCAGTGACAGTCAACAGCAACATGGGAGTTGACCAGGTGGCGCGAGCCTCGGATGCCATCTCGGTAAACGCCGCATGCGGCTTGAACAGTACCGCAAGCACTCGCGGCAGATCAAAACGCCGAACAGGATTTGAAGTTGTATTTGTCATAGGTATAGACGAATGGATTCTATCACTCTTCCAATTGCAACAATTAACGAAAAAACGGTCGGGAATGTTCCCAACCGTTTGAGCTCAGATTCCATCGAACAGATCATGTTTTCTGCTGAACCGCCCGTTTACAGGCGGATATGCGCGCATGTAATCTTCCTTCTCGCCAAAGACCTTCGTCACCAAGCCCATCAACCCGCGACGCATCTGGATCCCGCCTTGTGAAGCATGTTGCGCGCCGGCATGACTCTTGATTTCCGCCACCGGGCGGATATCCAAACTTACGTGAACAGGAAAATCCACAACGAGTTCCGTCAGGTCGATGTCACCGTTGCGCCCCCACTTGCGCGGGTCTTTTCCCAACAAAGGCATGAGAGTCGTCATCCACTTCAGGAACCAGCGTGGAAAAACATGATAATAGAGAGCACGCGGCTTGAAAGGCGAACCAGATTGCGGGTGGAAGGAAGCATCGTCCGCTTTTTCGAAGGCGAGCGTTGTCGCCTGTTGAATGTGAATGTGATCGGGATGTTTGTATCCGCCAATTGGGTCGAAGGTCAAGACAATATCCGGTTTGAGTTCCCGAATATATTTCACAACGCGTCCCGCCACCTCCTCAATTGGATGGTTGATCTGCGCGTCAGGATGCTTGTTCGCGTCCATACCGGGCATGCCCGAGTCGCGATACCCAAGAAAGAAGACGCCCTTCAAACCGAGAATTTTAGCCGCACGCATCAACTCGTCCGTCCGCATGTCGGCGGTGTCTTTATATCCCTTGAGGTGTTCCTCATCCGCAGACCCCGCTTCGCCGCGCGTGGCACAGATGTAGTAAGTGTTATAGCCGCGCCGGGCATATAGTGCGAGCGTGCCGCCCATGCCAAAGGACTCATCATCGGGGTGGGCAAGAACTGCAAGGATTGTTTTCGTCATGGATTCTCCAGTCATAAATACAAATTATCTGAAGCAGATAGACGACGCCAACAGGCGATTGCATACCCCGGAAAGAAACAAGGAAAGGCGGCACAGGCATCGAGTTCCCTTCAGTTACGACTCTCTTGATTTCAGTTTTTATCCTTGACACCAGGAATGATCATTGCCCAAAGCAGACTCTTCCTGTATGATTTCCGACAAAACAAAAAGGAGCCCGAATGAAATTCGAAACACTTGCCATACACGCGGGGCAGGAA
>DATIUT010000340.1:0-11678 GCA_035466615.1 Anaerolineales bacterium | reverse complement strand
AGAAAATAATCCCCGTTTGTGAGCGCGGTGGTATCCCATTTCCCCAATTCATCATCTTTGACTGGTGTTGCGCCCGCGGAGATTGTTGTCCAGTTACTGGTTCCCGCCGGCGCGATCTCATATTTGTAAAAGCCAAAGTTGGGTATATCCGCCGTACCGTTTAATGTCACTGTACCCTTGATCTCCTCACCAGAATCAGGAGAGGTAAGCATGATCTGGTCAGGGACACACCCGCTCACTCCACTTTGCGCGGCCGGTGTCTCAAGCGGTACTGTTCCATTTGCAGGGAGGGTCCCAACCGGTGTGGCAAGGAGATCGAGTGTGGGAGTCACCATGACATCGGAGGCGGGCAGGGACGGCACAATGAACGTCGCGACATAAAACTCGGCAAAGAACAGGAGCAGAATCAAAAATCCAAACGCGGTTGCCCGTCCCAGTCTATTCAACGCAAATTCACGTTCAAGGGAATAAACGGCATCACTCCACTCACGCCATATACGCCACATCCTCCGGAAAGCGTACAAACCCATGATCGCCAGGACAATGTAGATCAGGGGACTGTAAGTGGCAAGGGAACGATAGATCGAGCCCATGACAAGGACCGCCTATATCGAACGCAATACACCGCGTACGATCGTTTCGATCTTTGGAGTGATTACGTTGCCGGCTTCGATGACCTCTTCATGCGTCGTGATTGTCGAACCATCGAGGTTGGCTTTATTACTGATGCCGGAAAACCCGAGTACGCGCAAGCCGCCATGCCGCGCTACGATCACCTCAGGCACTGTGGACATTCCCACCGCGTCCGCGCCTGCCATGCGCAGGAAACGCAGGTCAGCCGGGCTCTCGAAGGAAGGACCGCTCAAGCCGCAATAAACACCTTCCCGCAAGAGGATATTATTTTTCGATGCAATCTTTCTAGCAGCCTCCATTAACTCGAGATCATAGGCGCGACTCATGTCCGGGAAACGCGGGCCCAACTCGTCAATGTTTGGTCCCATGAGAGGATTCGCGCCGGACATTCCCACCAGATTAAGATTATCTGTTATAAGCATCACATCGCCGGGAACGTAATCAGGGTTGATCCCGCCTGCCGCGTTGGTCACGATCATCATTTCCAAACCGAGTCGCAACATGACGCGCACCGGCAATGTGATTTGCGACATGCTGTAGCCTTCATAAAAATGGACACGCCCCTGCATCACAAAAACGGACTGACTCTCCAGCTCGCCAATGACAAGCCGTCCTGCGTGCCCATGGACGGTTGAGCGGGGCCAGTTGGGAAGGCTGCTATAAGGGATAAATTCGGCTTTTTGGACAGAATCAGCCAGGGCGTTAAGTCCCGAACCGAGGATCAAGCCAACACGCGGCTTGTAGGAAGTCCTCGAACGTATCGCCTCCGCCGCTTCGTCAATTTGTTGCAGTGTGACAAATTTGTCCATGATGGGTTCTTCTTTTTCAGTTAAGGATAAGAGTCACTGCCCCTCAATGCAGTTCTTCGAAAAAATTATAACAGATAACAACTTTCAACGCTGTAAGTAACGGATTTAGTACTGTCGTTTCATGCAGGTTGAAATATAATATCGTGAGAACATGTCACCCCTACAGCCAAAGCGGTCCCATCAAATACAAATTAGCGTTGCCGGGGCATTGTCCATAGTTGCACAGGGTCTGTTGATCCTGCCCACCAACTTGAAATCCTGCCTGCCCCTGCCTGACTGGGGAAGTATCGTCATTGGGGCGGCGCTTTTTACGGTTGCCACCATCTGGGCTGTCTCCGCCATCCGATTGCCCAACGCAGGGTGGCGCGGCAATGCACATCTCATTCTTAATCAGGCAATCATTGTCATTGGCATCTTTCTCCTCCTGGACTCATCCGGTTCGCTCACGCGATTGGGCGGATTCGTCTTGACCAGCCTTATCACCACCCTGACCATTTACGGCATCATCGTAAACACATCTTCTTTCCCCCTTACGAGCGTCGTTGAAGTTGATGCGAAGGAAAAGGAAACCTTGCGTTTGCTCGATTTGATGAAAAACGCAGATACTTTAAAAGAGCAGGCAGCAATCGCAAACCAAAAACTGGATGCTGAGAAACAAAGGACAACCCAACTCACCTATCTAATTGAGTTAAGTCACCAACTCAATGCAGAGGTGGATCCACCCGTAGCCGCACAACTCGCAGTTAACACATTGGAACGAGCCGTGAAATGCACGGTCGTTTCATTATTGATGTACGAAGCAGATAAAAAGGATTTGATCGCGCTGGCATCGAGCGGTTCCATGGCCAACATCATACCACCAGGGCATCGGCAGGACGCAGGCAAGGGCCTGCATGGACGTGTTGCCCGCCAGAAAAAGACGATCATCGTAAACGATACGACCCTGGATGCGGATTTCACGCCAATCAATAATGAGAATACCCACTCGATGATCATTGTCCCCATGATGTCACACGGACAACTCATGGGCATGCTGGAAGTGCGTTCGGACAAAACTCACACTTTCAACAACATGGATGTGGCCAGCGTGGAGGGTGTGGCATCTGAACTCACGCGCGCCTGGGAACGCGCCGATTACAATCAGCGTCTGACCAGACTCACTCAATCCGGCATTTCGCTGACAACCCTGCTTGACCCGCAAGCTGCCGTGCAGGAGATCGCCCTGCTCACGCGAAAGACATTCGAAGCGCGGTTTGTGTTCGTTACTCTGCTTGACCAGCAGGGGGAATATTCCCGTGCGGCACATGCCGGTGATGCGCCTCGTCTGCTCAACTCTTTGAACAAAAAACCCACCGACGAACCGCTTCTCCAAGCCGCATTGAACGCGGCAAAACCGTTCCGTGTGCGCGATCTGCGAAAATATACAAGCCAGAATAATCTCGATATCGACAATTCCAATCTGCGCAGTGTACTGGCGATCCCGATTCGATTGCACCGTCTGAACATCGGGACGATCCTTGCGTTCGGGAAATATGAGGGCATGTTCTTTGCTGAAAGCGACGAGTCGCTTGCTGATCTGCTCAGTACGCAAGCCGCGGCTTCCGTGGAAAGTTCATGGCTGTATCAGGAATTAAGAAACAAGGAAAATATTACATCCATGCTCCGACAGTTAAGCGAGGATGTGATCATGACCGAGGATGTCAGCAAGGCGGCAGAAACGATCGCGCGCGCTGCACACAAAGCCGCAAATGCAACGGAAACAGGGATTGTCATCATGACCCCGCAGGGAGAAATACAGGCGGAAGTCGAACTGGACACCAATGGTTTTCATGCACGCCGCCAGCACCCGATGGACAGGATCCGTCAAGCCATCCAAGCGGGCCAAAGCATGTTCCTCACCACGGAAAAAGGGGAATTGGCGTGCTACCCCCTGCTCACACGTTCGCGCCCGATCGGTGCGTTGTGGATGTTGATCCCTGAGATCCGCGGGCAGAACTTTGCGAACATCCAATTACTGGCAAACCAGGCGGCGGTTACACTTGAGCGCGTAAACCTGTTAACTGAGTCTCGAAGACAGGCAAAGGAGATCGAAGCCGCGTACGAAGAGCTGGAAAAAACCTACGATCAAACGCTCAAGGCTTTGATGTCCGCCCTTGACGCCCGCGACCGCGAGACGGAAGGTCACAGTATGCGCGTCAGCCGGTTAGCTTGTCTGTTGGGGGAAAGGTTAGGGTTAAACAATGAGCAGCTCAAAGCGCTGGAAAGAGGCGCACTCCTCCATGATATCGGCAAGATCGGAATCAGCGACACCATCCTGCACAAACCGGGCAAGTTGACCGACGATGAATGGAGGATCATGCACCTACATCCCGATATCGGCGCACGGATTGTAGAACGAATCCCGTTTTCACAGGAAAGCATGGCGGTTGTTCGTTATCATCACGAGCGCTGGAACGGGAGCGGCTACCCGCTTGGCATTAAAGGCAAGGATATTCCCATCCATGCACGAATTTTTGCAGTGGTGGACGTTTTCGATGCATTGACCAGTAACCGCAGTTACAGAGAGAGATCCACGCCGGATGAAGCATTGCAATATCTGCGGGAACACTCAGAGGTTCTATTCGATGAAGAGGTCGTGGAAGCGTTGGCGCAGCTGCCGTACGCTGATTTCACCGAAGGGGGAAGACTCGCATGAAAAACACCAAGCCTGTTTTGCCTTTCGCCCCGCACGAGATCAGGCGCTTCATTTCACCGATGACAGCTGTCACGATTGTCATATTGGCTGGTGTAATCATGGAGGCCATGTCGGCGCATCCAAAGCAGAATTTTTTGTTGGCGGTTTTTGGCGTCATTGGGATAGCCTATCTGATAGCCGGTCATATTCTGATCGTCCGATCCACCTTACGTGTCAAGATATACAAATTAATGAATTCAATGCTTGCGGGTACCGGGCTTGGGATTCTTGCCTTTCTATTACCTGAGAATTTGGGCGAAGTCACACATATTCTGATCATCTTTAGTGTTGTAGTAACGGCAACGACCTCGGGGCGTTTTCATGCCTATCTAATACTACTCCTGCTCGCAACGATCACCCTGCCAATGTATCTTCCTGCGCTCAACGCGGTCGATGCCATCCTTGAATATACAGTGCCCTTCCTTGTCTCAATCGTCGTTTTGGAAGTCATCATGCGAATAATAGACACCACCCAACAACACATACAAAGGCTGGAGATGATCAACAAAGTCAGCCGACAGATCATGCAGACCCTCGACATGGAAAAGACAATCTCCCTGTTGAAAGCAACGATCCAGGACACGCTCGATGCAGACACCTATTTCATAGGCATCGTCCGAGACGACCAGATCCAGCTCGAATTTTTCTGTGACAATGGAAAATATTTCAATGAAATGCGCATCCCCATCGAAGGGACACTTTCCGGTTGGGTGATCAAGAATCAGAAGGAATTGTTCCTGCCGGACATGAGGGAGAAAACCATATTGGATGGGGTTGACCGGTTTATCACTGGAAAAGAGAGGGCGAGTCTTTCCTGGATAGGCGTGCCGCTCAAAGCTGAAAATGTGACCGGTGTCCTCGCGCTGGCATCCTACACAGCCAACGCTTTCGACCACGCTGACCTTGAGTTGCTTACCAGTCTTGGTCAACATATTACCCTTGCACTGGACAATACCATTCGTCACGCCCAAGTGGAAAGGCAGGCGCGGCTTGACAGTTTGACAGGCGTCTATAATCACGGATATTTCCTCAAGGTTCTTACAGAACAGGCGGATGAAGCATTAAGATCCCAGAAACCCCTCAGCCTGATCATGCTCGATATCGACTACTTCAAGCAGTATAATGACACATATGGGCACCTGGTCGGTGACCGTATTTTAAATTCCCTGTGCACAGCCATTCAACATCATATAAAACAGACGGACGCGGTTGGAAGATGGGGCGGCGAAGAATTTGTCATTTCCCTGCCCGGGGCAAATGGAACGCAGGCATTGCATATCGCCAGAAGAATCAACGAGACAATGAGAGGGATACATGTGGTAAACCGCGACCAACAGGCCGTCCCCATCCCAACCGTCAGTCAGGGAATTGCAGTTTTTCCGAACGAAGCAGATGAGATTTATCGTTTGATCGATGTTGCAGACAAGCGGTTATATGTCGCAAAGGAGCGGGGCAGGAATCAAATTGAGCCAGGGGCAGATTTCTGGAAGGAATAAAATGGGCAGGCGAGACCGCCTGTCCATTTTATTTAGCGCAACACTTTCTTGAAAGCAGAAACTGTCTTTTCCACAGCCTCATCGTCCACCCAATAATGCGTCACGAGGCGGAAACGGCGCAAATCATCCGGGTCCACCAAGACGCCGAGAGCCTTCATCTTTTCCGCCACCTGGGGCGCACTGATCTGAATATTTTCCGCAAGGTTGAAATAGATCATGTTGGTGAATGGCGAGCCCGCATCGACAACGATCCCATTGACTTGGCGCAGCCCCTCCGCAAGTTTTTTGGCACGCGCATGATCCACGCCTATACGAGTCGTCATCTTTTCCAGTGAAACAAGCCCCGCCGCGGCGATCACACCGACCTGCCGCATCCCACCACCCAACATCTTGCGCAGATGGCGCGCACGCGTAATAAACCTCTTTGTTCCTGCAAGCATCGACCCGATGGGAGAAACCAATCCCTTGCTCAGGCAGAACATCACAGAATCTGCCGGTGCAACCAACTGCCTTACATCCACGTTTTGAGCGACAGCCGCGTTGAAAATACGCGCGCCGTCAATATGCAATGCAAGACCATTCTTGCGCGCGATCTCGCCAACCTGGCGCGTATAGTCCGCAGTTAACGGGACACCGCCACAGATGTTCTGGGTATTCTCAAGGCAGATTAAACGTGTGATGGGGTGATGTACATCCTCGCTCCGGATGGAGGCAAGAATGTCATCCAACGCAAGCGTCCCGTCTTTTTGATTCAAGACTGGGCAGGGTTGGATGCCGCCCAATGCAGACATCCCACCCGCTTCATTCAAATAGATATGAGACTTGTCCCCAACAATGGCCTCATCACCCCTCTGACAGTGGACAAGTAACGCGAGCAGGTTTCCCATGGTGCCCGAGGGAACGAAGATCGCGGACTCCTTGCCCAATTTTTCAGCGGCCATCGCTTCCAACTTGTTGACAGTTGGATCGTCACGATAAACATCATCGCCCACCTCGGCTTCTGCCATCGCCTCACGCATCTCGGGTGTGGGTTTGGTCACGGTATCAGAACGAAGGTCAACATATTCCATAGTACTCTCCTCAGTTTATGTTTTCTGTTTTGAGCAATGTTTTGTTTTGCACATCAACCACAACAAGGGAAGGCAAACCCAGTTCCTTCCACAGAAGATACCCGTCAAATCCCGTCAACCATGAAACGAACAAGGAAATCACCGTCCCATGAGAAACGATAACCATATTTTTATCTTCATGGGATTTCGATATCCATTCCATGGACCTTCGAAACCGCACAAGCGCCTGATCGGCTGTCTCGCTTCCGAAAATCAGCTTGTCTGGTTTTGCAAAGAATTCCCGTATGAGGGACTGAAATTCATCGTTTGAGTAAAAAGGAGAACTGTTCCGATCATGTTCGTGCAAACCTGCCATCATCATGAATTTCAATCCCAGGGCCTCGCCAATAATATCAGCGGTTTGCCTGGCTTTCGGTTCTATACTCGAAATAATAATTTCAGGCTGATATGTCCTTAATTGCTCAACAAGTTTTTGGGCGCGTATTTGCCCTTCATCTGAAAGGTTCCACTCACGGGCAGGCACACTCTCCACAATTTCGGGCAGGGAATGTTTGACCAATATCAAATGACGAGCAATGTTCATGACCGCAGATTGTCTAGTATGTGTTCCAGTTCCTCAGGCAAAGGAGCGTCAAATTGCCTGGGTTCTTTTTCATTTGGCAAAACGATTTTCAACCGATATGCATGCAGGAAGTGCCGCTCGATTTCAACGGTGGAGTTCTTTCGACCGTACACTTCATCCCCAACGATCGGACATTTCAAAAAGGCGCAATGCAAGCGGATCTGATGCGTGCGTCCAGTCAGCGGATGAAATTCCAGCAGGGTATGTTTGGCGAACTCTTCAACGGTTTTATATTCCGATATCGCCTCGCGTCCCTTGCTTTCTGAGACAATTGCCATACGTTTTCGATTCTTGGGATCACGGCCAATATAGGCCTCGACACGGCCGGATGGCGTCGGCGGCCTGCCATCCACAAGGGCAAGATAGGTCTTTTCCACTTTCCGCAAGCGGAACTGATCCTGTAACCAGCGGTGGGCGCGTTCGTTTCTCGCAAGCAGGATCAAACCTGAGGTCGCCTTATCGAGGCGATGGACAACGCCAGGGCGTTCCTCACCGCCAATCCCTTCGAGATCAGGGTCATATCCCAGCATTGCATTGACCAGGGTTCCCGAGGAATGACCCGCGGCAGGATGGACAACCATACCGGCAGGTTTATTGACTACGACCAGGTCGTCATTCTCAAAAACAATGTCGAGCGGGATTTCCTCAGCGACCAAATCGGTCGGCGCTGTTGGTGGAATCCGAACCGTCACGCTGAATCCGCTTTCAAGTGTCTGGCCTGCCTTCTTCGCCGCGTGACCGTTCACATCCACGAAACCATTTGCGATCAAACCCTGGATCCGTGAACGCGAAAACTCCTGCAGCAGCCCGACCAAAAATTTATCAAGTCGTTCAGGAGTCTCTTTGTCAAAACGGAAAGTTAATACGCGGTCACTCACTTGTTACTTCGCTTGGGGTTTCACTATTCTGTCCAGCCTTCTTCCTTTCGGCTCTTTCCATCATCCATATACCCAAAAACAATACAGCCGCACCGACAGTGATACTCGCATCCGCCACATTGAAAACCGGAAACGTGCCGACAGAGATAAAATCTGTTACGTGCCCGATCGTAAGGCGGTCGATCAGGTTGCCGGTTGCACCGCCCAACTGCATGCTCATCGCAATGCGCAGTGACCAATCCGCCTTCTCAACATGTGGATAGTAATAAAGGATCAAGCCGATCACGATAAAGGCAAGCACAGTGAAAACCATGCTTCCTTCTTTGAACATGCCGAATGCCGCGCCTGTGTTGTACCAGTGCACGATGCGCGCATACGGGCTGAGCCATTCCCACGATTCAGGAAGCCATGTGCCGCCCAATGGAATATTCGCACGCACCAGGCCCTTTGTCCACTGGTCGAGCACCACGATCACAATGGCAATTGCAACGATCTGCCAGTACTTTCGAAATAAATTCATCACTTTTCACCTCAAATGAAATCGCCCCATTCTACCATCACTTATTGACGTAAACACGCGGCACGCGAGCGTTGATATTTGTAAGAACCTCATATTCATTCGTGCCCATCCACTCCGCAAGGTCTTCTGCGGCGATCCCATCACCCAATAATATAACGTCATCTCCAACATGGACCTCATCGTCACCAACGTTCACCATGAATTGATCCATGCAGATGCGCCCCACCTGCGGATATCTTTTTTGATTGATGACCACCTGCGCGTGATTCGTCATGCGGCGGAAATACCCATCCGCATATCCGCACGGGACAGTGACGATTCGCGTTTCGACTTCAGGCTGCCACAACGACCCATAACTGACAGGCCGCCCCGGCCGCGTCCGTTTCGAGTAGGAGACTCTTGCATGCCAGGTCACAGCAGGCTTCACATCAACGACTCGATCCACTTCCGTGCCGGGATATACACCATAGAACAGGATCCCCGGGCGGACCATATCGAAGTGCGCCGCGGGCAAATTCAATATACCACCTGAATTGCACACATGCTTGATTAGCGGCACCGGAATGCTCAACTTGCGATACACATCCAGGACTTCTTGAAATCGCTCAAGTTGCACTTTTGAATGATGCCTGTCTGCCATTTCTGAATTTGCAAGATGTGTATAAATCCCTTCTATATCTAAATGGCTACACGCTGCCGACTTTTGGATTAATGCCTCGGCCTCATATTCGTGGACTCCCACCCTCTCCATGCCGGTATCAATCTTCAGGTGAGTCCTGATACGTTTGCCACTGGTTCGAGAAACTTCTTCAGCCGTATCCAGCAATTCAACGGATGAGCCGGTCAGGGTCAGATCGTAGTCCGCAAAATAAGGGACTTGTTCCGGCAGTGTCCCGCCGGCAACGAGAATAGGTTTGGCGATTCCCAATTCTCTCAGATGAATCCCCTCTTCGAGGATCGCGACACCGAGATAATCCACATATGGCTCTATGAACGGGGCAACACCATCCACGCCATGACCATAGGCATTCGCCTTGATCATCGGCATAACTTTCGCCAAGCCGACATGTGCACGGATGGCTTCGATGTTTCTCTTTAATTGAGAAAGATTTACTTCAAGATAAACGGGGCGGGTTTGTTTTGACATGGCAGTTGTTACAGTTACGTAATGCTGCAAAGCATCCTTCCGGGCGCACTGCGTTTTTTCCTCCAATGGTATTCCACATCCGGTTCATTCTCCGGCGGGTTGCTGAATCCAAACTTTTCTGCGACAAATCCGTTCTTTTCATAAAATGCACGCGCGTTGACGTTGACCTGTAAAGTATAAAGCCATAAGTGGTCCGGGTACTGCTCGCGTGCAAAACCCAGCACAACTTCCCCGACCCCCCTTCTCCAATGATCGGGGTGGACATACAACTGGTCTATAAAGTCATTCTCCATCGCAATAAATGCCACAGGGCGGCCATCCACATCCACCACCCAAACTTTATTTTTCTGCAAAATTCGATTTTGGAAGTAGTCCTGGTCTTCGTAAAAGAAATGTCCCTTTTCGCGTTGAAACCCCGGCACGGATTTCTCGCGTGCGACGCGCCAAAGGATCGTCACAGCGTCAAAGTCTTCCGGTTTATATTCTCGAATGAGAAAATCATCAGGCATATTGACCGTTATCCATAACTCGGGGTGAAAGTCACTTTTCCAGTCGTTCTTCCGGGCAATGGTTGCCCAAAATGATAGTCTCCTCCCCAATCTTCCGTAAATAATTTGAGCCAAATGGATGGCGCCGCCCATTTGGCTCAAAACTTCAAAGGATTAGAACGAACTAGTAATCGCGTCTGCGTTCGCGGTCGCCGCCACCGCCCTGCCTGCGACCTCCGCCACCACCACGTGAACCACCCGGGCGCTCTTCGCGGGGACGGGCAAGGTTCACAGTGAGGGCGCGCCCGTTGAAGTCCTGGCCATTGAACTTGCTGATGGCCGACTGGGCTTCTTCGGCAGTGGACATTTCGACAAAGGCAAAGCCTTTTGAGCGTCCGCTAACGCGGTCTTTGATCACCTGCGCAGACTTCACAGTGCCAGCTTGTGAAAACAAATTCTCCAAGTCTGCATCAACAGTGTTGTATGGCAGGTTTCCAACATAAAGTTTCGCTTCCATTTAATTCTCTTCTCCTAGGTGTATGCCGGGCAGTGAAGCAACTGCCAGCGGCGGGACGGAACGACGATGCATGACTACGGGATCGCAGACACCCAGGCGCCAGGAAGTGAAACAAGATTCCCCTTCTGATTGCTGAGACCACCAAACTTCATGCACTTACAACCTGATTCTAGCACAAGAGGGATTAGACGACTAGAAACTCGGGAGCCAAAAATGGATCCAATTCCCGTTCTCGCGCAGGGAAAACTGAATCGGCGCCTCGAGCTTGTCCAACGCTGATGCCTTGTCACTGCTTAAAACATCCGCGATGCGTTCATTTCTGATGCGTCCAAAGATACGCGTGCGAAAGATCGGAATCCACGAAAGCACCTGACCGTACCGTTCAGCGTTCATCGCAATGACAGGCCAGACGCGCCGTGAGGGTCCGCGCGCCAGCAACCAGCGGAAATTCTGCAAGGCGGCGAAGTCCAGTCTGGCAACGGCTTCCAGATCATCAACAAGCAACAAGACAGACTGTTTTGAATTCTTGTTCGCATGTGTCCAGGACGCAAGTGACAGCATAAAATCCTGCGCGCTCGTTTGATCGGCAGAAAACATTCCTACACGATGAGCGGTGTTCTCAATCACATTCCATTCATCAGGATGGTCGGTCACAACTCCATATTGCAGATCATCTGGTTTGTGTGTTCGCGTCAGGGAATTTGCAATGGACCGCAGAAAACCTGTCTTGCCAGCACCTGATTCACCAGCAATAAGTAAAGGTC
>DATIUT010000339.1:0-9721 GCA_035466615.1 Anaerolineales bacterium | reverse complement strand
CTCCAAGAAAACGACACAACATCGTTTTCAAGAGCAAAAAAGTGCAAAACCTACCGCAAGCTTGACTGCTTCTCGATTGTAAAGGTTCTAATGTCTTCTGCGCAGATACTGCGCTCCTTTAGTCAACTCTAAACTCAAGTACCTTAATGGGTGCAGATTTGACAGGTGCAAAAGGCGTAACAAAACGGCAATTGCAAAAAGTTTTGAGCTTGAAAGGCGCAACTTTACCTGATGGTAAAAAAGTTGAATAATCGTTATCGCTTTATACTTCATAAAGAAATCAAAGACCAGGCTTTTCAACCTGGTCTTTTCAGTTACTGTGGCTGTGCATTGGTCTGCTCAGGGACAACGATTGCCATGATCAGGTAAACCAGCGCGATCCCGCCGAAGCCCGTGAAGAACGCCAGCAGGGTCAACAGGCGGACGATGGTCGGGTCAATGCCGAGATAATCACCCAAGCCTGCGCACACACCCGCGATCATGCGATTGGATGTACTGCGGGTCAATTGCTTATAATTGGTGTTCATGTTGCACTCCTTTCAATGATTTCTACAAGGGACATACGCAAGTGTTTGAAAGAAGTTGCAGACCAGCCCTGCCCGTCTTTCGGGCACCCTCCCCAAACCCGAAAGCATGATTGGGGTTGCCAAATTCAGACCTGAATTGTGGATTTGGGGAGGGGTGGTGCGGCGCTATTGATTCCCCAAAGGCGACTCATACGGACTGGTCAACGCTTCTGGCAACAGGCTGATGCTACTCTTCAGCCCATCGAAATTCTTCATTCTTTTCACCTTATTGTGAACGAGTAAAACCGCCTGAATACTGTCATTGACCATGCGGGTCATCGTCTCTTCGTTCAGATATTGATATGGCAGGGACAGAAACCGCTTGTCCTCCTGCTCGCTGTAATATTTGCGGATGTGCGCATATTGCTGGTGCAGGGCTTTGTCTTTCACAAAAGACAAATAGGACGGCGGGTCTGGATTTAGCATGATCACGTTCCAGAAATTGCTTTCGGGATGCTCTCTTACATAAAGTTGATCCAGTCCATACCAGTCATCTTTGATGATACCAACCGCTTCTTTAGGCCTTTTCTCGAACAGTTCTTTGAAGTCCTGTTTTGTGGTTGTGGCAATCCTTCGCGCCCACATGATGTCACAGATCAGGTGGAAGAAATAGCCGAGACGAAAGCTGTAGAGTTCTATGTTGTCTTCGGGCTGGATGTTCGCCAGATACTGCTCGTAGTATACAAGATCATGGATGGCGTGCTCACCTTCCCCTTTTTGCAGGAAATGAGTCACTTCTTTGGGAGGGTCGAACTCCGTCCAGTTTTCATTGGGGATCCCCGAATCAGGCGAGAGGTTGCCAAATGTAAAAGTGACCACATCCACGTTCGGGATGTGGCTTATTAAATTTTCTGCAATGCGTAGATGTGAGATCCATGTACCCATAATTGTATTCTCTACTCTCCGATCATTTGCAGGATCAGATCTCTTCTTCTCGGCTTGTTGTCGAAATCCACATAAATGACCTGTTGCCACGCGCCTAATGTCAGTTGACCTTCCACAAATGGAATGGTTAATGATGGCCCAAGCAGGGCGGCGCGGATGTGGCTGTGTCCGTTGCCATCGTGCCAGCGGGCGTTGTGCGCATACTCGCGGCTTTGCGGAATGACCTCGTCGAAGAGCCTTTGCAAGTCGCTTAATGCGCCGTTTTCGTATTCAATGGTTGTCACTGCACTTGTAGATGACGGACAGAAGACCGTCACAGTTCCAGCTTTCAGTTCGCTTTTGGAGACAGCGCTTGCGATTTGGTCGGTGATGTCGTGGATATCCGCGTTGCCGTGTGTGCTGAGGGATATGGTGCCTGTTTTTACGGTCATATTATTTCGTTTTCTCGAGCGGATGTCGCAACACGGTCTTCAGTTTTGCAGGGTCTGCCTTACGCGGGTCACCGAGATAGATCTCATGGTGTTTGCCGTTCGGGCCGACGCGGTCGCGGTAGCCATTTTCCAATGCAAAGGCTTGCATCCGTTCGATGGTAGCAGGTTCGGTGGCATACGGTCCGATGTGCATCATCTGTACACACATGCCTTCCTCGAAATCAGCCAGCCGCACTTTGGATAGAGATGGGGAATCACCTTTCTTCTTGCGGATCTGTTTCAAACCTTCGGCAAAAATATCTTTGGTGATGACATCGGGTTGCAGGATCATAAGCGTATAAAACCAATTGTCCTTGACCGTGATGTCGAAGAAACCGTTTTCCACCCACCATAGGCCTTCCAATGCCATGACAGGATAATCGATCGGATTGGACTTGCGTTTCTTGAGCATGAATTTGAGCGTATATGAAATGTTATACAACGCTTGTGTTGCTTCTTGAAATCCCTGTGAATTGCCGGGCTCTTTCCCCTTTTCGATTGCGCCATCTATCATGGCGAATTGTAACTTTGGCACTTTCAGAATTTCCACCTTCTTTGCAGAAGGTGCGTATAAATATTTCAGTTCTTTCTTTAGATCGAGAGTTTTCATTTTGTTTCTCCTTTATGAATTACATCCCTCCCATATTTATCTCTCAGCACATCTAAAGCTTCCTGCAACTTACGCGACTTTTCACTATCCATATCCCACAATCCCAATTGACGGATCGGCTGTCCCAACCCGCTGACACCAACACCGATCAACCGCACTGCCTGATGCGGTTTACGCACATTCCTCATCAATTCCAACGCGGCTTTTGCAATTTCATCCTCCTGATCTGTGCGATGGCCAAGCGTTATCTGCCGCGTCAATGTGGTGAAATCGGGCCAGCGGAGTTTCAACTTGATCGTCGAACCTGCCAGTTCATTCTTCCGCAATTGCGATGCCACACGCACGGCCTGTTCGCGGATTGTCTTTTGCAAAACCTTGTCGTCACGCACATCCACCGAGAATGTCACTTCCTGGCTGATGGATTTCGTCTCATGCTCGGTTACGATGGAGCGGTTGTCAATCCCCTTCGCATGACGTGCAAGATCGCGCCCATTCTCGCCAAATAAACGGATCAATTCATTCTCCGGCCACTTCGCGATATCCCCAATCGTGTGGATGCCCAATTCGCTTAATCGCCTGGATGTTTTTGGACCGACTCCCCACAACATATCCGCGGGCAATGGACTCAAGAACACCGCCTCTTCTCCATACGGGACAACTGTTACAGCGTTCGGAGGCTCTACCAACCCCTGAACTTTGATCCGCTTTAGAGCGAGAGCTTTGCCAACTTCGGTCGCGATCTTCGCCACGAGCTTGTTGGATGCGATCCCGATCGAGCTGGGAAGATGCAATTCATTGCGGATGCGGGCCTGAAGTCCACGCGCGAGGCGTTCGGGTTCGTCCCGAATATCCGAGACATCGAGAAAGGCTTCGTCAATCGAGATCTGTTCCACCAATCCAGTTGTGTTGTGGAGAATTTCCATCACCTGCCGTGAGACCTCGCCATAGATGCGATGACGCGAGGAAACGACGATCAGCCCGGGGCAGAGTTTGAGCGCCCGACTCATTGGCATGGCGCTCCGCACACCCATTTTCCGTGCGGCATACGAGCAGGAGGAAACAACGCCGCGCTCATCGGGCCTGCCGCCCACGGCAAACGCCTTACCGCGCAGGTCCGGGTTGCGGGTCTCTTCGACAGCGCAAAAGAAGGCATCCAGGTCGAGATGCAGGATGGTGCGGGGCATTTTTATAATTATAGTGTAATGCAAATACCCCCATTCTGCTATTGAAACAGGGTCTTTTGAGGGATATACTGAAAAAGGAAGGAGAACGAAATGAAAACTGGAGCATTAAAACCCCTTTCGTTTATTTTTGTGCTTGTCATGCTTGTCTTATCGGTGGGCACACCCTCGCTCGATGCCGCCGCGCAGACCTATTGTGATCAGGCGCAATTTATCGCAGATGTGACCATACCCGATGGGACGAGTTTTGAAAAGGGGACACCCTTTGTGAAAACATGGCGGTTGAAGAATATTGGTTCCTGCACCTGGACAACTGGATATAGCCTCGTGTTTTCCAGCGGAGAGCAAATGGGCGGCCCCGACTCCGTGTCTTTACCATCCAATGTGGCGCCCGGGCAAACCGTGGATCTCTCTGTTAACTTGACTGCGCCTTCAATTCCCGGCGCCTATCGCGGCTACTGGAAATTGAAGAATGCATCTGGTGTGGTTTTCGGTATAGGCTATGCAGCCAGTGGTGCATTTTGGGTGGATATAAAAGTCACCAAACCTTTCGTGACCGCTTATGACTTCAGTGCCGATATCTGTGCAGCCACCTGGCATTACGATGGTGGAGGGATATGGTGCCCCTATAAGGAATCTGCAGCGGTGTGGGGTTATGCATTGAGACTTGACAACCCAACTTTGGAGGATGGTACAGCGGCGGGTAGGCCCGGAATATTGATCATTCCCCAAAATAAATACAACAGCTACGTTAAAGGTGTCTATCCGATCATGGATATCTTTCCCGGCGATCACTTCCAGGCAACGATCGGTTGCGAGGGCGGCGCAGTGGGATGCTACGTGACCTACGCGCTCGAATACAAGGACGCGACTGGGTTGAGAACGTTCTGGAAGACACAGGAAAAGTACGACGGTCGCTATGCCAATATTGATATTGACCTTACTTCGATTGCCTGGAAGAAGAAAATAAACCTTGTCCTGTCGGTTTTGGCTTATGGACCCGCTTCCGGCGACAGAGCCTTGTGGGTCCAGCCGCGTCTGGTTCGGCAGGTGGACATCGTTCCGATCACACCCACGCCGGGTCCCACATTTACGCCTGCCCCCACCGCGACGTCTGATACAAAATGCACCGACCGTGCGAAATTTGTCGCCGATGTCACTGTCCCTGATTGGACAACATTTGCTCCGAACCAAACCTTCACCAAGACATGGCGCTTATCGAATGTTGGTACCTGCACGTGGACAACAAGTTACCGCCTTGTTTTTTCGGGCGGCAACAAGATGAGCGGACCTGATTTCGTTCCATTCACATCGAGTGTGTCTCCGGGTCAGGCTGTGGATCTTTCGGTAAACCTCATCGCCCCGTCAACCCCGGCATCGTATATCAGTTATTGGATCCTGCAGAACCAAAAGGGAATTAACTTTGGAACAGGCTCCATGTATACCACGCCCATTTATGCCGCCATCAAGGTGGCCGGAACCCCGTTGCCTACTGTCACATTGCCATCCCTATCCACTCCCACGGCAACCTCGACGCTGGCACCCACATCATCGCCAACTACAGCCGTTCCAACGGCAACTTTGACGCCGGTGCCATCCAACGTATACAACAATTCCAAATATGGCTTTACCTTCATGCTCCCATCCAATTCGTCCCTTGCGGTCTTGTCTGATAACAGGGCACATGTCTCGCTCCCGTTTTCATCCGGGACGAATTTGGTGGGGAAGTATCTTGATGTTGTGGTTGTGGATGGGCTGAGTCCATGCCATACGACCGCCTTTACCAATCCTCCCACAAGTTCATCAAATGTGACCATCAATGGGATCACTTTCCTGCTGGAGACAGGTACAGATTCGGCTTTGGGCAATACCTACGGGTGGAGGTCCTATTCGACCCTGCGTAACAATGCCTGTATCGGCATGAACTTTGTCCTTTATTCGACGAACAATGGAGCGCCCCAATTCGATGTAGCGACAGAATCAAGTGTATTTGAGTCCATGATGGCTACCTTTGGGTTCACTGGTCCATAGATAAAACCTGCAAGTTCGCTTTACTTTGAAAATGGAGGCATTGGGTTATCTTGATGCCCCCATTTTTTATTTCCCAAACATGTTCCGGCGCGGGGTATTTTCAATTATGAGGAAAAATGGTCATTAATATGATATTGAACAATCGTTAAAGTGACGTTATACTCAATTTGGCGGAACCTTTGACTTATTTTGAGCGTCTTACTTAATTGGATGGAGGAGAATGCTATGAAGTCACGAATAAGAATTACATCAGCGATGCTGTTGATGGCCCTTATGTTTTCACTTGTCCCTGCGTTGACATTGCCCACAACTGCATCTGCGACCACGTGTGATTGGGTTCAGTTCATTTCAGATGTGACTGTGCCCGATGGCACGAAATATGAACCCGGAGCAACCTTCAAGAAGACCTGGCGCTTGAAGAACATCGGTACCTGTACATGGACCACGTCCTACTCGCTTGTGTTCGATTCTGGTGCGCAAATGGGTGCACCGGCCTCGATCAACTTCCCGTCGAGTGTGGCTCCGGGTCAAACCATTGATATCAACGTGGACATGACAGCGCCGAACAGCCCCGGTCATTACATTGGCTATTGGAAGTTCAAGAATGCTTCTGGCGTTTTATTCGGCATTGGAGCAAATGCGAATAAATCCTGGTGGGTCGAGATCAATGTTACAGGCGGTACGACCACCGGTGTTGCCTATGACTTTACTGCCAAGGCAGGCGAGGCCACCTGGTCAAGCGGCGCGGGCGGACTTTCCTTCCCCGGTACTGATGGCGATGCAAAAGGCTTCGCACTAAAGAAGGATACGCCAAAATTCGAGAGCGGCGTTACAGCCACACAAGCTGGCTTGCTCTTTGCTCCCCAGAACATCACGAACGGATTTATCCAGGCACGCTATCCGGCTTTCAAGGTACAAAGCGGTGACCGTTTCCAGGCAACCATCGGTTGTGAATCCGGCGCGACTTCCTGCTATGTTGCGTACCGCCTCGATTATGAAGCGGACGGCGCGATCAAGACCTTCTGGACCTTCCGGGAACGCTATGAGGGTCTGACTTATAGCGCGAACCTTGACCTCTCTCCTCTTGCTGGCAAGGATGTCAAGTTCATTTTGTATATCTCTGCGTATGGTTCCCCAAGTGGTGACCGCGCGTTGTGGGGTAACCCGGTCATCGTCCGCAAGGGAAGCGTTGCCACTGCCACACCGACTGTCACTGGCACGCCTCCCACAGCAACCCCGAGCAAGACGCCTGCACCCATTACGCAAACTGTCCCGCCGTCATCCTGCGATAAGGCTCAGTTCGTTGCCGATGTTAACTTCCCGGATGGTTCTGTCCTGCAACCGGGCGCGCAATTTACAAAGACCTGGCGTTTGAAGAATGTCGGCAGTTGTAAATGGACCACCTCCTATCAACTTGTGTTCTTCAGTGGCGAAAAGATGAGCGCGGCTTCGTCTGCCGCTTTCACCAAGGAAGTTGCTATCGGTGAGACCGTTGATATTTCCATCAACATGGTGGCTCCCACCTCATCCGGCTCCTATCGCGGCTATTGGATGTTCAAGAACGCGAGCGGTGCGTTGTTCGGTATCGGTGCGCAAGCCAACAAACCCTGGTGGGTGGATATCAAGGTGTCCGGGGGACCGACCGTCACGCCCGGCACGCCGTCAGCTACTGCCACACAAGGAGGTCCCACAGCCACACCATCTGCAACACCCACTCCGTTGACCGGCACAGCCTACGACTTTGTTGCAAATGCCTGTGCGGCTTCATGGTTTAGTGGCGCGGGCTCCAGCGCGCTTCCCTGTCCCGGAACCGAGGGCGACACACGAGGCTTTATATTGAAAGTGAGCACCCCAAAACTGGAGAACGGTTCCACCGATCCGCGCCCTGGTCTCATCACCTTCCCGCAAAACAAACAGGATGGATACATTCAGGGCATTTACCCCGCTTTCAACGTGAAGAGTGGCGACCGTTTTCAATCTGTGATCAATTGTGAATTCGGCGCGACGAATTGTTACGTCGTTTTCCGCCTCGATTACCAAACCGGGTCCGACCCGATCAAGACCTTCTGGGGCCCGTTCCTCGAACGACACGAAGGCGGCGTCTTCAACGTGGATATTGACCTGACCCCGCTCGCAGGCAAGGATGTCAAGTTCATCCTTACTGTCCTCGCTGTGGGATCGCCCACCGGCGACCGCGCCCTTTGGGTTGGTCCCCGCATTTACCGCCCGGGCGGTAGTAGTTCCGCCCTGCCTGATTTGACAATCACTCAAATGAAGGTGGAATTGCCCAATCCGGGTTGTCTATCTCCCGGCGATGTCTTTGGTTTGCGTGTTTGGGTCGCCAATATCGGACAAGCGCCAGCCCCCGGTTTCAACTTCAAGGTAAATGATATGCCACTCACCGTGGGCGCTTTGGCTGCCGGTGAAACAAAGGCCGTCTTTTTCCCTCATTACAATAACCCGAACAACGACCCCATTGTAGCGGTGGTTGATTTTGACGGTGCGGTTGTGGAAAGTAACGAACAAAATAATTCACGTACTGAAACAATACAGGCAATAACCGCAACACCGCCGGTACCTTGCACCATCACCCCCACTCCTTCACCGACACAGAATCCAACCAGCGGCTGGGAAAAATATTTCAGTGAGAAATACGGGTTTGAGTTTAAATATCCGAACGGTTCATCCATTTCAGGCCAGTCAGATGCTCATGCACGCATAACCATCCCGGTTGTCACCTCTGGAACCAACCTCTCTGAAAAATATGTTGATGTGACCGTGGCGGAGGCAGCCAATCCATGCAAGTCACCGGATATTGGCGGTACA
This sequence comes from Anaerolineales bacterium, assembly GCA_035466615.1. Taxonomy (GTDB): domain Bacteria; phylum Chloroflexota; class Anaerolineae; order Anaerolineales; family Villigracilaceae; genus Defluviilinea. Next base: position 1,152 of record DATIUT010000339.1, on the reverse strand, counting down.
CCAGCCACAACAGAAAATGTCACGATCAATGGAATTCAATTCTTCAAAGAATCCGGCACCGGCGCCGCCGCCGGCAATGTCTATGATTATGTTGCCTATTCTTCACTGGCGAACAATAACTGCGCCAGCCTGACATTTGTTTTACACTCCGCCGATCCCGGCGCATATCCCACACCGCCGCCAAGCTTTGACAAGGTTGCAGAGTCAGCAGTGTTCGACTTGATCATCAAGACTTTTGACTGGACGGGCTAAACCCCGCTTCATTCCGGAAGAGAGGCCTGGTCCGCGTGACCAGGCTTTTCTCACCCATCTGTCTCCTCTTCCTGTGGGAGAGGGCAGGGGTGAGGGAGAATCAATGTCCCTCGACAGACCGACAATCCTCCTCGCCGACGACGACCCAACCATTGCAGACAGCCTCGCACCTTTCCTGGAGCGCGCGGGCTTTCATGTTCTGGTCGTATCCGATGGTATGTCCGCGCTCGATAAGGCACAAAAACACCACCCGGACCTGATCATTCTCGACGTGCTCATGCCGCGCATGGACGGCCGCGAAACGTTGAGGCGATTGCGCAAGTCAAGCATCTGGACTCCCACCATACTCCTCACACAAGTGGGGGAGGCGTCTGAACGCGCGCTTGCCCTCGAGGAAGGCGCGGACGATTATCTCAACAAACCATTCGATCCGCATGAATTGCTCGCGCGTGTGCGAGCGGTGTTACGAAGGGCACGCCCCGGTGAACGTTCACTTTCCACCGCGTGGCTTCTCACTGCCGAAGATCTTGTTCTTGACCGGCGCGCCCGACGCGCTTCGCTTGCGGGGAAACCGCTTGAATTAACTCCCAAGGCTTTGGCTGTTTTAGAGCACTTGATGACACATCCTGATGAAGCCATAACGCGAGAACGCCTGCTCGAGGTAGTATGGGGTTGGGAATATCCTGCCGGTACACGTACCGTGGACACACGCGTGGCTGAACTCCGCAAAGTGCTGAATGACGACCCCGCCGAGCCGCGTTTTATCGAAACGATCTTAGGTGAGGGGTATCGATTCATAGCGTCTGTGCATGGGGAAGGTTAAGATGTCCATATTCAGGAAGTGGCGATCACTGGTTATTTGGGTGGGCCTTCCCATTGGAATTGGTTTGATCCTTGCCT
>DATIUT010000338.1:0-4653 GCA_035466615.1 Anaerolineales bacterium | reverse complement strand
AAGACCCCCATCAATTAATCCTTTTATGATTGGAGAGTCGGAAATTTTTTCATTTGTATCATCAATCTTCGCAAGCAAGTTCTTTTTTGTCGCCATAAAATATCTCTTATTGAATATCAGTCAAAGGATTTTGCGAGTTGTCTCCACCACTCATCCTTCTCCCCCGGCACAAAAGGAGTGTACAACGTCAGGCGATCTGCAATTCCTTCGTAGCGTTTTTTCAATTCATCTGCCAGTTTGTCCTCTTCCGTCACCAGACAAAACTCGCTCAACATCTCATCTGTGATGAGCATCGGCATTTCCACCCATGCGCCCTTCGCGGCGTGTGCGGACAATGTTTCCGCCACGCCGCCCCAGCCGTGCAAGTCCATGACAGGGCGGTAGGACGGGGTGGAGGCGTAGAAGGCAATCTGTGCCCGCGCGAAGTTCATCTCTTCGGGAGTAGTTGCGATGAAGGCGGTGATCGAAACAGCGACATCCTCCCGTTTGCGGCTGGATTTCTTTGCGCCTTCTTCAATGGCGGGCAGTATCACTTCTTTCATGTAACGGAGGCTGTGAAACGGATGTGCATGGAATCCCTCGCACAATTCGCCTGCCAGTTTCGCAAGCCCTGTGTTCACGCCGGCGATGTAGATGGGAATAGCCCCACCCTCTGCCCTTCCCCCAATTCCAGCGGAATTTGGGGAGGGGAGCGAGGGGAGGGGTGGAGGCTGAAAAAACGGCGACATCAACGTGATCTTGTAATACTCCCCGCGATAGTTCAACTTCGTCCCGCTCTGCCAGCAATCCCAGAATGCGTGGATGACTTCGATCTGCTCGCGCAGTTTCTTCACAGGCGACTCGGGCCACGGTTGACCGAACCTCCGCTCTATGTGCGCCTTGACCTGCGTGCCCAGCCCGAGGATGAATCGTCCATCCGATTGGGCGGCAAGGTCCCAGGCGGTGTAAGCCAGGCTGGCAGGGGAGCGCGCGAAGGAGACCGCGATCGCCGTCCCGAAGTTGAGACGCGTTGTCTGTTCGGCGATCAAGGCGCAGGGCAGGAAGGGGTCGTGTTGGGTCTCCTGCGTCCACAGCGCGTCGAATCCGATTGTCTCCGCGGCTTTCGCAATCGCGGGAATGTCCTTCAGTCCAGTGGGGGGAAGTGCGGCATCGAATTTCATATTGCGAGTCTATCATGGATAAAAAAAACGGGACTGGTGAAAACCCAGTCCCGTTCTATTTCAGTCGTTCATGCTGTCCACAAATCCATAAAGTTCACGGCTTTCCTGAAGCCAGACAAGCGGGCTGGTGGTGCGCTTGATGTATCGCACCAGGCCGTCACGATCCACCACCAGGGAAGCCGTCCGCTGGAATAGTTGAAAGTATTTTTCCAACTCGTAGATGCGATAGACCGCGCGCTCAGGATCAGACAACACAGGGAAGGGCAGTTTCAGAATGCCCGCATAGTTTTTCGCTTTTTCGAGTGTATCGCCAAGTATCACAATAATCTCTGCACCTGATTCCTTGAATTGCTCGTAAAGTTTCCCCAACTGGGAAACATGGGAACGGCACTGCATTCAGGTGTATTCGCGAATAAAGAACAACACCACGTTGCTCTTTTTGCGAAAACCGGAGAGGCTGATCACCTGGTCGTTGGATGCTGTCAATTTGAAATCCGGTGCGATGGATCCGATCTTGGCTTCAACCGTATCTACAGAATCATCGAAGTTTGTGTTCATTGTCATATGGATGTGCAATCATCCCGATTCATTACCCTTCCAACAAATATGCCATGATCCAGTTTGTTGTGGCGGCCAGTCCATCCATATGGGCGCGTTCGTAGTTGTGCGACGCGTCGATGCCGGGACCGATCAACGCCAGCGCCACATCACCGCCCGCGCGCCAGAACGCTTCGCCATCCGAGCCATAAAGCGGATACACATCGGTCTTGTAGGCAATGCCATTTCTCTCGGCAAGCGCGCGCAGCTTTTTATTCAGGCCCTCGTGATACACGCCGCCGCTATCCTTGATGCACAACGTGACGCCGAACTCATCCGACTCCTGACCTGCGCCGACCACCGCCATGTCCACTGTGACCAACTCCGCCACTTCGGATGGGATTCCCGCCGATGCGCCGTGACCGACCTCCTCATAATTGGAGATGTGGAAGTACACGGTTCGCGCAGGACTGAGGCCCGCCTCTGCCATCGCCTTGATCGCCGCGACGAGATTCGCCACGCACGCCTTGTCGTCGAGAAACCGCGAGCGGATGAAACCGTTCGTCACTTCGACGCGCGGGTCGAACGCCACGCAATCGCCGATGTTGATTCCCAATTCACGAGTCTCTTTTTCTGACTTTGTGCGCGCATCCAAACGGACTTCCATATGCTCATCGTCACGCGGGGTTTTGCTTCCCTCTGCGCCATGGATATGTCCCGACGCCGTATCGATCAACACCGAGCCGCGGATTTTCTCGCCTTTGGAGGTGAACACCCACACACCTTCCGTCTCGACGCTGGGCCACTGAATCCCGCCAATACGGCTTAACTTCAAGCGCCCATTGGGCTTGATCTCCTTCACCACCGCGCCGAGCGTGTCCACATGCGCGGTCAGGGCAACGGGAGGCAGGCTACTTTCCACTTTCCACTTTGCAATCAATGCGCCTTTACGTGTTCTGGATAATTCCAATTGTTTGTATTGCGATAACTCTTTTTCCACAAAGGCAATCGCAGGTTCTGCAAAACCCGTGGGGGAAGCGATGTTCAATAAGTCAACGAGAAAGTCAACGAAGTATTCCTGATTGATGGTTGGTAATGGCATGATTCTCCTCTTTGTTTGCAAATTTACAGGTCAGCAGATGAGTTTGGACGCCTGCTCTGAACTTGTCGAAGATTCTAATTTTCAAACCTTTAAACCTTCGAACTGTTTGATCTTTTCCCGCCACTCATGCGGAATATTGATCGTCTTCTCTTCTTTGTAGTCATATGTCACCATGATCACTTCCCCCCTCGCCAGCACTTTGCCTGTGTCCGCGTCCACGATATTTTGCTCCCACGTCATGGACTTGTTTCCCAATTTCGAAATGTGAACGCCAACTTTAACGTTCTGTCCGAAATAGACCGGCTCAAGATATGTGATGTGAACATCCGCCAGGATCACGCCGATCTCCATGAAGGATTGGTCTTTCGCGAACAGTCCCAACTCGATCATATAGGCGATGCGCGCCTGTTCGAAATATGTGAGATGTTTTGTGTTGTTGACATGTCCCTGCGGGTCCAAATCCCCGTAACGGACTTCGATGGGATGATGGAAATGGTAGTCGCTCATGGGGCGATTATACCGTCTGGAACCATACGCCCGCCCAAACTACTGTGGCGCAGGCAGTGTGTACGGCAGGTAGATCCAGCGGTCCTGTTCAATCTCACCCCAGCCATTGACCTCACGCGTCACATGCACCACCTGTCCCTTTTTGAGCGAACCTGCAACCTTGTTCGTCAGGCTGGGACCTGAACGCATATTCAAAGCGGCGATGTTGATCACGACCCGGCGTTCCATACGATAACCCAGTCCGACCACGGGAATGATCGCCGAACGTTCCGGGTTGGGAAATTTTGGGTCAATCGCCACATCCTTCCATGCTTTCCAAAAGAGATCGAGCGGATATGCATGTGCATCCCCATCCGAAAAATTGGTATAGAGCGGGTCGTGCAAATAGATGTATTTCGAATCCATGCCCACACCCACCGCGAAATGTGGACCTTCATAATGCTTCTCGGTCAGGCCGGCGTCCTCCAGAGTCTTGTAACGGATCAACACGATGACCGGCTTGCCAGTTGCAAAGGTATTGAACAAATCCGCCATGGTTAAACCAGCCTTGAAACCGGTCAGCACACCGAGTTTTCCCATCGCGTTGCGCAGGGTTGGAACGCTCAGATATGGGTCGCCCTGAATATTGAAGAGGGCATAGAACTGATCCGAAGTCATGGTTATGTTTGTGTACGCGCGCAGGAACATGATAGCGCACACCGCGCCACAATCGTTCCTATGGTTGTCGGCCCCTTCCCCAATTTGTGACAGGTATGGGACGGGTAGCAGCGTCACCGGCTTGAAGGCCGTGCTCCAATTGTTATATTCCGTGCTCTCGCTCGTATCCACATTTTGGACTCGATAATTTCTTTTTACCTGGAATTGACCAGTGTCCCCGGGCGGTTGGGGCTGTGAAAAATCAGGCCGCCTCCCATCCATCGCCTCCTGGATCGTGATCCCGGACGGCTCCACATGTAACGGGTCCCAGCCCACCCGCAACTTTGCATCCCAAATCTGGTGCTTCAACGCCAGATCAATCAGCTTTTGATCTGCCTCGGCAAGGTCCCAACGGATGCCAGTGGTCAAATCCTGGGTCTCTGCCGCCGCGGCGAGACGCAACATGAAATCCACTTTGACCTGTTCCAGACGGTCATCATCCCAGATATCCACCGCCAGTGACTCCTTCGCGCCATTCGCGGCGGTGACATTGTGGAACCCAAACTGCACGCGGGTCGTGCCGCGCTTATAGGCATCCAGTTGGTCTGCCACCGAGCGCCACGCAGTCTGCACGCGTGGACGATACCCCGCCTTCTCCATCTCTTTCAACACTGTCTCGATCCGCGTACGGAAAGACGGATACAACTCCTG
>DATIUT010000337.1:0-7156 GCA_035466615.1 Anaerolineales bacterium | reverse complement strand
TACATGCGCCTCAAAGTTGCCGCGACCCGGAATGATTTCTGTGGATTCACACTTGACCCGTTCTCCGCATACGCGCTGGCGGATATCGAATCGTTCGACTATGGAACAGGATGTCAATAGGACTACGTCCGCCTCATTCCGCCCTGATGCCTGTTTCGGTTTCACCTGGCATTCGCCTCGCTGACAATTTGACTTGCCGTTGCCTGACGAATTCTTTGCTATAATGCCTTCATTCTGAATTGGGAGCATCTCCTGATGAACAAAAACAAACCTCTGCTGGAAGTCAAAGGCCTCAAGACGTATTTTTACACTGAAGACGGCGTTGTCCGCGCAGTGGACGGTGTGGACTTCGAAGTGTATCCCGGGGAGGTACTGGGGTTGGTCGGTGAATCAGGATGCGGGAAGAGCGTCACGTCGCTTTCGATCATGCGTTTGATCTCCAAACCCGGCAGGGTGGATGCGGGCGAAATCCTTTTGGACGGTGAAAACCTGCTTGAATTTCCCGAAGAGGAGATGATCAAGGTACGTGGTAATCGCATCTCCATGATCTTTCAACAGCCGCAGACTGCCTTGAATCCTGTGTTCAAGGTTGGCGATCAACTGGCGGAGGTCCTGGATATTCACCAGGACCTCGGAAAGAAGGCAGGCTTGGAGCGCGCCATTTCACTTCTTAAAATGGTCGGCGTGCCGGACCCCGAACGCCGTGTCGAAGCATATCCGCATGAATTATCGGGAGGCATGGCGCAGCGTGTCATGATCGCGATGGCGCTGGCTTGTGTGCCTGAACTCTTGATCGCGGACGAACCCACCACCGCGCTAGATGTGACCATCCAGGCGCAGATCCTCGACCTTATGCGCGACATGCGCAAGGAGATGAACACCTCTGTCATCCTTATCACACACGATCTGGGTGTGGTGGCCGAGATGGCGGAACGCGTGGCGGTCATGTACGCGGGTGAGATCGTCGAGCAAACTGACGTCAATACACTCTTCGATGAACCGTTGCATCCCTATACTCAGGGATTGATTGGTTCCATCCCCGTTCTCGGTGAAATCAAGGAACAGTTGGATGTGATTCCTGGTTCTGTCCCTAACCTTGTCAATCTGCCGCCCGGGTGCCGTTTTGCGCCGCGCTGCCAGGCGCGCATGAAACACGACCTCACTATTTGCACGGAACAAAAACCGGAACTGGATGAGGTCAAGATGGGGCACAAGGTGCGATGCTGGTTGTACCAGAGTGCGGAGGGACACATCCCTCCGTTGAAGGCCGGTTAGTCATCCCCTCATTGGAGCATGAGAAATGCAAAACGAAAACAATCATAAAGGGGAGACCCTCGTAGAAGTAAAGAATCTGGTCAAATATTTCCCGGTGCGCGCTGGTCTGCTTCAGCGTGTGGTGAACCAGGTCAAGGCTGTGGATGATGTCTCGTTTTTTGTGCGAAAGGGTGAGACGCTGGGTCTGGTGGGTGAATCCGGTTGCGGCAAAACCACGGTTGGACGTACCATGCTCCGCCTGATCGAGCCGACTTCCGGCTCCGTGGTGGTTGATGGGCAGGATGTCTTCTCCATGAAGCCTCGCGAACTAAAACAGGCCCGTCGTGAGATGCAGATCATCTTTCAGGATCCGTATGCTTCACTTGATCCGCGCGTGCCAATTGGCGAATCAATAATGGAAGGATTGCACATTCACAGGGTTGGAACTCCCAAGGAACGCGTCGAGATCATGCTGGAGACACTCGCGAAAGTGGGTCTTGAAGATTATCATGCCCGCCGCTATCCCCACGAATTCTCCGGCGGCCAGCGTCAACGCATCGGAATTGCGCGCGCGCTGGCATTGCGTCCCAGTTTTATCATTTGTGACGAGCCGGTCTCTGCGTTGGATGTTTCCATTCAATCGCAGGTGTTGAACATCCTGAAGGACCTCCAGCAGGAATTTGGCCTCACGTATTTGTTTATTGCACACAACCTCTCTGTAGTCGAACATGTCTCGAACCGCGTGGCTGTGATGTACCTCGGCAGGATGGTCGAGTTGACCACGCGCGAGGAACTGTTCCGTAATCCGCTGCATCCCTATACACAGGCGTTGATGTCTGCAATACCTGTTCCCAATCCGCGCATGAAGAAACAGCGCGTGATTCTCAAAGGCGATGTGCCAAGCCCGCTCAACCCTCCCAGAGGATGCCGTTTCCACCCGCGTTGCCCGGTGGCGATGGAACGATGTTCACAGGAGGACCCCGTGTTCAAGGAGGTCGCCCCTGAACATTGGGTGGCCTGCTGGCTTGTGGAATAGAACAAGGCAGGGAAAACAACTTATGACCGCTCCATGTATTCTTCTCGTTGACGACCAGCGCGACATTGTCCGACTGCTCCATTCGACCCTGCAGACGTTGGGGCATAACCTGGACATTGTTGATGCACCATCCGGCGAGGAGGCTTTGCTCGAGGCATCACGCCGCAAGGTGGATCTGCTTGTGTCGGATTACCTCCTGCCTGGCATCTCGGGCGTGGAGTTGATGCGTAAGATCAAGGTACGCCACCCGGATATGCGGGTGATCTTCATCTCCGGAATAACGGAACGCAAGGCACGCGACGAGATGCTGAACGCGGGGGCGCTTGCGATTTTCGACAAACCCATCCCGCTTGCCGATTTTCTGGATGCGGTGGAACGCGGTCTTGGGTTGGTGCGCACAATCTTTCCGATGGAGACTGCCAAGGAAGCCGAGGAGCATCGCCAGTCCATTGCAGAGTTGCTGGGCGGTTTCCGCCAGAAGATCAAGGCAGATGCGGTCTTTCTCATCAACGACCGCGGCCGCGTCCTCGCGCGCGCAGGCGACCTGTATGACAGCAGCATGGAAGTTTCCCTGCTCGCGGCGCTTATGGGGATTTATTCCGCGGCATTCAAGGTCTCACGTATCATCCGCCAGGAACATCTGGATAATTACCATGTCTTTCGCGGCGGCGACCATGACTTGATCCTGATCCCCGTGGATAGTTCACACGCCTTGTTGCTGGCTGGCAAGGGACTTGCCAATTCTGACCGCATCCTGCAAACAGTGGAGGGTATGTTGTTCGTGCGCGGTGATGTGGAGAACATCTTGAAGTCGCTTGGAGTGATGTCTGTGGATGGTGTTGTAGAACCAACTGCCCCTGAGGAGGAGGCGGTCGAGCCTATGATGTTCGTCCCGGTTCAAGAGCAGGAACCCGAACCGGAGGTGGATGTGGATGCGTTGCTGGCGGCCGCCAGCAAAAAGAAGGGTGTCAAGGATGTGGATGCATTCTGGGATGACGCGGTTGAGAAGACGGGGAACATTCCGATCAATCCCGATGTGATCACATTTGCAGACGCGCAAAAACTGGGGTTGAAGCCCGGCGAAGGTGCCCTCAAGGCGACCGGTCCATTGCGCCAGACGGGGCAATTGAAGAAGTAATCCTGTTTCTTATGATAAAATAACGTTCGCACTGGGGCGTGGTGCAAGGGCAGCACACCAGCCTTTGGAGCTGTGGATCTTGGTTCGAATCCAGGCGCCCCAGCCAATTTCCCGCTAACGCGGGGCTTCTTTTCTAAACAGGCTTCGCAAAATGTGGGAGCCTGTTTTATGTTAAAACCTCACCCAGCCCTTCTCCTACAGGGAGAGGGGAGCAGGAGACGTTATGAAAGTTACCGCAGTTATATTGGCGGCGGGTCAGGGTACCCGCATGAAATCGAATCTTCCAAAGGTTCTGCATCCGTTATGCGGCAGGCCGATGTTATGGCATGTGCTTGAAGCGCTTGGGAATGTGACCACGGAAACATCTGTTGTCGTGATCGGTCATGGCGCGGAGGAAATGACAAAATATCTCGGCGATTCGGCCCAGACGGTTTTACAGGAGCCTCGACTCGGCACGGGACATGCCGTGATGCAGGCGGAATCCCTGCTCAAAGGCAAAACAAACATGGTCATCGTGACATATGCTGATATGCCATTACTGCGCGGCGAGACCTTCAAACGCCTCGTCGAGACTCAACGCATCAATTCTGGACCGTTCAGCCTGTTGACCGTCATCGCAGACGACCCACGCGGCTTCGGGCGCATCGTCCGGAAAACCGACGGGACAGTGGAAGCCATCGTCGAGGAATATGTTGCCACGCCCGAGCAACAACAAATCAAGGAACTGAACGTCGGCGCGTATTGTTTCAATGCAGACTGGCTGTGGGACGCGTTGAAGCGCATCGAGAAGAACCCTAAGAAGGGCGAATATTACCTAACGGATATCGTTGAAATCGCAGTGAGGGATAACCTGCCTGTGCAGGCGGTGGTGCATGATGACTTTATTGAAACGATCGGCATCAACACACGTGTGCATCTAAGTGAGGCGGAAGCTGCCATGCGCATGCGCATCAACCGCGAACACATGTTGAACGGCGTAAGTATGATGGATCCTGCATCAACCTATATCGAAGCAGGCGTTCATATCGGCAGGGATACGACCATCATGCCGAATACATACATTCATGGAAAAACAATCATTGGTGAAAGGAATATGATCGGACCGAACACGGTCATCCGTGATGCAACCATCGGAAATGGATGCAAGATCCTTGCCTCTGTCATGGAGGGCGCAGTGCTGGAAGACGATGTGGACATGGGTCCGTTTGCCCGCTTGCGGAAGGGCGCTCATCTGAAAAGCCATGTCCATATGGGGAATTTCGGTGAAGTGAAGGATTCCACACTTGGCGAAGGTGTAAAGATGGGGCACTTCTCCTACATTGGCAATGCCAGCATTGGCGCGCATACCAACATTGGCGCAGGGACCATCACTGCAAATTACGATGGCGAGAAGAAACACGCAACCACCATCGGTGAAGATGTGTTCATCGGTTCGGATACCATGCTGATTGCCCCGCTGACTCTGGGTGACGGTGCACGTACGGGCGCAGGCGCGATTGTAACAAAGAATGTGCCGGAGGATACACTTGTGGTCGGCATGCCTGCGCGTGCGATCAAAAAACTGGAACGAAAGAGGAAGGGCAAATAGCGGGCATTGCGTAATACGTGATGCTTAAGGATTACTCGATGAAACTCAACAAACAGGAAAAACAGGTTCTGGTTGATCTGGCTAACACTGCCCGTCAGCGTGCTTATGCCCCGTATTCGAACTATCCTGTAGGCTCCGCGCTCCGCACAAAGTCAGGGCGTGTTTTTACCGGCGTCAATGTGGAGAATGCCGCATATCCGCAAACCATGTGTGCGGAACGGATAGCGATCTTCAAGGCGGTTTCCGAAGGCGAGACCGAGTTCGAGATCATCACGGTTGTAACGGACAATGGCGGCTCGCCGTGTGGCGGATGTCGCCAGGTGATGGCAGAGTTTGGTCTGGATACCAGCGTCATTCTGGCGGATGGAAGAGGCAGGATCATTCAAGAGACAACAGTGAAAGACCTGCTGCCGGGCGCCTTTACGCCGGATAAATTGAAATCGTAAGAGCGGGTCGTCCCGTCCCTGTAAAATTTCATCCAATGCCTGAAACCAAATTCCGCTCCTTTCGTGTGGATGCTGTTGTGCTTCGTCACAGTGACTATGGTGAAGCCGACCGTTTGTTGACCCTGTACACGCGTCAACTCGGGAAGACGCGTGCCATCGCAAAGGGTGCACGCAAGATCGCCTCACGCAAGGCGGGACACATCGAGCCATTCACGCATGTGAAATTGCAACTCGCAAAGGGACGCGATATGTTCGTTGTCACACAGGCTGATACAGTGGATGCCTACCTGCCCCTGCGCGAAGATTTGATCCTTACTAGCCAGGCGGCTTACGTGCTTGAGTTGCTGGATCGGTTTACCTACGAAGATGAAACCGAGAATTCTGCCATCTTCCGTTTGTTGACGGACACCCTCTCCCGCCTCGCCTCCCAACTCGACCCGTGGCTGGTCATCCGCTACTATGAAATTCGCCTGCTCGATCACCTGGGATTTCGCCCCCAACTCTTCGAGTGTGCCAACTGTGGACGCGAGGTCAAACCCGAAGACCAGTTCTTTTCTTTCAGCGCAGGCGGCGTGATCTGTCCGCGTTGCGGACAGGGATTGCGGCATATTCACAATGTTTCAGTGGAGACATTGAAGTACCTTCGTCACTTCCAAAGATCGAGCTACGCGGAGGCCTCGCGTGCGCGGCCCAGCCCCGAGGTCCAGAGAGAGGCGGAAAGCCTCATGCAGGGATATTTCACTTATTTGCTCGAACGTGAGTTGAACACGCCGGGGTTCTTGAGAGAGATCAGGGGTTAGGTGCGGGCATTCTTTTCCCCCAGTTCAAAACAAATATCCACGCGATAAGGATGACGACCGGTTTTAGAATCCTCCACAAAAGGATTTGAAACCAGCGCCACTTGAATGGATAAATAATGTAGGCGATCACCCAGCGCGCAACCAGGGTTTGACCGAGTGCGCTTCGCATCACCCGGAATTTGAATCCGCGAAACGAATATTCGCGGCGCTGAATCGACTCACGAATCTCTTGCGCCGCGAGGCTGCCATATCCCAATGCGATGCTGATGCCTTCGCCGAAGATCGGGTCCACACCGACGGCATCCCCCACAAGCAGAACGCGCGGCACGGACATTTTATTCTCCGGGCTGAACCAGCGGATGGGATGTCCTTTGATTTCGTAATCATTTAGATCAAAGCCGAGACGTTTCATTTCCTGTGCGAGGGGTTCTTTGAGTTGCGGACGCTTCCCATCAGCAAGGATATTCGTGTCGTAGATGCCCCAGCAACGCATTGCCTTGCCTTTGACCTGTGTGGGGAAGTCCCAAATGTATCCAGCGATGTTCTCGGGGACCGGGGAGAATTCAAAATATGCGGCCTGCCCCCTCCCTTTGGAAGGTTGGGTGGGGGTCAAGATCTCCAGCACCCGCGCGGTATAAACAGGATCTTTTAGGAAGATACATCGCCGTGTGATGCCATTCGAGCCGTCCGCGCCGACGACCATCTGTGCGCGATAGGTTCCTTGGTCCGTTTCTACAATCACTTCGTCAGATTTGGGCGCGATGTTTTTGACTGTTACTCCCTCATGGATCTCGATGCCTGATCCACGCGCTTTTGTTGCCAGCCAGTTGTCAAATTCGTCGCGGCGGATGACGCGCAGGGCATGCCGCCTGGGGATGCGGATGTTCAATCCCC
>DATIUT010000336.1:0-7305 GCA_035466615.1 Anaerolineales bacterium | reverse complement strand
GAAACGGCAGTACCGCCTGCGCCTTCAAGCATTCCAGAAAAATACAGTCCTCCATCAGTGGTATTGCCACCCTCGCCTGCCCAGATGAAAACAGAAACAAATGGCAGGAAGGAAAAATCGGACATGCAAACGGGCGATCCGGCTCCTGGTGGCTCGAACGATGATTTAAAACCAGATCCCAAGCTCGATCCGGGTAGAGGTGCAATGAAAGCCTCCATGAAACCAGGAAAAAAGAACAGGAAGGAAAAACCGGGCATGCAGACAGGCGATCCGGCTCCTGATGGTGAGAGCGATGATTTAAAACATGATCCAGAATCTGACCCGGGCAAAAACGTAAATGAAATCTGATACATCCTTTGTCCTCGGATACGGTGATTCCTTACGGTTTGGCAATCTGGTGTGCGACCGCTATGGCTTGTTCTTCCCGGAAAGCCGCCGCGCCAACCTTGAACGCGGAGTACGGCAGGCATTTGCCGCATCCACTTGCGCCAGCCTGGATGAATATTACAACCTGTTGAAGAACAACGAGAATACTTTTCACGCCGAGCGGCTGGTCAACGCCCTCACAGTTGGTGAAACCCATTTTTTCAGAAACACTCCCCAGTTTGACGCGCTCTATAATGATGTATTGCCAGACATTATCCAGCGCCGTCACTATTTGCGCAGCCTGCGCATCTGGAGCGCCGGATGCGCAAGCGGCGAGGAGCCCTATTCGATTGCCATGATGTTGCGGGAACTACTGCCCGACGTGGACCAATGGAGCATCACCATTCTGGCGACGGACATTAATACCGAGGCCATTGACCGCGCCCGCAGGGGAGTCTATAACGAATGGGCGTTTCGGGAGCCGCGCGCCAGAAACCTGCGCCTGCGGTACTTTCGCCAGCGCGGCAATCATTATGAACTGTCACCTGAGGTGCGGCGCATGGTCACGTTCGACACCCTGAACCTGGCCGGGAATGGATACCCCTCCTACGAATCCAACACCATGTACATGGACCTGATCATGTGCTGCAACGTGATGATCTATTTTCCCCAGGATGTCATTCAAGCCACCGCAAACCGTTTTTATGAGGCACTGACAGACGGCGGCTGGCTGGTGATCGGTCAGGCGGAACATTCCCTTTCCATCTTTCAGCGCTTTCAGACGAAGAACTTTCCGGACACGATCATGTATCGCCGCCAGGGATTCACTTTTGAACCCCCGTCTGAACCAAAGCCCGTTTTCACTGCCGTACAGCCGATGCTGCCAGTAACTCCTGTGCAGCCTGTCAGCATGCCGATTGCCATTCCGGAAACCCCAAAGACCTTACGCGTCAGTGAGGCAATGGATCAGGCCAATAATCTGCTGGAGTATGGCCATCTCGAAGAAGCTCGCGATCTATTAATCAAGACTGCCGGGAATAATCCCGGGTATGCACCCGCATGCGCCCTGCTTGGACAGGTTTATGCCGACCTGGGCGACTGGCCCAATGCCGAACGTTGGTGCCAACAGGCCATTCAACAAGACAACCTGGCACTCGAGGCGTATTACACCCTTGCGCTGGTGTTCAGCCATCAGGGAAAACCCGACCTGGCGGTTACGATGATGAAAAAGGTCGTTTACATTGACCGCCGCCATGTGCTTGGGCATTTTCATCTGGCTGACTTGTATCACGTCAGTTCCCAAATTCCCCAGGCGCTCAAAGCCCTGGATAATGCCCGTCGCCTGCTCGGAGACCTTCCCCCAGATACCCTGGTGAAAAATTCCGGCGGGGTGACCGTGGAACGTCTGCAGGAAGCCATCCTGTTAAAACAACAGCAGTGGAACACATTACTGGACTCGTAATCCGATGAATCTTTCAACAGCCAAGACAGCAACCATGAAAAATCCAAAAACACTTCACGATAAAAAACGCGAGTTCGATTGGGAAGCAATTCGCCGCCGCGCCTCAGCCTCCGCCGCTGCCATGGCAACGGATGGGGAAGCCTCCCCGGAAACCCTGGAGCGGGTATGGGCGGAACGCGCCGCCCTGCTCGCCCGCCCGGAAGCCAGGGAGGAGGAAGGGGAACACGTGACTGTGGCGTTGACGCGAATCGGCCGCGAAATTTATGGAATGCCGGTGGAATATGTGCTGGACGTTTGGCCCGCACAACGCATTAGCCGGGTGCCGCGCACCCCAGCCTGGGTGGTCGGTGTGACCAACCTGCACGGACGAATCATGCTGGTGACGGATTTGCGCCTGTATTTTGACCTGCCCGCCGCCGAGAAAAGCACCGAAGCAGGGGACCGCCGTTACCTGATGGTGGTCACTTCCTCCCAGATGGAAACGGTCCTCTTGGTGGACGATGTGATCGGCGTCGAATCCCTGCTGGTGAGCCAGGAGCATGAACGCAGTGTTTTGCTCGGTTTGCCGGCCCAGTATATTCACCAGTTCGCAGAACGCCAGCGCGGCGGCGCGCTGACCGTGGTCCTGAACTTAAAAGCCCTGTTTGCGGACAACCGCTTCAAGATTTATGAAGAATTATCCTGACCCAAAGGAGATGATCATCATGTTTCGTTTCACTAAAGTGCAAGTATCGAAAATTCAACCCGACAGTTTCAAGGAGGTCGAAAATGTTAAATAATACCAAGATCGGCGCGAAGTTAATTGGCGGTTTCATCATCGTTCTCGTCTTGATGGTCGTGATCGGTGCTATGGGCATCTATGGTCTCAGTTCCGTCATCAAGGAAAACAGTGAGGCCTATGAAAACCAAACGAAAGCCTCTCTCAGCATCCAGGATGCCGCGCTGGATTTCGCACTGCTGCGGATCGCCATCCGCTCCTCAATTTTGTACTCCGATCCAGCAGACATAGAGACGCAACTCCAGAAAGTTGAAACCTATAAGACCGCGTTCTATCAGGCGGTAGATGAGTACGGAAAAAGGGCGGATGTCAGCGAAGAGACCAAGTTCAACCAGATGAAGACCGATTTCGAAAGTTACATGGCCGGTGCAACGAAGGTGTTGGCTCTGGCCCGCACCGGGCAGGACGAAGCCGCCTTCGAGGCCCTGATGGCCATCCAGACACCCGGCGACGCAACAATCAAGGCCATCGATGAACTGGTTGCGACAGAAATCACCTCCGTTGAGCAAGAGCAGGAGTATGTTCAGGGCCTGTATTCCCAACTGACGGCGATCATCCTTGGAGTAATGATCGTGGCTATCCTGGGGGCGCTCGTGATTGCCATCGGCCTGACCCGTCACATCACCTCTCCGCTTTCCCAGACGGTTTCCATGATCCAGGAACTGGGCCAGGGACACCTGGATGGCCGTCTGAGCCTGAAGCGCGGCGACGAGGTCGGCATTCTGGCCAATGCCATGGATGCGCTGGCCAATGATCTTCAAAATACGGTCGTGCGCGCCATGAGGAAGATTTCCGATGGCGACTTGAACATCGAGGTCAGCCCCAAGGACAACCGCGACGAGATCAGTCCGGCCCTCATCCAGACCATCGAATCCCTGCGCGGCCTGGTGGCGGAAACCCACATGCTCACCAACGCGGCGGCCGAGAAACGGCTCAATGCGCGCGGCGATGTCAAACGCTTCAAAGGCGTGTATGGCGAAATTGTAAAGGGGGTCAACGACACCCTGGAAGCCATGAGCGCACCGGTGAAACTGATCGCCGAAACAGCCAGCAACCTGGGTTCCGCGGCCAGCGAGATCCTGGCCGCCACCACCCAGCAGTTATCCGGCGCCACCGAACAATCTGCGGCGGTTTCACAAACCACCACCACGGTGGATGAGGTCAAAGCCCTGTCCGATCAGGCCGTGGAACGATCACAGGAGGTGGTGAGCGCTTCACAAAAAGCGGCGGAGATTTCGCAGTCCGGCACCCGCACAGTAACCGAGACCGTCGAAAGCATGGGGCATATCAAGGAGCGCGTGGAAGGCATCGCCGAGAACATTGTGGCGCTTTCCGAACGCACCCAGCAGATCGGCGAGATCATCACCACCGTCAATGAGATCGCCACCCAATCCAACATGCTGGCATTGAATGCTTCTGTGGAAGCCTCGCGGGCTGGAGAATATGGCAAGGGCTTTGCGGCGGTCGCAGGGGAAGTGCGCAGCCTGGCAGAACAATCCCGCCAGTCAACCGTGCAGGTGCGGACGATATTGCAGGACGTTCAAAACGCCATCAATGCCGCCGTCATGGCGACCGAGGAAGGCACCAAAGTGGTGGATACGGGCGTGAAACTTGCCGCTCAGACCGGTGAAGCGATCTCCCAATTGGCATCCGCCATCCAGCAATCCGCCCAGACAGCCGCGCAGGTAATGGCAGGGGGACGCCAGCAGGCCTCGGGCGTGGAGCAGGTTGCCGTTGCCATGCGCAATATCAATCAGGTCACCCAGCAAAGTCTGGCAAGTTCGCGGCAGGTGGAAAAAGCCGCCCAGGATTTGAATGCCATGTCTGGCAAACTTGGCGACCTTGTCAAACAATACCAAGTCTAAAAGGTTTCTGACTGACGTTGGAAGGATGAGATCATGCCCATAAGTGCCGATGTCCGTGAACAACTGCTCAACAGTTTCAGAGCCGAACTGGCCGAACATGTGCAAACCATGAACAAGGGTCTTGTGGCTGTGGAAGGCGGCAAACTCAAAAAGGATGTGCGCCGCGAAACGCTGGAGGGCATCTTCCGCGCGGCGCACAGTCTCAAGGGTGCGGCGCGGGTGGTCGGCGCTTCCATGGTGGAGCAGTTGGCGCACGCGCTGGAGACCCTGCTGGATGGCCTGCGCAAGGATACCATTCCACCCACCCCGGCGTTATTCAATGCCTGTTATCAGGCGGTGGATGTCATCCAGGTGGTTCAGGAGGCTTACGAATCCGGGCAGACCAGCCCGCCTGTCAAGGCCCTGGAATGTCTGGTCGCCCTGCAGACGCTTGGCTCTCCAACGACGGATCAAAATTCTGTTGTTCCTGCGCCTGCCGTCCCTGAAACGAAAGAGACGAATGAACAGACCAATGGAAAGGATGACTGGCCGGGTCTAAGAAAACGTCTTGACCAGACCTTGGCGCTCGATCCTCCAGCGCCGGCGTCGAATGGCAAGGAAGACCCGCCCAGCCCTGGCCAGCAGAAGACAACGTCCCCGACTCCACCCCTGTCTGCTCCTGCCGATTCAGAACATTCCGCCCCGCACGCCGGCAATGTTTCGGAGAGGAACAACAAGGAGAGCATCGAGACCATTCGCGTGACCGTGGATAAAGTGGATGCGCTCATAGAGCAGTTCAACGAACTTTTGGTTTCCAAACTGCACGCCGAAGAATTGCTGGAACAGATCAAGCACATTCAGGAACAGGTGAATCTGGGTCAAAAGGAGTGGGCTGCAGTCCGAGGCGCATACAATCGGACTTTGCGCAGGCGGGGCGCCAATTATGTTTCTCTCAGCGATGCCACCTATGCCGATATCGCCAATTGGCGGGTCCGCAACACGAAATTTGGGACGGCAGGCATTCAATCCCGCCTGGAAAAAGACATTTTGGAACTGCTCAAGTACATTGCCGCGAGTCAGGAACAACAGCACAAGCTGACCAACATGATCAATTCCCTGACACGCCGGGCTGTAGATAATACAGCAGAACTTGCCTTGACGTGCGACAATCTCGAAAGCGACATCAAACGCGTGCGCATGCTGCCCCTGGAAGCCATCACTGCATCCTTCGGACGCATGGTACGCGACCTGGCACAGAATGCCGGCAAAGAGGTGAGTTTAAGCATCAGAGGCGACAAGCTTGAACTGGACAAACGCATCATCGAACAGATCAAAGACCCATTGGTGCATCTGTTGCGCAATGCCGTGGATCATGGCATTGAGTCCACCTCAAAGCGCATGGCCGCCGGCAAATCCTCTGCCGGTTTGATTTCACTAACCGCTGAACAGTCCGGGCAGATGGCTGTGATCCGTGTGGCGGATGACGGCGCAGGTTTGGATCTGGACGAGATACGCAAATCCATTGCCCGTCAGAACAAGGATACGGTACAGGGGTTGAACGAGAACGAATTGATCCATTCCATTTTCGACATTGGGATTTCCACCAGCCGGATCATTACGGATATTTCGGGAAGGGGCATCGGGTTGAATGTGGTGCGGCGGAACGTGGAGGCGTTGCAGGGGCGGGTGGATGTAGTCTCGACCCCCGGCAAGGGCACAACGTTTACGATGACCCTGCCGCTGGCAGTAACCAGTTCACGCAGTCTGCTTGTGAATACGGCAGGTGAGACATTCCTGATCCCCTTCAATCACATCGAACGCATTCTCTCGGTGCGCGCCGAGGAGATCACTACATTGAACGGCCAGGATGTCGTTCACATCAACGATTATTCAGTGACAGTGGTGCCTCTTGCCGAGTTGCTGGAGCTCTCCCCATCTAATGCAACCGACAAAGCGCGTGAAAAAGGCAGTGTATTCATCGTGGTGGTGTCCGTGGCGGAACGCCGCATGGGATTGATGGTTGACGACCTGGCTGGCGAGCAGGACGTGGTGATAAAGGGATTTGGGCCTCAACTTTCGCGTCTGGGCGGCATTGCAGGCGGCGCTGTGATGGGGGATGGAGGCGTGGTCCTGGTATTAAATATAAGTGATCTGATGAGACTGGCTTTGAACGGGGTGCGTCAGTCGGTTTCAGCCATGCTGTCCAGTTCTCAAAACTCGGCCGCCGCGCGCGTGCGCAGGCGCATCCTTGTGGTCGACGATTCCATCACAACCCGAACCTTGGAAAAGAACATCCTCGAAACAGTCGGTTACGGAATTGATCTGGCAATTGACGGGCAGGAAGCATGGGAATTAATCCTTGACAAGGGTGCGCCGGATCTGGTCGTCGCCGACATTGCCATGCCGCGATTGAATGGCTTTGAGTTGACCAAGCGCATCAAGACCGACGAACGCACAGCAAAGGTGCCTGTCATCCTGGTCACGTCGCTCGATTCGCCGGAAGATAAAGCGCGCGGCATTGACGCTGGCGCGGATGCCTACATCATCAAGAGCCATTTTGACCAGAATAACCTCCTGGAAACCATCGAACAATTGTTATAAGGAGCCGGGCAATGACAAATGAAAAAAAACAAAAGACGATTCTGGTTGTGGAAGACAGCCCAACTCAGGCAATGTCATTGCGGTTGCTGTTGGAAGATGCAGGATTGCGGGTGCTGACTGCCGGGAATGGAAAATTGGGCGTCGAAATGGCCTATCTGCACAAACCGGACGTGGTCGTACTGGATTTGGAAATGCCCGGCATGAATGGCTTCGAAGCATCTTCATTGATCAGCGGAGATTATCGTACTGAACAT
>DATIUT010000335.1:0-11749 GCA_035466615.1 Anaerolineales bacterium | reverse complement strand
AGACTCATCGGCGACGGTGTGGCTCAATCGACCCCGGATGGGACTCTGCCAATCAGCCTGCCTGCCATCCATGCATCTGACTCACCCCAACGTCTCACACTGGAGGTGACCGCCACCGATGAGACCGGTCTGCCTGTCAGTGCGCGGGCAGAGATGACAGTCCATCCCGCAGACTTTTACATCGGCCTGCGCCCCGATCAATGGATTGGCAGGGCAAAATCCGCAGTTGGATTTGAAGTCTATACAGTGGATTGGGAGAAAAACCCTTCCGGCGATAAAACGCTCGCGGCGGAATTCAAACAAGTGCGCTGGGAAAAAGAAGTTGATGCCAACGGCTATCCCGAATACACACCTGTCTACACGCCGGTATCGAGTAGTAATCTCACTACAGGAGCGGATGGCAAGGCACGGCTTTCGTTCACTCCGCTAACAGCGGGGACGTACATGCTCGATGTTTCCGGCAATGGCGCTCGCTCACAGGTTCTCATTTGGGTGGGCGGTGCAGGTACAGCCGCATGGCCCGACCTGCCGAATCAAAGACTTGAACTGACAGCAGACAAAGATTCATACAATGCAGGCGAAACTGCCAGGGTCTTTATTCCAAATCCGTTCGCTACCAATTCCATTGCGCTCGTAACGGTGGAACGCGGTTTGATCTCCAATGCCAAAGTCATCGCAATCAACGGAAGCGGCGCGGAATATTCATTGCCTCTCACAGAGGACGACGCGCCGAATGTGTACGTGAGCGTTACCGCACTTGGACAGGGTAACGACTTCAGACACGGACTGGTCAATCTCCCTGTCGCGCCGGATGCGCAGGAATTGAAAGTTCAGTTATTCTCGAACCCATCTGAGGCAGGTCCGCGCGACCAGGTCACATTCGATCTGGTCGTAACAGACAATCAGGATCAACCCGTGCAGGGAGAGTTCTCGCTCTCGGTCGTTGACCTTGCGACCCTTGCACTGGCGGACTCGAATGTGGAGGATATCCTTCCCGCCTATTACAGCAACCAGCCGCTCGGTATCGAGACCGGCATTTCCCTCGCGGCATATGGCGGACGCGACTCTCTTGAACCCGGCGGCCTTGGTGGTGGAGGCGGTGACGGAGAATCTTTTGTACGCGAAGACTTCCCCGATACCGCCTACTGGAACCCGTCGCTCATCACGAATTCAGAAGGTCGCGGTCAGGTGACGATGACCCTGCCCGATTCACTTACCACCTGGCAGGTGGATGTGCGCGGCCTGACGGTTGACACAAAAGTTGGCCAGGCGGAGACGCAGATCGTTTCGACAAAGCCGTTGCTGATACGTCCCGTCACGCCAAGGTTTTTGGTCAGCGGTGACCATGTGTTGATGGCGGCGGTCGTCAACAACAACACGCCTAACAAGTTAAGTGTGGCAGTCAACATTCAAAGCGACGGTTTCGTTCTCGACAACCCCGAATCCGCCACACGCACTTTCGACATCTCTCCCAATGCGCAGGCACGCGTGGAATGGTGGGGTACGGCGGCTTTGGCTGAGTCAGCAGACCTGGTCTTCTCGGTCACCACAAGCGGAACGCCTTCTTTGCAGGATGCGGCACGTCCCGTTTGGGGCAAGCTGCCTGTTTTGCAGTATACGTCTCCACAGGCATTCGTCACTGGCGGGGTGTTGCGCGGCAAATCTTCGCAACAGGAAGTCATCTCGCTTCCGCGCACATTCACACCCGGCGCGGGAAACGGCCTGGATGTGGAATTAAGTCCTTCGCTGGCTGGCAGTTTGTTGTCCGCGTTGGAGGCGATGGAGGCCCCCAAGTATTCGGTCAGCGCGGAGGCAAATCTCTCGTACCTGCTTCCAAATATCGAAGTTCATCGCGCGCTGAACAATGCAGGTTTGAGTGATCCCGCGTTATCGGAGCGCGTCACAACGAATCTCAATGCAAGTGTGAGCCGCTTGCAGTTACTGCAAAATGCGGATGGCGGATGGAACTGGTGGGGCACAAGCAATAAGAGTGACCCGTATATTTCAGCATATGTCTTGTTTGGTTTATTGCGTGCACAGGAGGTAAGCACATCCGTGAAACAGGATGTGTTAAAACGCGCGATTACGTTCCTGCAAGAGACGCAACCGAAGATCAATGCGAACACGACAGGCGCAGAACTTGATGAAGCCGCCTTCGTTCAATTTGCGTTGAGTCAAGCAGGCAACGCGGACGATGACATCGCCAATTCATTACACAATGCACGTGACCGCATGAGTCCCGCAAGTCACGCACTTCTTGCATCCATCCTTAACGCGATCAACCCGGCAGACCCGCGATTGCGTGAATTGATCAACAACCTTGAGACGAGCGCAATCCGCACGGCATCCAGCGTGCATTGGGAAACGCAATCTGAAAACATCATTCGTCGCGGCTCCACGATCTACACGACCTCGGTTGTCGTATATGTCCTCGCACAACTTGATCCTGCCAATCAGGTTCTCTTTGATGCTGTCCGTTACCTCGCCGCGCACCGCAACGCACGCGGACTGTGGAACATTGGTCACGAGAACGCCTGGGCAATGATCGCGCTCAACGAAGCGATGGTTGGGCTTGGCGACCTGCGCTCCGATTTCACGTTCAATGCCGCGCTCAACGGAAGCCCTCTCACGAGCGGCGATGTGAACGGCATTCAACTCACGCCGCTCAAGGCAAATGTTCCGTTCGAATTCCTTTCGCCCAACTCGCCCAATCTGCTCACCATCCAGCGCGAAGACGGGCTTGGACGTCTGTATTACAACGTTGTGCTGAAGGTCAATCGCCCGGTGCAGGATGTACAGCCGCTGAACGCAGGAATGAGCATTGAACGTACTTATTGCCTTGTTGAGCGAAGCGGAGGGTCGGGTAGCGAAGCGAATCGAGACCCGAAGCGCCACTGTACGCCTCTTTCCTCCCTGCAACTTGATTCTGATCGAGATATCACCGCCCAGTTGACATTGACCCTGCCCCGCGACTCATACTACGTCATGGTCGAAGATCACATCCCAGCGGGCATGGAGGTTTTGAACCGCAACCTCAAGACCAGCCAGCTGGGAATCGACTCGATCGATGTGCAAGTCCAACTCGATGATAACGACCCCTTTGCAGACGGATGGGGTTGGTGGCTGTTCAACGAACCACAAATCCATGATGAGGGCATCCTCTTCACCGCGGACTATCTCCCCGCCGGAACCTACGTTTTGACGTACACTCTCATCCCTGTGCAGGCAGGAGAGTTCCGCGTGTTGCCCGCCCATGCCTGGCAAGCCTTCTTCCCTGAAGTGCAGGGGACGAGTGCGGGCACGGTGTTCGAGATCAAGCCGTAAATGAATCAGCCACGGATTTCACCAATCTCACAGATTGATTCATCAGTGAAAACCAGTGTAATCCGCGGCTGGTGATTCTCTTCCCACCATCTACTTTCCACCCCCCACTTCCTACCTCACCATCCCCCACACTGCCAGCGCGCCAAAGACCAACAATACCAATACCGCGCCCGTAACCACATCACGCGAAGAACGCTTATCCGCCAAGCGGAGCATGGGTTGTATCCCCTCGATCTCCCAAAGCGGACTCGCAAACCACGTGAACATCAACCCGCCAAGCAACCCGCCAATGTGCCCCCAATTGTCAATGAAGGGCAGGGATCCAATAACGAATAAATTTATCACCACAATAAAGATCACATTTCCCATAGCGCTTCTGAACTGTCCACCTAATAATTTCCGATTCTGATATAGAAAAACTCCCTCCGCGCCAATCAAACCAAATATCGCCGTGGAAGCTCCTACAGAGTACAGCGAATTTGCGAACAAAAAAGACGTCACATTTCCAGCAAAAGCGCCAAGCACATACAAAGCCAAAAATCTCTTTTGTCCGAAGAACCTTTCAAGGCTTGTGCCCAATGAAAACAAGGCATACATATTGAAGAAAATATGCGTTATGGAATTTCGGCTGTGCAACAAGGCGGGAGTCAGAAAACGCCAGAATTGTCCCGCTTGAATGAACTCGTTGATGCGCGCGCCGTAAAGCTCTAGCCAGTCAATGTTTGAAAAACTGGATGGGTAGCCAAAGATCAAAACGCTTGTAAACTGCAAAAGATAAAAAACGACCGTTAAGCCGATGATCGCGTACGTCATATAGGGAGCGGCGCTGGGCAAGGCCACGCGGACAGATTGTTGAGGCGGGGCAGGTTGAGGGTGAGCCTGCCCTGAGCCTGTCGAAGGGTTTGAAGCGGGATGATCGTTCACAGGGAAACCTTTCTCGGTTTGACGCGATGATGTTCCGCATCAATGATCGCGCAGATGGCATCCACAGTCTCATCCAGGTGAAAATCGCGATTGATGATCACATAATCGAACGCCTCCACGCGCTTCAATTCCTTGCGCGCCGTCGCGATGCGGATGGCAAGTGAATCGGCGGTTTCGGTCTTGCGCGTTTCGAGGCGGTGCACCAGTTCCTCCTCGCTCTCGGTGGTGATAAAGATCATCAACGCCTCGGGCGCCATCTTGCGCACCGTCTCCGCGCCCTGCACATCGATCCGCATCATCACATCCTTTCCGCTGGCAAGCGCCTCGCGCACCTGTTGCTTCGGGATGCCCTTGTAATCGCCATACACGATCGCATGTTCGATCAACTCGTCCTCATCAATCATGCGTGCAAACTCCTCCTTCGATACAAAAAAGTAATCCTTGCCGTGCGTCTCGTTTGCACGTTTTGGGCGTGTCGTCGCCGTCACAACAAAATGGAACGGCAGTTCGCGTTCCTGCATTCTCTGCATCACGGTGTCCTTCCCGGCACCCGACGGACCCGAGATCACGATCAACAGCGGCTGTGGATGATGGACATTGAATTCTGAATCGGTGGATGATGGAGACATGGGCGAATTTTACCAGACGGACTCTTACCCCGCGCTTCAATCTCATTGTGACTTTTCCAACGCCCGTCCCGCCATCTGACCAGTCTCTTCGTTTCCTTTCCCGACTTCAGCCTGATTCAACAATTCGAAAAGCTTTTCATCCATCTCCCAAAACATGATATTTGTCCATTACATAATCGAACAGGGGATAATACAATCGGCGTATGACGCACGAACGGGAACGAAAGAGTCTATGGGCTGTAAACCTTGGGTTGGGAGTGAACATACTTCTGTCTGCGCTCAAGACGGTTTTTGGTGTATTGGGTCACAGCCCTGCCCTGCTTGCAGAGGGCATCAACTCCATCTCAGATGTGGCCTATTATGTGGTTGCCAGCATCTTTGTCAGGCTCGCGAACAAACCCGCCGATGCCGAGCATCCCTATGGGCATCGTCAACTGGAAAGCATTGCATCACTCGTGGTTGGTGCATTTGTGGTGGCAACAGCAGTCAAAGTCTTTTGGGACTCTGTGGACAAGATGTGGGATTTGCTGGACGGCGAACTGACATCCCTCGGGGCGCATCCGTTCGCATTCTGGGTGGCGCTTGGCACCGTCGCCATCAAGATATTCCTGTTCTTCTATGTCCGCAAACTCGGTCAGGAGACTCATAATCCTGTTGTTGATGCGCTCGCGTATGATCACCGGAACGACATATTCTCCGCCTCCGCGGCATCTGTTGGCATCTTCCTCGGTCAGCGCGGATTACCCTGGGTGGATCCCCTGGCTGGCGCGCTGGTGGCACTGCTGATCCTTCGCACCGGCATCTTCATCCTGCGCGAGTCTTCAGTCGAATTGATGGATGCCGTACCGAGCAGGACACTGGCAAAACAGATCCATTCCCTGCTGACAGGCATGAATGGCGTGAAGCAACTGGAGGAACTGCAGGCGCATCGCTTCGGTCCACACATTGTCCTGAACATGACCATTGGCATCGAGGGGAACCTGACCGTCACACAGGGCGACAGGATCGCGACCGATGTGGAAAAAGTAATTTACGATTCGTTTCCCAGCATCCTGCGCGTACACGTCCATTATCATCCCGCCGATGAAAAACACGAAAATATGACCATTGACGAAATCCTGTCTGAAGGGTGGCAACACATTTCCCCATATCAACCCGAATAACGAATACAAATCATTTGGAAAGAACATCTTCCACGAGCGCCAGCATATCAGTATCCGTTTCCTGCTGCCTTAACCACACCAAAAACTCTGCATTCCCCTTTGGTCCCAACAACGGACTCTTGATCAGCCCGCGAATAGCAAATCCTTCATTCCGCGCAAAGCCCAAAACATTCAACAACACCTGTTTATGAATTTCAGGGTCGCGTATCACTCCATCCCCGCGCGAGACATCCTTCTTGCCAGCTTCGAATTGGGGTTTGATGAGGGCAACAATGTCACCCTCTTCCTGAGGGGGAGGGGTCAGGGGTGAGGGAAAAATCCATCTCTTAATCACCGGCAACAAAATCTTCAACGAAATAAACGACGCATCCACCGTCACAAGCCCCGCCTGCTCCGGCAGAGATGCCACAAACCGCGCGTTCGTCTGCTCCATCACAACGACGCGTAAATCGTTACGCAACTTCCAATGCAGGATTCCCTTCCCCACATCAATGGCATAGACTTTCGCCGCGCCGCGTTGCAACAGACAATCTGTAAACCCGCCCGTGGACGCGCCTACGTCTGCACACACGAGTCCGTTCACATCAATGGCAAACGCTTCGAGCGCGGCATCCAGTTTTTCGCCGCCCCGGGAAACGAAACGCGGACCGGAATCCACTGTCAGCGTGGCAGAGGCGTCCACGGTCGTAGCAGGTTTCAGGGCGACTTGACCCGCAACGCGTACCTGTCCCGCCATGATGAGGGCTTGCGCCTGCGTACGCGATTCGGCAAGTCCGCGCTCAACGAGCAATACATCCAAACGAATTTTTGGCATCAGTTGGTCTTCTTAAGAGGTTTCTCTGTGCGCAGATAACGTTCCGGCGGACCGAGGCGGCGCAAGACCTGCATGCCATTTATCTTCCCGTTTTCGTTTCGGGTAAAGACAAAACGATCAGTGGTCTTGTTGACGGAAAATGTATCAATTGCAATGGGATAAATTTCGATACGCACTCCGCCATTGCGTTGTGAATACATTTGCGTGCCCTGCCGCGTGATCATGCGTTCTTCATTTTCACTGATCTGATATACAGCCACGTATTCATCAAGCGCATCTTCAAACAATTCGATATGCTCCGGTTCAACGATCGGATGCCCAATTGCCAAAGCCGCAAGTTTGGAAGCAACCGTACTGGGCGGCGTTTCGGGCGCGTCACTGTTGGTCAATACCGCGACATAGACCTTTTCGGCGGGAACACGCACACCATTTGCGGTGAAGCCATGGATGCCGCCATTATGTTGAATGAATTGAAATCCTTCGTGTTCAAAAACAAGCCAGCCATATCCGTAACCTGTTTCAACGCCATTGTTCAGCATACCCGGTTTGAAAGCCAGCGCGAGGGTTTCGCGCCTCAGGAGTTTATTGGCGTTGAGGGCCGCTTCCCATAGTGCGAGATCATCCACTGAAGACGCCAATGACCCTGCCGCATAAGGCTGTGACATGCTCACGTAGGCGGCGTTAACAAAGCCATCTGTGCCTTTGCTGTATCCGGCCACACGCCCCGGCACGATGCGTTCGGTTTCATCGTATAGGGAGTGGATCATCCTAAGCGGCTCGAAAATATTTTTTTGAACGAACTCGGCATATTTCATGCCTGAGGTCTTTTCGATGATCGCACCAAGAAGGATGTACCCGGAATTGTTGTATTTGAAGTTCTCCCCCGGCTCGAATTCAAACGGTTGATCTTTAAACAGGTCGATGATTTCGTCCACCGCCATATCCCTGCGCCAAAGCGGGAGCCATTCGGGCATATCGGTGTAACTTTTGATTCCAGAGGTGTGTGTTAACAGATGTTCGATGGTTATCGTGCGCCCGCCGGTTGGATAGTCTGGCAGGAAGCGAGCCAGATCATCCTGAAGGCTCAATTTGCCCTGCTCCATTAGCATCAGGATGCAAACCGCAGTAAATTGCTTGGTGATGGAGCCCAACCTAAAAACCATATGCGGTTCAATGGAAACCCCAAGCTCCAAGTTTGCCATTCCGTATCCTTTTCGGAAAAGCACATCCCCATCCCGGACAACGATGATGGCAGCGCCCGGTTGATCAGCCGGATATAACGGCTCGAGAAGTTCTTCAAATTTTTGTACAAGGCCAGTGGCCGTGTTCATCATAAAGCTCCGTGATCAGGTTATAAATTTGACATGTGACTATTCTACCTGTAATCGCAATAACCCATGGGGTAAAATACCCACATGCTCAAACACCTGCTCAAAACCATGCGCCTGCGCCAGTGGACGAAGAACGGTTTTATCTTTTTCGCACTGATCTTCGACAAACAATTGTTTCAACAAGAACCGTTCCTAAAAACGCTGGAAGGATTCATCCTGTTTTGTTTGATCTCAAGTTCTGTTTATCTTTTCAACGATATCACAGACATCGAGGCCGACCGCAGGCACCCCGAAAAGAAACACCGCCCGCTGGCTTCGGGCAAACTGCCTGTTTCGGTTGCCATGCCGGCCGCGTTCGTTCTTGCGCTGGCTTCATTGCTGTTGGGATGGCTGCTCGAGCCGTATTTTGCGGTCATCATTGCACTTTACTTCGTCATCAACCTGCTTTACTCGCGCTGGCTGAAACATGTACCGATCCTTGATGTGCTGATCATTTCATCAGGCTTTGTTCTGCGGGTGGCGGCTGGCGTGATGCTCATCACAGTGGAACGCTTTTCGCCGTGGCTGTATATGATCACTGTTTTGTTCTCGCTATATATCGGCCTGGGAAAACGCCGCGCTGAAATGAACCTGCTGGCACAGGGTGCCAGTGCGCATCGCAAAGTGTTCGAGGGTTACACCATTCCCCTGCTCGATCAATACATCACCATCGTTTCGGGCATGACCATTGTCGCCTATTCACTCTACACCTTCTCTGCGCCCAACCTGCCGGAGAACCATACGATGATGTTGACCATCCCCTTCGTTGTGTATGGCATTTTCCGTTACCTGCAACTGATTCAAACCGGTCACGCGGCGGGTTCGCCCGATGAAGTGGCGCTCAAGGACCGCCCGCTGCAAATCACAGTCCTGCTTTGGGGTCTGGCTGTGATCGCGGTCTTTTACCTTCCCAAATTGTTCAATTCGTGAAAGCATCCGCCCCCGGCAAAATCATCCTTTTCGGCGAACATGCCGTTGTGTATGGACATCCTGCGCTGGCTGTACCGGTCACACAAGTCCATGCGGATGTGGAAATAACAGACTCAAGCCGCTCCGGGATCTGGATTGACGCTCCGGACATTAGTCTTCGCGCGGAACTTAACGCGCTCCCCTCCGACCATCCAATTGCTGCGGTCATCCATAATTTTTTATTTCTCTCACGCACATCCCCATCTCGATCGGGGAGAGGGGATGAGGGTGGGGGGCGATTCCCCAACCTGGAAATCAAAATCACTTCAACGATACCCGTAGCATCCGGCCTCGGCTCCGGCGCGGCAGTGACTGTTGCCCTGACACGCGCTTTATCATCACACATCAATTACCCGATGGCCGATGAGGAAGTCAATGTATTTTCCTACGAAATCGAGAAACTCCATCACGGCACGCCTTCGGGCATCGACAACACCGTCATCACGTATGCCAAGCCTGTTTATTTCATAAAAGGCCAACCCATTGAGACGTTCACCGTTGGCAGGCCTTTTACAATCGTCATCGGTGATACCGGCATCTCCGCACCGACCAAGGAATCCGTGGGCGATGTGCGAAAATTATGGGAGGCGGATAAAGAGAAATGGGAAGACGTATTTAATCAGGTCGGAAAAATTGCAAACAAAGCGCGCGATGCAATCGAAAGAGGACAGACGAAAGAACTGGGCAAACTCATGAATCGAAACCATGCATTACTGCAAGAGATGACTGTCTCATCCCCTGAACTCGATAAACTGGTTGAAGCGGCACGAAACGCCGGTGCATCAGGCGCCAAACTCAGCGGCGGCGGACGCGGTGGGAACATGATCGCATTGGTCGAGCCGGCTCAAGCGGAGGCAGTCGCCAGGTCCCTGAAAGATGCGGGGGCAAGGAATACGATCATCACACAGGTCAAATGAAGTGGATCGCGCCGACTCTGGCGTATCTCGCGGTGAGTGTTGGGTTGTTCATCTTTCATAGTGCCTGGGGCGCATTGCTGGGATTCCATGCTGTGATCGTCGTTTCTGTTCTTATTGCAAGACCAAACATTCCACTTTCAGTTCTTGTAAGAAGCGACAACATCAAATGGCTTGTCCTGAGTATTATGCTCTGCGGAAGCAGCGGGGTGATCTTATATTTTCTGTGGGACATCTTTGGGTTTGCCAATGACCTTTCCGGGCAGATCGCGTCGCTTGGACTAAACGCATCCAACTGGCCGGTGTTCATTGCCTATTTTGCCTCGGTCAATCCGTTCGTTGAGGAATATTTCTGGCGCGGCTATTTGGGGAACAACACAAAAAACCTGCACAGTTCCGATCTTCTGTATGCAGGCTTTCATGCCTTGATATTGATCAACAAAGTACAGACGGGGGCGATTCTTTTTGGCGTGGGTGCCCTCGTTTTTGCAGGCTGGCTCTGGAGACAGATCGTGCGTGAGGATGGTGGTCTGCTCGCGCCGGTGCTTGGTCACATGGTTGCGGATCTCACGATCCTTGTCACAGTGTTTCGGATGGTCTCATGAAACGGGTTTGTTTTCGGGCGCGTCCATCTTCCGCCCGAACCACCACGAAGCGACCGGGTTTGCCTTGACGAACAACTCGTAGATCAGGACCGAACCCGCCACACCCATGAAGAAGCCCACCCAAATCGAGAGTTGGGTGTTGTCTATCACAGCCCGCATCTTCTGGCCCCAGAAATCCTGAATGGGAACGTGGAACAAAAGGATAAAAAGCGAGACCCGCCCGAAATACTTGAACAAGGCGGCGAGTCGATTCATCCGCAGTTCGATTTGCCGGGATAATGCGAGTACAAAAAGAATTCCGATGATCGCTTCAATCGTATTGATCAGATAGGATTCATACAGCCTGGTATTGAAATCAATGACCGGGCTGAGAAACAAATTCATAAGGATCATTGCTGTCGCGCTGCCAATCAGCAGGAAGATATTCTCAAACGTCTTTTCAGACGTGGCTTGCTTGATCTCACTCCCCAGAATGAAGAAGAAACCGCTCAACAGGACAAGGTCCAGGCTGAAAGGCAGACCATACAGTTCATACTGCTTTCCAAACACAGAAAGAGAAAACGGATAAAAGTCCTGCAAGAACAGACTGGAAAGTCCCAAAGTCGCGACAAGAGCAACCCAGCGGATATAACGATTGTTCCATCTCCCGAAGATCGCAAGGAATAAAAATGCGTACAGACTCACCGCAAACAAATGCGGCAGGAACCACAACTGCACCCAATCAATATAATACCCCGCGCCGTACAATGATTTGATAATGCGCTGAGCGGCGGTCTGAAAACTCATCTTCTCGAACGAAACCGAAGTGAAGTAGATCAGAAAGATCGTGAAAAGGTATGGTTTGAGCAGGGAGTTGAATCGTTTTTTGAAAAATTCAACAAAGGGAATGGATGCGTTCAGGAAATACCCCGAGAGAAAAAAGAACAGCGGCATATGGAACGAATAGATCACCTTGTATCCAAAAGGGGAGACATATCCAAAATCGTTATGTCCTAGCACCACCAGCAAAATGCCGATGCCTCTTGCGATATCAATAT
>DATIUT010000334.1:0-3632 GCA_035466615.1 Anaerolineales bacterium | reverse complement strand
CAAGCACTATCAGGCTGAAAAAATATACAATGTCAGCGAGATTGATCTTTCCAATGTTGAACGCTTCCGCAAAATGTGATGTCATATCGAGATACCGGAATATATCTCCACCGCTCCCGGGGATCAGATTGGCTGGCAGCGCCATCATGAACCAGAGAACAAAAAACAAGCCGAAAGTGGCAAAGAACGCAGCGAATTGATTGGTAAACATGGCGGAAATCCCGACCCCTAGGGACAATAATGACCCTGCCACCAAAATAACGCCGAGGTAGGCTGAAAGTGTTAATTTTAGATCAATGCCGGGATCAATCAGTGTAAAGTGCAGGGTGATGGGATAAATCAGGGTGATTAGCAATATGGAGAAGATCAAAAGCATGCCTCCCAGCCATTTCCCAGCAACCAACTCAAAATCCCGGATCGGAGCCGTTAGAAGCAGTTCCAGGGTCCCCATGCGCGCTTCTTCCGAGAGCAGTCGCATGGTTAGGGCAGGTGTGGTGAACACCAGCAAAAATGCAAAAAGCCAGGTGATGGGAGTCGCGTCGGGGACTAGTCCACCATACATTGACTGTTCGGTTGAGACACGCACAATATAGGCGAAGTAAATACCCAACGTGATAAAAATGATAAAAGCCACAATGTAGGCGATTGGGCTGATGAAGTAGTGGTCGTATTCTCGTTTTGCTATTGTCCAAATATTTCGCATGGTTCACCTCACGAGCGTTTGCCCGCTGATTTTTCATCTGTCAGTTCAAGGAAGATCTCTTCCAGGCTCATACCCACCGGGCGCATTTCCACCAGTTCATACCCGGCTTGCACAACGGCTTTCGCCACCTGCGGGCGTACATCCTGTCCGGCAGAGAACTCGAACTCGACCGCATCCTCCTGTTTGGATTCCACCTTGTGCGTACCTTTGACTTTCTTAACCGTCGCATTGAGACCATCCGCATCGCCTCGCACGCGCAGGAGAACGCGCTCAGCCCCCAACACTCTTGATTGGAGGTTCCCAGGTGTATCTTCTGCGACGATCTTTCCTTTGTTGATGATCAGGACACGGTCACTCAACTGTTGCGCTTCCGAAAGGATATGAGTGGAGAACAGCACGGTACGGTCCTTGCCGATCTCGCGGATCACATTACGGACCTCGACAACCTGCGCTGGATCCAGGCCGATGGTCGGCTCATCCAGGATGATGACCTCGGGCCGGTGGAGCAACGCCTGTGCCAACCCGACGCGCTGGCGCATGCCCTTCGAGAAGTTGCCAATGAAACTGTTGGCGCGTTCATCAAGATCAACCATCTCGAGTGCTTCCCAGGCGCGGTCTTCCACGTTGGGGATTTGCCTCAACTCCGCCATGAACTTGAGGTAATCCAGCGCGGTCATATCGTTGTAAAGCGGGACGGTTTCGGGCAGGTAGCCGACGCGTTTGCGAACCTCGAGCGATTCCTCGACAACATCATATCCCGCCACAATTGCCTCCCCGCCGGTGGGCGGCATGTAGCCGGTCAGGATGCGCATGGTGGTGGTTTTGCCGGCACCGTTCGGTCCGAGAAATCCGACAATTTCACCCTGATTTGCGTCAAAACTGATGCTATCAAGGGCGCGACGAACTCCATAGTCTTTTATGAGACCATTGACTTTGATCATTGGTTCTCCTTGGAAATGGGATAAGGTAATACGCGAAACAAACGGCACGCCTGCCGGTGGGCAATCCGTGCCGATTTATGCTCCAAACTACTATACAGAAATTTAAAATCAAAGTCAAGCACCTATTTGGTTTCTAATCAAACGCTAATATTATTAGGTAATTCACAAGTGTAACTGTTTCATCGGAGGAAACAGTACCGGACTCCAAATGCTCCAACTGCACAGAGAAATGCCAGAAGTCGCCCCGCTTGGACATCGCCCGTACCGGCGGCATTTCGTTTACGCTGTTAAGGTCTTGCCGCCAATAAGCCTCCGGTTCGTTTTGATCTTCCGATGGCAGGTTAGAAAAGGAATATAGACGGTATTGTATCCCTATTGGCTGATTTAATCATTGCGAGTACACTTCATCGTTGGAGGAACCATGACCGAGTTGCTTTATCAGACCGATGCCTATCTTCAGGAATTCGAAGCGAATGTAACCTCTGTAGTCGAGGGATCCCGCGCGGTGGTGCTTGATAAGACCGCTTTCTATCCGGGGGGCGGGGGACAACCCTTTGACCTGGGAAACCTGCTTGTCAACAACGTTGTCTACCCGGTGGACAAGGTGAAGAAACAGGGAGATGACGTCCTGCATTTCCTCGGCGGGGATGCGCCGTTGCCTTCCCCCGGTTCCGCTTCTCGCGGGACTTTGGACTGGGCGCGGCGATATAAGCTGATGCGCACCCATACCGCTCTCCATGTGCTGTGCGGAGCGGTGTTTCGCGATTATGGCGCGCTCGTCACTGGCGGGGATATGGAACCGCTCAAGGGTCGCATGGACTTCGAGTTCGAGACCATGCGCGGCGAATTGGTGCGTGAGATCGAAGCTGCGGTCAATCAAGAGGTGGCTCAGGCACGGGATGTACGCGTCAAAATACTCCCGCGCGAAGAGGCGTTCCGGATCCCAGACTTGATCCGCACGAAGATTAACCTCCTGCCTGAAGGCATCCAACAAGTGCGGACGGTCGAGATCGTGGGTTTAGACCTGCAAGCCGACGGCGGGACACACGTACGCAATACGAGTGAAGTTGGAACGATCCGTGTGGCGGACTATAAGAGTAAAGGGGCAATCAACAAACGTATATATATTGAGGTCGGATAGGATATACTTCCGCCTATATAACCAAAAGGAGAGTGCATATGAAAAATAAATTGATTGTCTTGTTTGCTGTCATGACGTTGATTGCCTCCACCCTTGCCTGCTCGTTCGGGGATCCCACCCTGGACAATGTCCGTACAGCAAAGGATCAGGATGGCAACCAGCCAGCCACTGTCTTTTCCACAACAGACACGGTTTATGTTGTCAGTGACCTTTCGAATGGAGTTAAAGGAAACGTGATCAACTCCAAGTGGTACGCGGTGGAGGTGGAGAATACCGAGCCGAACCTTCTGTTTGACGAAGCGGATATCAACATCGAACAAGATTCGTTCAATGGGAATGTCTACTTCTACTATCCTCCACCAGTTGATGGCGCCTGGCCCAAAGGTCTGTACAAGGTTGAAGTCTATTTCAACGATGCATTGATCAGTACAGTTGAATTCACGGTTGAATAAACCGATGCGTAATAAATAAGTTGACTGCCGGCGCCGTCGGTCAACTTATTGTGTTTCATGGACAAAGGCGCCATCAATAAGAGGATTTATATTGAAATCGAACGGCGTTATAATAGCGCACTTATACCATCACTTCATCTTCAAGGAGAAAAAATGAAAGCCAATAAGTCATTTCGGTTTGTCTTGTTTGTCGTTGTGCTTGTGCTTGCGTCGGTTGCCTGTGAGTTTAGCGCGTCCACAGCCAATATCACCAATGCACACATGTCACTTGATGAGAGTGACACGCAGACCGTCAGTGCGTATGCGCCTGATGCCCCAGCCTTCTACTGTTACTTTGATCTGAACAATGCTCCGGATGATTCTGTTGTCAAAGGCGTGTGGACGCTGGTCTCTGC
>DATIUT010000333.1:0-25872 GCA_035466615.1 Anaerolineales bacterium | reverse complement strand
ATCGCACCAAACGCAGTACGGTGCAAGTGAAGACCAGTTCCGGTAAGTGTCAGGACGCCGGATAGCAGGCAACCGGGCGTTCTCTCGTTCAAAATGATGGCTTGCCCATCTTCTCGGGTGTACCTGCTGGCACCGCGATTTACAGGCATTTCGCGCAACGTGGCTTCGAGTTTTTTTCTGCTCCCAAATATTACCCGCGTGGTATCCTGGAGTCTAAATTATGTCATCTAAGCGTGCATCGGTTTCCAACAAACCCCTCCGTCTTCCAAGAAAGGGTTTCTTCTTCACCCTGGTCAGATTCGCCGGCCTGCTGCTGAAAGTCGCCGGCTCACTACTGCTCGGTATCGCCGTGATAGGCTTTTTCTTCATGCTTGTGCGTATCAGCCCATCACTGGTTGAATCCATCCGATACATCGACCAGCAGAAGATGGCTGGGTTTATCTTTTTCACCTTACTGGGTTACCTGCTGTTCTTCCCGATCCTTGGTCTAACTGGCCTTGTGATGGCTGGTATTGGCTTTGTCCTGGGCCATGTCGGGACAGAGGCAATTGTTTCCAAATCGCTCATCGAACTTGACCAGGTGCAGATGAGTCAGCTTAATGAGCCGCCAACGAAAGGCGCCGTCTAATATAGAGCTCCCTTCTTGCCCGCTTCGCTCGTTGGGCGAGCGGCCTGACTGGTGAGATTCGCACTCCTAAATGAGAGGATTCAACATCCAGGCATTCTTCTGCACAACCAGGCACCGTCCACGCTCGCCCATCATTCACTAACGCAAGCTATTGGGCAGGCGGATAGTAGAACGAGATTTTTTGTTCCGATATTTCTATAAGGACTTCAAAATCACCATGTTTCAAGAACAATTATTCGATGCAAACGGGGTACAAATCAACTTCTCCCAGGCATCTGCTTCTGGACAACCTATCGTATTGCTTCATGGCACAGCTTCGGAATGGCAATCCTTTCTACCTGTGATTCCTGTTCTTGCACGTGACTTTCAAGTCTATGCAATTGACCTACGCGGACATGGTAAATCAAGTTGGGTACCAGAAGGGTATTGTCTATTGGACTATGCCAAAGACATACAATGTTTCCTGTATCAGCATATTGCACAGCCAGCCATACTCTATGGACATTCACTGGGCGCGCAAATAGCGATAGCCGTGGCCGCCCAAGCGCCTGCCCATGTCCGCGCACTTGTCCTGGGCGATCCGCCCTTCTACTACCATACTATGACAATGAAGGAGTCTGTGTGGTATGAGCCATTTGTGGAGTTGCATCACGTTATCAGTTCCTTTCACTCGGCTCAAGAGGTGGATGGCTACATGGCTAAGAATTACCCAAACATGGACCAACAAAGACGAAAAAACAGAGCCGAGACTCTCTCACATGTTGACCCGGACGCAGTCGCGGCAATCCTGGAAGACCGCCATGTGGCAGGCTATGACACGGACGCATTGCTGAGACAAATCAATTGTCGGGTTTTGCTTATTCAAGGTAACACCAAACTGGGGGCAGCCTTGAGAGATGAAGACTTAACCTACATGGTTGAGCGTCTTCACCATTGCGAAGTTATCCACATGCAAGATGTCGGACATGGCTTGCCAACTGGAGAGTCATTATCCAGAGTGGAAGCCTTCCTAAAATCAATTTGAAATGGGTGTCTGCCCATTACAGCATTTTCTTTCCCATCCCCATCTCTAGTATAATCTTCTCCATGAACATCAAAACACAATTAAACGATTCCATGAAAGACGCCATGAGGAGCGGTGACGAAGTCCGCAAACGCACGGTGCGGATGGCGCTCGCCGCGGTCAAACAGGCGGAGGTGGATAAACGCATCGAACTCGACGATACGGCAGTGATGGCTTTATTGCAGAAGGAGATCAAGAACCGCCGCGAGGCGTTGGAGGAGGCAAAGAAGGCGAACCGCGCCGACCTGATCGAAGCCAATGAAGCCGAGATCAGGGTGCTCGAAGCCTTCCTGCCCAGGTCCATGCCTGATGAGGAACTGCGCGCCATCGTCCAGGCCGCCATCGCGGAGACCGCCGCGTCCTCGCCTGCCGATATGGGCAAGGTGATGAAGATCGTCATGGGCAAGGTCGCAGGCCGCGCACCCAATGACAAGATCAGCGGGACCGTGCGGGAACTTCTTCAAAAATAGGATGGCAATCATACCTGCGCGGCACCGTCAGACATCGCCGCGCATTCGCATGCTTCAGATCATATTGCTCATCCTCGTGAGCATCATCTCCTACGGGGCATTGATCCTGCCGTCCCTGATGGGACCTGCGTCGATCTCCTTGCAGGCGGGGGACGTCTCGCCCA
This sequence comes from Anaerolineales bacterium, assembly GCA_035466615.1. GTDB lineage: Bacteria > Chloroflexota > Anaerolineae > Anaerolineales > Villigracilaceae > Defluviilinea. The sequence goes on along the minus strand of DATIUT010000333.1, from coordinate 23,547 downwards.
GCGATTTCCAGGCTCCACAAGACATCGAATATATCAGCGAAGTGCGTACCCAGGAGGCACGCCTCGCGGCAGAGAACGCGGTCGCGTCGGTCTATGCCCCGCCCGACCAGTCCATCGCGCGCAAACAACTCGAACGTCTGCGCGCCGCGCTGGAATACATCACGCTTGTGCGTGACGACGTCAATGCCACGCCTCAACAAAAATCGGCGGACATCGTTTCATTGAGCGACATCTTGATCCAGCCGCAGACGATCGAGCAGATTCTCGCTTTGACTCCCGCGCGCTGGGATGCAATTAAACAGGAATCATTGAGTGTTCTGGAACAGGTAATGCGCCGCACCATTCGGGACACTGATCTTGATTCCGCCCGAAGAAGTGTTCCCTCGCTGGTAAGCCTTGCGCTAAGCGAAGAACAAGCCGTGATTGTCGTGGAACTGGTCTCAGCCTTTGTAGCACCCAACAGTGTGTATTCCGCCGATTTGACGGAAGCAACCAGGCAGTCCGCGCGTGATGCGGTGGAACCCGTCACCCAGGGATACAAAGCGGGAGAGATCATCGTCCTGCGCGGGCAGATCATCCGTCCGGCACAACTCGAGGCGTTACAGCAACTGGGCTTGATCGAACAAACCAGCGCGTGGCAGGAATACGCCGGTGCAGGCGCTCTGGTATTGATGCTGGCGGCATTGGCCGCGCTGTATTTCACGCGGCGGCGTCTGGTCTTCCTGTTCGATGCGCGCAGTCTCGTGATCGTTGCGTTGATCTTCCTGGTGTTTGTCGTCGGTGCGCGCCTCATCATCCCCGACCACACGGTGTTGCCTTATGCATATCCACTATCTGCGGTGGGACTGCTGGTCGCAACATTGTTCGGACTGGAGGCGGGGATCATCCTTTCGATCCTGATCTCGCTGTTGGCGCCATATGCCATGCCCAACGCGTTCGACCTGATGCCCTATTATCTTTTTTCATCGCTGGCAGGTGTGCTGGTGCTGGGCGCGGCGCGGCGCGTATGGACGTTCTTCCGCGCGGGCATGGGGATTGCCATGGCAGGGATCGCGGTGCTGGCCGCGTTCCGACTGCCCTTCGCTTCGATGGATGGGATCGCCATTCTTCAACTCACAGGGGCGGCGTTCTTCAGCGGACTGGCTTCCTCGAGCATCGCGTTGTTGTTGCAATACTTCCTTGCACAAACATTGGGGCTTACAACCGCGTTGCAACTCATCGAAATATCGCGCCCTGATTTCCCGTTATTGCAGTTCTTTTTACGCAACGCACCCGGAACCTATCAACACAGTTTGCAGGTTGCCAACCTTGCAGAACAAGCCGCGGAGTTGATCGGCGCGGATGCATTGCTTACGCGCGTCGGCGCGTTATTCCATGATGTGGGCAAGGCGCTGAACCCGTCCTTCTTCATCGAGAACCAGCCGGCGGAAAGCATCGATCCACACGATGATGTCGACCCCACCGAAAGCGCGGCGGCGATCATCGCCCACGTCACGGATGGGGTCGCGCTGTCGCGCAAATACCGCCTGCCGCGCCGCATTGACGATTTCATCCTCGAACATCACGGCACGATGGTCACGCGTTACCAGCATAACCAGGCGGTACAAGCCGCAGGCGGCGATGCGTCCAAAGTGGATGTCAACAAGTTCCGTTATCCGGGTCCGCGCCCGCAATCGCGTGAAACAGCACTGCTCATGCTGGCTGACGGCACCGAGGCCCGCGCCCGCGCCCAGCGTCCGCAGGATGATGAATCGATCCGCAAACTCGTCCTCTCCACCATAGATTCCGCGCAGAAACAGGGTCAATTGGACGATACGAAATTGACACTCAAGGACCTCGGTATCATTACTGATGCGTTCGTTACCATTCTCAAAGGCACACATCACCCGCGCATTGCCTATCCCAAAGATACACAGGCGGGTGAGGATGTTGTTACGCTACCGAGCAGAACATGATTAACATCGAATCAGAAGTCTCATTCCCTAAAAAATTGCTCGAACGCGCAGTTGAAAACGCGCTCAACAATCAATCCGCTTCCCTGGATTCTGAACTGACGATTGTATTGACCGATGACTCAAAGATCAAGGAGTTGAATCGGGACTATCTGGAAATTGACGCGCCGACCGACGTGCTCTCCTTCCCCGCCTCTGAAACGGACCCGGAAACTGGTGCACACTACATCGGCGATATCATCATCTCCCTGCCTTATGCCGCCAAAAGCGCGGAGAAAGCTGGCCACCCGCTCGAATCGGAAGTGCAACTGCTGGTGGTGCACGGTGTGTTGCATTTGCTCGGTTATGACCACGCCGAAGCGGACGAAAAAGCGCGCATGTGGAAGGCGCAGTCTGAGATACTGGAAGCGCTTGGGCTGGGTGATATCAAAATACGTGAGGAATAGTTACGAATTACGTGATTCGTAACAACCATGACCATTAAGGAATTCATCCAATCCCGCATTATTTCCTTTGGGCATGCATTTCGCGGCTGGCGGCATGTCCTTAAGACCCAGCATAACGCCTGGGTCCATACTGTCGTTGCCGGGATCGTGTTCATCCTCGCAATTTGGTTGAAATTGCCTGCGCGCGATTGGGCTGTCATTATTCTTACCGTTACGATGGTGTTTACCGCCGAATTCATCAACACCGCCATCGAAGCGGTTGTGGATCTGGCAAGCCCGGTGCATCATCCGCTGGCAAAGGTTGGCAAGGATGTGGGCGCTGCGGCGGTCTTGATCGCGGCGCTCGCGGCGGTGCTGGTCGGATTTTTGATCCTTGCTCCGCCGTTGTGGGGAAAAGTTGGCGTTTGGTTTGGACAATCACAACAGATATCGCGTTCCGAAGAAACTGCCTTTAAAGGCATGGAGTTATATTCCTGGCAGGATGAGAATGGTCTGTGGCAATATGCCATCCTTGCAGGAACCAATCGTAATAAAACTTTGGAGGAAGTTCAGGCGACGCCCCTCGACCTTCAAAGTGTCCAGATTGCAATTACCCGGATGCCAGCCGGCGAGTCGCTTTTTTGGATGGATAGTGTATATGATGCTCGCACTGGTCAAAGCGTGACTTTGCCATTTCCACCAGGTTCGGTCATAGATGAACTAACAGGATTTTGTCGTGAAAAACAAGTGGATTTATACGTTCCCTGAATTTTTACTGGAGGCAACATGGCTTTATCTTTTCAATTCGGCACGGTAGGTTCACCGCTCGGCACACCTAAAAAACCGGGTGGATCGGTGGGAGCCATCGAGTTCAGCAAATCCATTGGGCTGGACACGCTGGAACTTGGCTGGGTGCAATCCGTGAGAGTAACAGAAGCAACCTGCTCGTTGATCAAGGGGAAGGCGATGGAAAAGGGTGTCTCGTTGAGTGTGCATGCGCCATACTTTATCAACTTGAACGCGGACAAGGAGGAGTGGCCCAAATCGCGCAAGCGGTTGATGGATGCGGCGCACTACGGCAACCTTGCGGGTGCAACGGATATCATCTTCCATCCCGGTTCGTATTTCGAACGTCCGCCTGCAGAGGTGTTGAAGGTGGCGATTCCGCGTTTGAAGGACTGCATGAAGGAATTACGCAAGGCGAAGAACCCGGTGATATTGCGACCGGAGACGATGGGAAAATCTGCGATGCTGGGTTCGCTTGAGGACACATTGGAGATGGGCAAAGCCATTGACGGTGTGCAACCGTGTCTCGACTTTGCGCATTTGCACGCGCGTCCCGGCGATGGGACGGTGAACTCGGCCAGGGAGTGGAGTCAGATTCTCGAAATGTATCAGTCGTCATTGGGGAAAGAGTCGTTAAAGAGCCTGCACATCCATCTTTCGGGAATCGAGTACGGCCCCAAAGGCGAGAAGAATCATCTGGCGTTGGGAGAATCCGACCTGAAAATAAATTTCCTGTTCGAAGTATTGCGGGACTTTGGATGCGCGGGGAGAATATTGTGTGAAAGCCCGATCATGGAGGCGGACGCGGAAATCATAAAGCAGGCATGGATAAAGGTGAGCGGCGAGAAGGAATAAAGAAATTGAAAAACTATGTTGGCGGTGTGTCCTGGATTCTCGATCTTGACAGTCTCACTCGTCCGCCCAGATAGGCTCCCACACACGTTAGTGCAACTGTCCAAATAGCTCCGGGCATGAGGAAGGCGCTCGACCAGGAACCCGCAATACTGATCAATGCAACAGGAGCGGACATGGCCACAGCAATCGCCCATCGTGCTTGTGGGGTTATCCACGATAAGAATCCCGCCAGTAATGCAAAGGGAAACGAAACGGCGGCAAATGCCGTGATGGAATTGTTGGCAGCCTCGCCAACGCCTATTAATATGGCGATACCGAATAGACCAATGAACAAAGCCAGGATGGTCAGCACGATACCTAGCGCTATTCCTGTTTTACCCTGCATATGTTCCTTCCTGGATAGATTCCCCATCAAATTCTCAATGTCTAACAGGTCTAAAGACTCTTCATTGACACCTGGCGATGTTTGAACAGACCGCGCAATAACAATATCCCACCCACTCCCATTGCAACGATTGCCAGCGAATAGACGGCAAGCGACCCGAGGACAAGTATCCATTGCCAGCCCGTTGGTTCGATCGCACCGGATGCCAACCCTGTGAGAACGGCAAGCGCCTGTCCGCCAATTACCATAACGAACGCGATGCCAAGCCCCCAGCCGATCAGTTTCACATGTGAACGCGCCCGAGTTGCCGCCACCAGCAGTAGGATGCCGCCGCCGAAAGCAAACAGCCCCAGCTCGGCAGGCATGAGATAGTCAAATCGGAAGATGTCATCTGCAATGAGTGAAATTGCGGAGAACAGGATGGGTGCCAGAATGGGGAGCCATACAAGCACTGTCCCCGCGATGGCCAGTATTCTTGTGAGAACGCCCTTGTTTTCCATAGGTTATACCTCCTTGATGTTCGAATAGTGGCTAACCAGGAATAATTAAGCGACGAAGGAATGTTCCCCCGCCAATTTCATTATAGCACCCGTGTCAATACCTACTTCCTCGCGCCCGTCAACGCGGTCGTGATCCCCAAACCAATGTAAACCAACCCCGCGAAATAGCGCTGTCCCTTTTGGAAGCGACGATTTCCAGTAAATTGCTGTGCGAGAGAACTGGCTAACAAGGCATACATGCTGTCTGTGATGACCGCCATGCCGACAAAGACCGCACCCAATGACAAATTCTGTCCGATGACGTTTCCCCTGGCGGGGTCAATGAATTGCGGCAGAAAGGCAAAGAAGAATAGCGCGGTCTTCGGGTTGAGGATGTTGACGGCGAATCCCTGCCAGTAAATGCGAGACAAACTTTCCTGTTTCACCGCGTCATCTTCCGAGCCGTCATCCGAAGCCAGCAACTTTCGCGTGCCAAGATAGATCAGATATGCCGCGCCGAGATATTTCACAATATCAAACGCCAGCGCGGACGATAACAGGATGGCAGAGAGTCCCAGTGCCGCGGCGACAGCTTGAAGGAAGTTTGCGGTTTCGATCGCAAGCACTGAGACGAGTCCCGCCATGCGTCCCTGGCTTGCGCTTCGCGCGGTGATATATAACACTGCAGGTCCGGGCACCAAAAGCAACACAAGCGCGGCACCCATAAAAAGATACAGTTTGGATGGTTCGATCAAACTATCCCCCGATGTGTGACATCTCTACTTTGGGTAAATCAATTGTATTTTCAGAACGGAGTTCCGAATAGCGGTCACTGCGCCTGCCCCAGATGTGCGTAACCTTCTGTGAAATTTCCTCATCGGTTGCGCGGCCGCGTAACAGGCTCTTGAGATCGTATCCCTTGACGGCGAACAGGCAGGTGTAAAGTTTCCCTTCGGCGGATAGTCTTGCGCGGTTGCAATCGCGGCAAAACGGTTGGGTCACGGATGCGATCACACCGATCTCGCCGTTCCCATCCTTGTAACGCCAGCGTTCCGCCACTTCGCCCTTGTAATTTGGGTCGAGCGGTTCGAGCGGCAGTTCGGCATCAATGATCCTGACGATCTCCCTGGCGGAGACCACGTCATTTGTGCGCCAGCCGTTGGTGTGACCCACATCCATGTATTCGATGAAGCGCAGGATGTATCCCTTTTCGCGGAAGAAACGCGCCATCGGCAAAATGCTCGTTTCGTTGACTCCGCGTTTGACCACCATGTTGACCTTGATCGGCTCCAACCCGACCTTTTGGGCTGTTTCCATTCCCTCCAGCACTTTTTCCACAGGGAAATCAACATCGTTCATGGCTTTGAAGATTTCATTATCGAGTGAATCGAGGCTCACCGAAACCCGCTTCAGACCGGCATCCTTCAGTGCCTGGGCGTTGCGGGCAAGGAGCGAGCCGTTGGTGGTCATCGTCAGGTCAACACCGGGGATTTCCGACAACATGCCGATCAGCAGGTGTAGGTCCTTGCGGACCAGCGGCTCGCCGCCGGTGATACGGATCTTTTGAACGCCGTGCGAGACGAAAATGCGCGCCAACCGCGTGATCTCCTCGAAGGTCAACACCTGGTCATGAGGCAGGAAAGGGTGATCGGACCCGAAAATTTCCTTCGGCATGCAATACACACAACGGAAATTGCAGCGGTCGGTGACTGAAATGCGCAAGTCGCGCAGGGGACGGTTGAAAGTATCGGTAATGGTCATGAGTGTGGATAATGCCGTTTGTCCTGGATCCAGCCCCGGGTGGGGCGTGAAGCGGGGCTTCCATCAGAAACGCGGCTATTTTGAAATTATAACAACAGTATATGAACTTTCCATGAGCAATTGACTTGGCTTTTCACCCATGCTATGATGCGTATATTATTCTTTTATTTTTGCACCTTAAAAGGAGTTATTTATGAATCACAGCAGTAATTCTTTTCGCATTGTTGAATTTATCATCCGCTTCATTGGCTTGTTCATTTTCGGCATCCTGGGATTTTCGTTCGGGGCAATAGTTTCAAACTGGCTGGGACCATCCGATACGGCTGAAACCTTACTATATCAGATCGTCTTTGCAATGCTCGGCGGTCTGTCCGGGTTCATCCTGATCCCCTACTTCACCACACGCCCCGCACGCGCCATCCGCAGGTCATTGGGGCATCTATCCGCGGAGACGCTCTTTGCCGGACTGGTTGGTTTGACCATCGGTTTGCTCACCGCCGCGTTGTTGGCTTTTCCCATTTCCCTGCTTCCCACGCCGCTCGGAGAGATCCTGCCTTTCGTAGGCGTTGCGATTTTTTCCTATCTGGGAGTTTCACTGTTCGTCATGCGGCAGGGTGACCTGCTCGGGCTGGTCAGCGCCTTGAGCGGACGCGGCGGCGAAAATGGCACTTCATCCTCGTGGACAAACCTCAGCCGTAACATCCTGCTGGATACGAGCGTGATCATTGACGGGCGCGTCGCCGACATCGCCAAAACCGGCTTTCTGCCCGGTACGCTTCTCATCCCACGCTTTGTATTGAACGAGCTTCAATATATCGCGGACTCACCCGACGGCCTGCGCCGCCAACGCGGACGCCGCGGCATGGAGGTGCTTGCCGAACTGCAGAAGATCCCCAGCATTCTCGTGCGCATCAGCGACATCAACGCCGAGGGTGTACGCGAAGTGGACGATAAACTCGTGGTCCTTGCCCGTCAATTGAAATGTCCTATCCTGACCAACGATTACAACCTGAACCGCATCGCTGAATTGCAGGGAGTCACGATATTGAACATCAATGAACTTGCCAACGCCGTCAAATCCGTCGTGCTTCCAAGTGAACACATGACCATCAATATCTTCCAGGAAGGCAAGGAATACGGCCAGGGTGTGGGCTACATGGACGACGGCACCATGGTCGTTGTGGAGAACGGTCACGATTTCATCGGTGAATACAAGGATGTGGTCGTCACCAAGGTTCTGCAAACGGCGGCCGGCCGCATGATCTTTGCCCGGGTGGATGAGGAGAACGGGAAGAAGAAAAAGTAGTAAACAGACAGGGTATTGAGGGAACCCTGTTTTATTTAGAAAATGAAGCCATTCAAAACAACATGGACCTCGAAAGAGGTCCATGTTGTTTTCTTATACACTGTATCAGTCAAGAAGCTCCCGGGGGATGTTGCCGCCGTTCTCTGCGATTTTCTTCAAGACTGTCTTGTGAAGCCAGACATTCATCTTGGCTGAATCGCCCATGAGTTCGGCGGGACAACCAAGCTCAGTCGCCAATCCCTTGCGTGCCTCGAAACTGCTGTCAAGATCCAGCAGTTTGAGAAGATCCACGATCGAGACTTTCCAATCAAGTTTCTTGCCTTTGCCGAGCTCCTCCAATTTTTTGACCACGTCCACTTCTGAAATGGCAACCGGAGCGGGTTTGGCGGGCGTCGTCGGAGCAGCCATCCCTGGTTTTACGGCAGGCTTTGCAGAGGCCGCGGGAGTCGGCTTGGCGCCAAGCGCGGTGGATGCCGATTGAGGAGTTGCCTCCTTCTTGCGAATGCCGATCTTTTCGAGAATTTTACTGAAGAGACCCATGATATAAACTCCTTTCGATGAGTTAAAATTCAGGCGCAACAACATGCAACGCCCTCCTAAAATATTATATCTTATTTACCCAGTTAAAATATTAATGGAATGTGAACCGCTCTCGTACATTGGAGAGGAAAACATCCGCCCATGCAATATAATCCGCCCAATGGAAAAACATAAATACCCTTTCTGGACGCGTGACTCGTCCATCCTGTTTGGCGGGTTCCTGCTTACCATCTTCCTCATCATCTATATCTGGTGGCCTCTGGCAGAGGAATACCTCGCGTATGTGGATTGGAATGGTGCGTGGTGGCGTTATATGGACTGGCTCCTTCTTGGCATCTTTGCGTTCATGTCTGTCACCATCATTACACATGCAAATCTCAAGACGGATCTGCTCATCATCTTCGTTGGCATCTGCGGCGGGCTTGCAATCGAATCATGGGGAACACAAACAAATCTATGGCATTATTACACGGCTGAACGCCCCCCACTTTGGATCATCCCGGCCTGGCCTATTGCCAGTCTCTCGATTGACCGGATCACAAGATTTCTGAACTGGGGAATCGAACAGGCCATAAAACAAATCGGGACAACTACTCACTACTCACTATTCACAATTCTCTATTGGATCACCTTCGCATCTTTCTTAAGCCTGATGCTGGTTTTTACTGCCCCAACTTTTGACAAGTCCTTTACCTGGCTCTCGCTCGCGTTGTGCATTCTCCTCATCTTGACTCCAACAGACCACCGCCTTGCCCTGCTGACCTTCATCGCCGGTTCCGGGCTGGGATATTATCTCGAGTTGTGGGGCACCACGCGCGAATGTTGGACGTATTACACCCTCCAAACACCGCCACTTTTTGCAGTCCTTGCACATGGCATGGCCGCGGTCGCGTTTTGGCGGGCGGGGAAAATGGTGAAATTGATGGCGGGGAGGGTACGGGGGACCCTTGACAAACTTACTTATTAGTAAGTAAAATATCTTGAATGGTCAAGATCGAGAACTCCAAACGTACAATTCTGAACCTGGCTGAATCTCTTTTGCAGGACAGGGGCTTCAATGGCTTTAGTTATGCTCATATCGCGTCCGAGCTTGGTGTGAAGAATGCTGCCATACATTATCATTTCCCAACGAAGGAGGATTTGAGCATCGCGGTCATTCGGCGGTATCGTGAGCGTTTCAAGTTGTGGACCAATAATTCGCGCGTGAAGGATCTTCCCCATGCGGAGAAACTGGATTGGTTCCTGAACATCTATGCTGATATGCGTGTGGACAGGGGCAAGATTTGTCTTGTGGGGTCACTGGAGGCGGAGTTCAACTCGATCCCCGCGGGTTTGCAGGCGGAAGTGCAGCTTTTGCACAAGGAAATGTTGGACTGGCTTCGCGTGACCTTGGCCGCAGGCAGGGACGCAGGCGTGTTTCACTTCAATGGTGAGCCTGTTAACAAAGCCGCTTTGATCAGTTCTAGCTTGCAGGGCAGTTTGCAGATGGCACGCGCGTTAGGAACGAAAAAATTTCGTGATGTACTCGAACAGATCAAGCTGGACCTGCTCGGCTAATTTTTTTATCGGCAAAACTTACTAGATAGTAAGTAATTTTAATGAAGGAGAAAAAATGACAACCATGGAAACAAAGACGAGGTACCAGCCCGCTGTAAAGAAAATGTATCAGGTATTTTTCAGCCCTTCACAATATGAAGTGAAGCCGAAGGATCGTGAGATCATCGAATGGGGAAACAATTACCGCATCCCATTCAGAGATGGCGAACTGGCTGTTACAACATGGGGTGAAGCCAGTCGCCCCGCGGTTCTGCTCATGCACGGATGGAGTGGTGCACGGGCGCAAATGACGGGCTTTGTGAATCCCCTGTTGTTTGCAGGTTACCGCGTTGTTGCCTACGATCAACCCGCACATGGGGAATCGGATGGAAAAACGACGAACATCCTTGAGATTTCTCCGACTATGGATTTAATTGGAGAAAAGGAAGGCGACTTCGACGCGATCATTGCTCACTCGTTTGGGACTTTGATCACATCCTACACACTGGTCAAACGAAACTTCCCACACCCTTCGCGACTTGTATATTTTGGCGCTTTCAACCGGCTTTTGGACTCCCTGCCGCGTTTTCAAGCGATCGCTGGTCTGTCCGATGAGATCATCGAAAATCTGCGGGATATGATCCACGAAAATTTTGGGCGGGATGTGTTGGATGTCATTATCAATGAAATGCTGGTATCGCAGATCAATATCCCCGCGTTGATGTTCCATGACGTTACCGACAATGTCACCCCGATTGAGGATAGCCGCGCGATTGCCAGGGCATGGAAAAATGCGCAGTTCATTGAAACGGATGGTTTGGGTCACAGGGGCGCGCTGCAATCCAGGGAAATCCATGAGCAGGTTGTGAAGTTCATAAAAAAATCTCAACCCGTACTCAATAGCGGTTCATGATCTGCGGCCCGCGATCAAATGCTGCTGAGAGGGGATATTTATCGAAGCCTCAGCAGGTATCAACTGGGGAGGACGCGTAAATCCACCCGGTTGTGACATTAATCACCTTGACGTGGGGGGGAATCGTTCTATAATGTGACCTGCTGGTCATATGACCTGGAGGTCACATTTTGTGCCCAAACAAACCTTTCTCAACCTCCCCGAAGAAAAGCGCAACCATATCATCAACGCCGCAGTGGATGAGTTCGCACAATATGGACTGGAGAACGCCTCCACGAACCACATTGTAGAGAATAGTGGCATCTCGAAGGGAAGTTTCTACCAGTATTTTGAAGATAAGCAGGATGTCTTCATGTATCTGCTCACTGTGCTCGAGCGGGAAAAGATGGAGTACTTCAAAGGCAAACATCCGCCGAGCACCAATATGGATACATTTGAGTATTTCCGCTGGATGATCAAGGCTGGCATGGAGTTTAACTCTGCATACCCGCGCATGGTGCAGGCTGTCAGCCGCGTGTTGCTTGGCGAGGGTTTGTATTATGCAAAAACATTTGCCGAGCATCGCCTGAAGACCATCAAGGCGTTTGAAATGATGATCAATCAAGCCATCGAGCGCGGAGAGGTGGATCCGAGCGTGGATGTGGAACTGGCGATGATGATCATGGAGACGTGGAGCAACGCCATCAGCACCTATATCCTGAATGAAGGCATGAAACAAAAGGACATCATGAAATGGGTGCGCTCCGCGAAGACCCAGGAAAAGATAGACAAACTGTTGTACGTGATGGAATATGGGTTGCGTAAAACAGAATCAGAATTTGTAAAGCACTTTTAGAGAAAGGAAATCACAATGACCTTATACCTGCGTCTGGCATGGCGCAATGTGTGGAGACAACGCCGCAGGACATTTTTGATCGCCATTGGCATGGGCGTCACGATGGCTCTGCTGGTGTTCTATGACGGACTGATCGGCGGTTTCGAGCAGGCGATTTATGGCAATGCCATCCAGTTGCTGGGAGGCAATATCCAGATTCATGCGCCCGGCTACGGTGAAAAACTGGGAAGCAAGCCGTTACTCCCGCTTGATAACCCGGATTCCGTTGTGCAGGCGGCGGAGTCGCAGCCTGAGGTGGTTGCCGCCTCGAAACGCATCGTCACCAGCGGGCTGGTGACCAACCGCGAGGGAGCGTTCGCTGTCTCGCTCATCGGCATCGAAACGGACAAGGAAGCCAAGATCACCCCGGTGGCGGACAACATCACCAAGGGACGCTACCTCAACCCGGATGACGGCGATATGGTCGTCATCGGGCAGGGACTTGCCACCGCCATGGACATTGACGTTGGCGACCGCATCACAATGGTGGGCAGTTCAAAGAATGAACAAACGCGCCAGCGCACGATGACGGTTGTCGGCATCTACGATGTAGGCGTGCCTTCCGTTGAGAAAGCCATGATCTACATGTCCCTTGCCGAAGCGCAGAGTCTGTTCGCACTGGATGGGAAGGTGACAGAAATTGTGGTTTCCCTGAAGCAGATCGGGCAGGAAGCGGGTGTGATCAGCGCCATCAACGAGTCGGCACCGGGATATGAAATTGAAACCTGGGAGAACTCGTTCCCAGAGTTAAAACAGACCATGGAAATGAAAACTGGTGTGATGAGTTACATGGGAGTATTCCTGCTGTGTATTGCCGCGATCGGCATTCTCAACCTGCTGATGATGGCTGTGTTCGAGCGCACGCGCGAGATCGGCATCATCGGCGCGCTGGGACTGAAACCGCGCGAGATCACCTTCCTGTTCCTGCTGGAAGGAATTCTGATCGGTGTGATGGGAGCGGTGTTCGGCGCTGTTTTGGGTACGCTCATCAATCTGGCGCTCAGCGTCAACGGCCTGAATTACTCGCAGTTTGCCGACCTGACCGAGTACACCGCCCTGATCAGTGGGAGCATCTACCCTCAATTGGATCTGTTGAAGGTGCTTCAACACGCACTCACGGTTGCCGTCATTGCGGCACTTGCGGCATTGTATCCTGCCATTCAAGCTTCACAGCGTGAACCGGCGGAGGCGTTGCATTACGTTTAGTAGGTGGTTGAGTAGCCTGAACGCTGTTTGCAATGGGCGTATCGAGGCCACATTACAAGGAAAATCTTATGATAAATTATTTCAAAATAGCGTATCGCAACCTGGGCAGGCATCGCCGCCGTTCGATCCTTTCGGGGCTGGCACTTGCGATGGGAACCGCCCTGTTGATGTTCATTGCTGCTTTCTTTGAGGGCGAGATGCGCAGTGCCATGGAAACCACCCTGCACCTCAGCAGCGGACATCTCCAGGTGCGCGATGCGGATTATGACCCCGACAAACTCAGCGTCGCCTGGGACTATCTAATCGAGAACCCGGAGCAGATTGCAGCGCAGATCGAAGCGCTGGACCAGGTCGAAGTGGCAACGCCGCGTTTGTTCGCCAGCGGCATCATCACAGTGCAGGATGACTCCGCCGGAGTCCAGATCATGGGCGTTGATCCCGCGTCCAAGGCAAATGATCCTTATCGCATTGTGGAAGGTCAACTTTTCACTGCAGAGGACCGCGAAGGAATCCTGGTCGGGTATCCGCTCGCACAAAGTATGAGGCTTGAAGTTGGAGACCAGCTCAACCTGCTGGTAAACACATCCGACGGTACAGTGGATCAGCAACTATTCACAGTACGCGGCATCTACACAACAGGCACAACCGCCTACGACAAGGGAATTGTCATCCTGCCGCTCGCGAAGGCACAGGCATTTTCAGGCGCGGAGAATCACGCCAGCATGATCTTCGTCCTGCTGAAAGACCGCGAACAGGCAGATTTTGTTGCCGCCGCCATCCCCAGCCAGAACTTCCAGGTCAAGACCTGGAGAGAGTTGAACTCACTGCTCGTTCTGGTCAACGATTTTTCGAACGCCTATCTGGTGATCATCAACCTGATCATCCTTGGCGTGACCGTCACGGTCATCGTCAATACACTACTGATGTCGGTTTTCGAGCGCACGCGTGAGATCGGCATCCTCTCCGCCATCGGCATGAAAAGCAGGCAGATCGTCACCCTGTTCCTGGCGGAGGCAAGTCTCCTGGCTCTGGGCGGGATCACTGCCGGTGGATTGATCGGTTGGGTGCTTTCCGTCTACTTTGGAAAGGTCGGTGTTTACTTTGGAGACCTGGGTATGAGCACCGATTTCCTCTTTGAGGACCGCATCTATACCTACCTGACAATTGAGTCAGCCGTCAATTTGATCATTACTGCATTCGTCATCACATTACTCGCTTCACTCTATCCGGCGCGGATGGCTTCCCGCATGGAACCTGTCGAAGCCCTTCACAAAGCACAATAAAGGAGAATCAAAATGGAAGTCGCAAAATTAACGGATGTCACCCGCATCTATAAGATCGGCGAAGTGGAAACCCGCGCCCTGAACGGAGTCAGCCTCAACATCGAAAGCGGTGAGTTCACATCACTTGTTGGTCCTTCCGGCTCCGGCAAGACCACCCTCCTGCAACTCATCGGTTGTCTCGACCGGCCCACCTCCGGCAAGGTGGTCATCGCTGGCAAGGAAACCACCAACCTCAACCGCAACCAGCGCGCCGACCTGCGCAAAGGGACGATCGGATTCGTGTTTCAATTCTTTGCCCTCATCCCCACGCTCACCGCGTACGAAAACGTGGAAATGCCGCTTCTACTCAACGGTTTGACCGCGGCGCAGCGCAAACAACGCGTGATGAAATTGCTCGAAGGGGTGGATATGACTGCCCGCGCCCATCATCGTCCCGACCAGCTTTCCGGCGGACAACAACAGCGCGTCGCTGTCGCCCGAGCGCTTGCCACTGACCCCAAACTGATCCTCGCTGACGAACCCACCGCCAACCTCGATACCGAGAATGGCGAGCAGGTCATGGAGATCATGAAAAGACTCAACAAAGAAACCGGCACCACCTTCGTCTTTGCCACGCACGACCCGCGCGTCATCAAATACGCCAGCCGGGTGGTCACCTTGCAGGACGGCCTGATCGTGAAAGACAGCAACGGAAAGCCATAGAGTGTGAGAATGAAGAAAATATATTTAATCATCACGGTGGTATTGGCATTGGTGCTCTCTGCCTGTGGAACGACATCCACGCCGACCCCGATCCCTACAATAGTGATTGACGGCACCAATAACACACCAAGACCTGTTTCACCTGTTTCAAGTGGCGGGAACGTTGTCGCTTCGGCTGTCGTCGTCCCCGCTCAGGAGGCAGATCTGGCTTTTGTCAC
The DNA here is from genome assembly GCA_035466615.1 of Anaerolineales bacterium. GTDB lineage: Bacteria > Chloroflexota > Anaerolineae > Anaerolineales > Villigracilaceae > Defluviilinea. Next base: position 8,326 of record DATIUT010000333.1, on the reverse strand, counting down.
CGGTGGCAATGTTGCAAAGGTAAACGTGAAGGTCGGCGAAAAGGTCAAGGCAGGACAGGTGCTGGTGGAGCTGGACAACATAATCGCCCAACTGGAAGTTGAGAGGGCAAACCGTGCACTCAGGGAACTGACATCGGCTGCATCTGTTGCCGCGGCTGAAAAGGCTGTAGCAAATGCCCAGGATGCCTACGATGATGCCAAGAAGAAAGTGGATAGCATTAAATTCAGGTACACAGACAATGTCACCATCAATTACCTCGAGGACCAGGTGACGCTTGCCCAGGATGCCCTGGACCGGGCGCGGGATGCGTACAAGCAGACTGCCGGGCTCTCCGACCTTGACCCTGTCCGGGCAAAAGCCGGAACCAACCTGTACAATGCCCAAAAGACTTATAACACGGCCCTGGGTAACCTCAACTGGTATACAAAACTGCCCTCTGCAAATGATATTGCCCTTGCCACTGCGGATTTTGATTCAGCCTCCGCCGCCTTGCAGGAAGCAAAGTGGCATCTGTCCGAATTAAAGGGCGAGTCGATTCCAGCGGATGCCACCGGGGCGCAACTTGCCCAATTACAACAGGCCAAAGCCGATCTTGAAGCCGCTCAGACCCGGCTCAACCAATCCCGCCTGATTGCGCCGTTCTCCGGGACGGTTGCGCAGGTCAATGTGATCGCCGGTGGATATGCACCTCCCGGCATGACCCTGATCATTGTCATTGATACGGATCGTTTACAGGTCAAGACCACTGACCTGAGCGAACGCGATATCCTAAAGGTGGATATCGGTGCACCCGCGACCATCCTGGTAAGCGCATTGGATCAGGAATTCGACGGGCAGGTCATCAGCATCTCGCCGCTCGCAAACACCCTCGGCGGAGATGTCGTCTATGAAGTCACGCTCGCCTTCGAAGAACAGCCCGCAGGCGCGCTTGCCGGGATGACCGCCGATGTGACGATTGGCGATTAACCAGTAAACAAGTGAAAAGTCAACAGTGACGCGGATGATTTATAATCACCGCGTCACTGTTTTTATTTTGGTCACCTTGCACAAAGTGGCAACCTGATTATTGCAGTCATGTGCCGGGCACCCTTGATATGGAGAACAAATGGAAAATGAACGTATGTTGATCGGGGCTTTGATCTTTTTTCTGCTCATCCTTGGTACGAACTTTGTGATGTATGGCATTGTGCGCGGCATGGCAAAAGGCGGCGATTCGAACTGGATGAAAGCTTTTCGCAACACTCTCGGCAAACCATTGGAGGGGCCTGCGAACAAGTCCATGGATGAACTGAGGAAAAAGATGGAGGAATTACAGGAAAAAAAGGAAGAAAATTAACAAAGAAGGTTCTAACACTTCTCATACGCTGGTCATCACGAATTTCATTATCCTTTAATCACGCCGTAGTATCTTGTGACGTGGTCATACTTCCCGTGTGACTGCTGCTTTTGGAGGCTTCTGTGGAAAAGACATCAAAATATATCCTTGGCATTTTCGTTATACTCATTTTGCTGACAGGTTCGTTTGCAGGTGGTTTTGTCACCAGGCACGCGCTCGCACAAACCGGTTTTTTCCCGGGTTTTACTGATAGCCCGCATCCTGAAATAGGTCTTCCCCCAACTCCCGCCCCGCCTACAAGCGATCAGAACTCTGCAACACCCAGTGAACTGCAAACACTTTTCGCCCCCTTCTGGGAGGCATGGAATATTGTCCACGAGCAGTATGTGAACCAGCCTGTGGATGACACACTCCTCATGCAGGGTGCCATCCGCGGCATGATGGAAGCGGTCGGCGATGACTATACCTACTACATGGATCCACATGTGTATGAGGTTGAGACGACCTCCCTCTCGGGCGAATACCAGGGCATCGGCGCTTATGTGGATACCCGCGGAGAATACCTGTCCGTTGTCAGTCCCATTGAAGGCTCTCCCGCTGAAGCGGCGGGACTACGTCCCGGCGACATGATCATTGCCATCGATGGCGAGGATATGACCGGCTATACCCCCGAGGAAGCCCGCCAGCGGGTGTTGGGTGAGGCGGGGACAACGGTCGTTTTAACGGTGGCACGCGAGGGCGAGGCTGAACCGCTGGAGTTTTCCATCGTGCGCGCAAAGATCACAGTTCCCAGCGTCACCGGCGAGATGCTCGATAACGGCATTGCCTATATTGACATCAATTCCTTCGGCGATAACACAACCGCTGAATTACGCGCCAAACTGGACGAATTGCTGTTGCAAAATCCGAAGGGCATCATCCTTGACTTGCGCTTCAACCCGGGCGGTTATCTGGTCACATCCGTTGAAGTCACTTCCGAGTTCATTGACGAAGGTGTGGTCTTGATCGAACAATACGGCGACGGCACCCGCGATACCTACAACGCCCTCGGAAATGGCAAGGCAACCGTCCTGCCTTTGGTGGTTCTCATCAATGAGGGTTCAGCCTCCGCTTCCGAAATCGTGGCTGGTGCTCTGCAGGATTACGAACGCGCGAAACTCGTAGGCATGCAGTCCTATGGGAAGGGTTCTGTACAGACATGGGCGCCCCTCTCGAACGACCAGGGCGCGGCGCGTGTGACCGTCGCAAAATGGCTCACTCCAAACGAACGCGTGATTGATAAAGTCGGCCTTACACCCGATTACATCGTGGAAATGACCGATGCAGATTACGAGACTGACCGCGACCCGCAACTGGATAAAGCCGTAGAAATATTATTAGGACTGATCGCGCAAAAATAAGCATTGCCGCGTTGAGCGCAGGGTTGAGTAGGGTAGGGTGTCCCGCCCAGTATCGAAACCCAAAGTCGAAGCGCAACAGGCAAGAAGTAAAAAGGAGAAAAAATGTTTTTCTTTGACCCAACCTATTTGATCTTCATGATCCCCGCCTTCATCCTGATGGGCATCACCTCCTGGTATGTGAAGCACTCTTACAGCAAATGGAGCAAAATACGCGCCAGCAGCGGCCTCACCGGCGCACAAGCCGCACAGCAGCTGGTCTCACGCGCGGTCTATTCAGGCGTTGACGGCAGTGTGGACTTGCGAAATGTCCGCGTGCTTGGCATTGGCGGCAATCTCACCGACCATTACAACCCGCAGGACAAAACACTCTACCTGTCGCCCGGTGTGGCGAACAGCCCGTCGGTGGCATCGGTTGCCGTTGCCGCGCACGAACTCGGTCACGCCATGCAGGATGCGGAGGGATATATCCCGCTTCGCTTCCGTTCTGCGCTTGTGCCCATGGTAAGCATCGGCTCCAACCTTGGCTGGCTCTTCATCATGGTCGGATTGCTCCTGCGCTCGACCAACCTTGGAATCAGCATCGCCTGGCTGGGAGTTCTCTTCTTCGCGGGCGGCGCGGTTTTTGCGCTCGCGACCCTGCCTGTGGAATTCAACGCTTCGGCGCGTGCGAAAGCGATGCTTGCCCAAAGCGGCATCATCCGCACCGAAGAAGAATCGCGCGGTGTCAATGCCGTGCTCAACGCCGCGGCTCTCACTTACGTTGCCGCCCTTGTCACAGCCTTACTGCAGTTGCTCTATTACGTCTTTCTCATCGGCGGACTCGGCAGGCGCAGGGATTAACTTTCCGCCTTGAGCGGAGTGTATAGACAAAGAACATACCGTCACAAACACCCGTGAGGAAATCTCGCGGGTGTTTGTGTATAATCCTCCCAGTATGCGGAAATTCACAATCATCCTTGTCCTCTTCCTCGGCGCCGCGTTCGTTTACTTGAGTTTTGGAGAGATCGAAACCATCCTGCAAACCCTGAAAAAGGGGAATGTCTGGTTTGTCCTTTTGGCCATCCTCATTCAATGTTGCTGGTTCCTCGTATCGGGCCTGACGTACTTATCACTCTATCGTGTGCTCGGAATGGAAGGGACCGTTTACAGATTTTCCCTCATGTCATCCGCCGCAAATTTCATCAACACCATTGCGCCCAGTGCGGGCATGGGCGGCATGGCTGTGTTCATCAGCAACGCAACACGCAACAATCAATCTCCCGGCAAAGCAACCGTAGCCAGTATGCTGTATATCTTCCTGGATTACATCGCCTTCCTGGTGGTCCTAACGCTCGGATTGATCGTCCTCTTCCGCCGCAATGACCTCCATCCCACTGAAATTGCCGCATCTTCTGTCATGGTCGCAATTGCGGCCGCGCTGGGCTTCCTTCTTTATCTTGGTTCGCGTTCCACAAAAGCGCTGGGTAACGCCCTTGCATGGATGGCGCGTCTCATCAATCGCCTCGTCAGACCTTTCATGCATCGCGAATATCTCAGCGAAGCCCGCGCGCATGAATTTGCCAGTGACATGGCAACTGATCTCAAATCCCTTCCCGATCAAATGCGCAGTCTGGTCAAACCAATGCTATTTGCATTTGCCAACAAGGCTCTCTTGATTGGCATTCTTATCGCATCCTTTCTCGCATTTCAAGTCCCCTTTTCAGCAGGAACGATCATTGGCGGATTTGCCATTTCGTATCTTTTCCTCATTATTTCCCCCACGCCCTCCGGCATTGGCATCGTCGAGGGCATCATGCCGCTTGCACTTTCATCCTTGCGCGTCCCATGGAGTCAGGCGGTCATCATCACGCTTGCCTACCGCGGCATCACATTTTGGTTCCCGTTGGGTATGGGTGCAATTGCATTTCGGACATTGAACCGGGAAAAATAAATTCATGCCCATCGTTTCTCTTTTGGATTTCTGGAAACGTGACCGGGACACTGCCCCCAATCTTGTGGCATGGCAGACGCTTTCTTCCCGCCCCGCACAAACGCATCCCTTTCCGACCGATCTGCCTGCTCCTGTTTCCCAGACCTTGATCGCCGCTGGCATCCATTCCCTCTACTCTCACCAACTCGAAGCATGGACTCACACTCGCGCCCGTGAGAACATCATTCTCTCCACCGGCACAGCCTCAGGCAAAACACTCGCCTACAACCTGCCTGTTGTTTCCGAACTCCTCAAAAACCAAAACGCCCGCGCGCTCTATCTCTTCCCCACCAAAGCCCTCACCCAGGACCAGCTCTCGGGGCTTGCCAACCTCGAACCTCGAACCTGGAACCTGACATCCGCTATTTATGATGGCGATACCCCGCAAAAAGACCGCTCCGCCATCCGCAAGAACGCGCGTATTGTTTTGTCCAATCCCGATATGCTTCACACGGGCATCCTTCCGCATCACACCAACTGGCTGGAATTCTTCACCAATCTCAAATTTATCGTCATTGACGAAACTCACACCTATCGCGGAGTCTTCGGCTCTCATGTTGCAAATGTTATTCGAAGGATCAAGCGTGTTTCAAAATTTTACGGCGCAAAACCGCAATTCATCCTTGCCTCCGCCACCATCGGCAACCCAAAACAGCTTGCAGAAAAACTCATCGAAGAACCTGTCCACTTGATTGATAACGACGGCTCAACCCGCGGACCACGTCACTTCATCATCTACAACCCGCCGTTGACAGATAAATCCCTCGGCTTACGAAAATCTTCTTTGCTGGAAGGCGTAAGGCTCGCACAGGATCTGTTGAATCAAAATGTGCAAACTGTTGTCTTCACGCGTTCACGCAGAAGCGTGGAGCTCATTCTTACGTATCTTCAACAAGCACAAATCGAAAGTTGTAAATCTGAAATCCAAAATTCAATACGCGGTTATCGCTCTGGTTATCTGCCAACGCAACGCCGCGAAATAGAAAAGGGATTGCGCGATGGCACGATCAAAACCGTCGTTGCCACGAACGCCCTCGAGCTGGGAATCGACATCGGCGGGCTGGGCGCAGCGATCCTCATCGGCTACCCGGGAACCGTCGCTTCAGCGAGACAGCAGGCAGGTCGCGCGGGACGCGGGCTTGAATCCGCAGTGGCATTGATGGTCGCCTCCGCGAATCCCATTGACCAGTTCCTCGCGCATCATCCCGAATACTTCTTTGAGCGTTCGCCCGAACAGGCGCTTATCAACCCGGATCATTTGTTGATATTGCTCGAACACTTGCGTTGCGCTATGTTCGAATTGCCGTTCCAAAAAGGTGAAGGCTTTGGCGGCATCTCCGCACAAACGATTGAAGAGTATCTGAATTTTTTGGTCGGGAACAACGAAGCGCATCTCTCGAACGAAAAATTCTTTTGGATGGCGGACCAATACCCCGCCGCGAATATCTCATTGCGTTCGGCATCGCCACAAGGTGTTGTACTACAAACGACAATGGACGATAGACCCTTGACCATCGGTACCGTAGATGCCGAAAGCGCATTGTGGATGGTTCATCCCGGCGCGATCTATTTGCACGAAGCACAACAATACTTTGTGAAAGACTTAAATCTAGAAGACCTCATTGCACGCCTCAAACCCATCGAAAGCGATTACTACACCGAGCCATTGCGTCAAACGACCATCGCGCTGAGCGCGGTGAGCGATAGCAAACACAGGCGAAGCGCATTCACCAGGGCCTGGGGCGAATTGCAGGTGACAACACAGGTTGCCGGTTTTCGCAAACGACGTTGGTATACACACGAAAATTTAGGGGAGGAACTACTGAACCTGCCTCCCACCGATTTGCAGACGACCGGCTATTGGGTTTCCCTCTCCGAAGAAACAGTGACGCGCCTGCGCGAAGCCGGAGCCTGGACCAATGACCCAAATGATTACGGTCCTGGCTGGGGAAAGATCCGCGAACGAGTCCGCGCGAGGGATGGATATAAATGTCAGGTGTGTGGAACACCCGAGTCTACGCGTCAACATGATGTGCATCATAAAGTTCCATTCCGTGCGTTCATTTCGCGCGAAGAAGCGAACCGACTTGAGAATCTCATAACGCTTTGCCCATCCTGCCACAAACAAGTGGAGGCAAACGTCCGCATGAGAAGCGGACTCGCCGGGCTGGCGTATGTGCTCGGCAATCTTGCGCCGCTGTTCCTGATGTGCGATGCAGGCGACTTGGGAATGCATATCGAACCTGTTGAAAACCAGGTCTTTGGCGGGCCGACTGTTGTTTTGTTTGATGCCATCCCTGCGGGGATCGGATTCAGCGAAAAACTATTCGAAATGCACGATGAATTGATCGCACGCGCGTACGAACTCGTCAGCGAATGTTCCTGCGAGGATGGGTGTCCCTCGTGCGTGGGTCCCGGCGGCGAGAATGGATATGGAGGAAAACAAGAGGCATTGGAGATTTTGAAGGAATTGACAGTACCTTCGCAGGGGCGAGTCTGAGACTCACCCCTTGGAACAACGATCTTCCTTGGTGCGTTCTATAAATTAGAACCCTCAAGAGGAAAATAACACATGAATCTCGTTTATCGAAAATCATTGCCTGTATTTATCGGTTTTATAGTACTGTTCCTGCTTGCCTGCAATGCAACCTTCACCGTTGGTTATCCGACTCCGACCATTGCCCTGCCCACCCAAATCCCGGCCGCGACAGTCATACCACTCAGCCAGCAGGTGACGGTGATCTCTGTGCCGTTCATCGAAACCAATCCGGGAGCCAGTTTCCCGCAGTACACCCTCACCGCGTCCACCCCTCAACTGACCGGAAGCGACGATCCGCGTGTGCGGGCGTTTAACCAGCGGCTTGCTGACCTTGTCGAAAAAGAGGTGGATACCTGGCGGAAAAACTTCCAGCAATTGCCGATCACACCCCTTTCAAACGGCAGTTCCCTTGAAGTGCCATACTCTCTGGTCTCACAAATTGGCGATCTGTGGAGTTTCAAATTCGATTTTTCGTTCTATGCCGATACTGCGGCACACCCCGGACTTTACAGCATTACACTGAATTATGATCTCGAGCAGGGCAGGGAACTTGCGCTGGGCGACCTTTTTCTCGCCAATTCGAATTATCTCGAAACGGTCTCGAAATACTGCATTGCCGAACTTCAGAAACAGCCCTATTCACAATCCTTTTCCCTGGATGGCGCGGCTCCCACACTGGAGAATTACCGCAATTGGAATATAACGCCAGATGGCTTGATGATCACATTCGATACCTATCAGGTCGCGCCGGGCGCATCCGGTCCACAGGTCGTCCTTGTGCCATATGACCAACTTAAGGCTGTGATGGATCCGCAAGGACCGTTGGCAGAGGGAATTCGTTAGCGTCCTCCTTGGGAGTATGAGCAATCCATTGTCATCTCCAACAGGCGTAAAATTTTTATTGGTTTCCTGCTACTCCTCCCTCATCCATCGCTTAACCGCCTCATGCGGATGATTGTATCCAGCCATTGCATCCAAAAGTTTGTTCGGGTCGGATTTGCAGAACAACGAGTTGCGGTGTTCCTGGAAGATGAAGCCTTCGTTCACGGCGTGGTCAATGGCGGCGAGCAACGGGTTGTAA
>DATIUT010000332.1:0-2135 GCA_035466615.1 Anaerolineales bacterium | reverse complement strand
GCACACCAGCGCCTCGCTGGTCATGAGCGAAAACTGGGACCCAACCGCCCGCGCCGATTTGGAAACCTTTATGGAGCGCCTCGTCCCTGAAGGTGATGACTGGTACACCCACGACCTTGAAGGCCCGGACGATGCCGTCTCCCACATCCGCGCGATGCTGACGGATACCAGTCTGACGATTCCCGTGGACGATGGCAACTTGTCACTGGGAACATGGCAGGGGATTTACGTGTTTGAGCATCGTTCCCGTCCACATCAGCGGAAGGTATTGATGCGCGTTTTGAGCGTGAAGTGAAAATTGTCCTGTCACACAAAAAGAGTCGGGTGATCACATCACCCGACTCTTTTTACACAAGTGACTGTCACCTCCAGGGTGACAGTCACTTGTTCTGTCTACTTCTTCTTCCCAAATTTCTTCATCAAGATATCCTGTAACGTTGGCTTGCCGATCTCCTGTAGTTCATAGCGCACGCGCTGATGCGGTTTGTTGATCTTGATGACGCGTGTCAGGTCAATCGGCGTGCCGATCACAACCATGTCCACGTCAGATTTGTTGATCGTCTTTTCCAAATCCATCGTTTGTGCTTCGCCATATCCCATTGCAGGCAGGATGGGGCCCGTCTTCGGGTATTTCTCATATGTCGCCGCGATGGATTTCACCGCGAACGGACGCGGGTCAACGATCTCTTTTGCGCCGAAGCGGCGCGCCGCAACATAACCAGCGCCGTACGCCATTTCACCGTGGGTCAGGGTTGGACCGTCTTCGATCACCAGAACGCGTTTGCCGCGGATCGCTTCCGGGTCATCCACAAATAGTGGGGATGCGGCTTCGATTTGGATGGCGCTCGGGTTCAACTTGCGAAGTGACTCGCGCAGTTTGATCACGTTTTCTGCATCGGCGGTATCAACTTTGTTGATTACGAATACATCCGCCATGCGCACGTTGGTCTCGCCGGGGTAGTACGTGGATTCATGCCCGGGCCTGTGCGGATCCGCGACCACGATCTGCAGGTCAGGCACATAGAACGGGAAGTCATTGTTGCCGCCATCCCACAAAATAATATCCGCCTCTGCTTCCGCTTTGCGGACGATCTTCTCATAGTCCACGCCCGCGTAGATGATGACACCATTATCAATGTGAGGTTCGTATTCCTCGCGCTCTTCGATGGTGCAATCATATTCATCGAGATCGTCGTAGTTCGCATAACGCTGGACTTCCTGCGCGATGAGATTTCCGTACGGCATCGGGTGACGGATCGCGGCGACTTTGTATCCCATCTCTTGCAGAATTAAAGACACCCGTCTCGTTGTCTGACTTTTGCCTGATCCCGTCCGAACGGCACTGATCGAAACGACCGGCTTGGTGCTCTTGATCTGGGTGTACTTCGTGCCCATGATGCGGAAGTCTGCGCCTGCCGCGTTGACCATGCTCGCCTTGTGCATCACGTATTCGTGCGGCACGTCGCTGTACGCGAAAACGACCTGCTCCACGCCGTGCTTCTTGATGAGGTCAACCAGTTCCTCTTCAGCCCGGATGGGGATTCCGCTTGGGTATAACGAACCCGCCAGTTCGGTCGGATAGACGCGCCCTTCGATGTCTGGGATCTGAGTCGCAGTAAACGCCACTACTTCGTAATCCTTGTTCCCTCTGAAAAAGGTGTTGAAGTTGTGGAAGTCGCGTCCTGCCGCGCCCATGATGAGAGTTTTGATTGGCATAGGTACTCCTATTACTAAAAGCCACGCTGAGGACAATGTCCAAAGAGTCCCGGTTTTGGTTTTGAGCCTCTCTGCTTTTACTCACCGTGACTAAATCACTATTTTAATATCATTATGACATGTGTAATTCCAGACAGAACAGGCTGAACTTAAATAACGTTCAGCCTGTTTCCTACATTACATCAGGTGCCTGAATATCGAGCAGACGCAGGGCGTTGGCGATCGTCTGCTTTGCGGCAGCAACCAAGGCCAGGCGCGCATTGCGGATGTTTTCCTCCTCGCTTTGCAAGACTGGTACCGCGTGATAAAACGAATGGAACGCGTTCGCCAGGTCATACGCATACTGCCCCATCACCAGCGGACGATACTCGTTTGCGGCCTGTTGTACCACATTCGGGAAGCGTGAGATCTGTTCGATC
>DATIUT010000331.1:0-2090 GCA_035466615.1 Anaerolineales bacterium | reverse complement strand
GTTCATGTAAATGTTTTCACGCCCCGTGAGTTCGGGATGAAAACCTGTCCCTACTTCGAGCAGGGAACCGACGCGTCCGCGCACGGTGACTGTCCCTTTGGTGGGTTCGGTCACGCGCGACAGGATCTTGAGCAATGTGCTTTTGCCCGCGCCGTTGCGCCCGACGATGCCAAGCACCCTGCCTTCCTCAAGATCAAAGGAGACATCATCCAATGCCCAGACAAAATTCTTGTTGGCACGGCGGTCTGATTTGCCGACCATCGCCTTTGCCAGACGGACAGGCGCATAGAATGTATCCATGATCACATCGCGCAGCATGTTATAGCGGAACTTGCTTTCCGCCGCTCCGATCTGGTATCTCTTGCCGATGTTTTTTACTGAGATGGCTGTGGTCATTAAATCGTATCCGCAAAGGTCTTTTCCATGCTTCGGAAGTAGAACAAGCCCGAAACAAAGATCAACACTGAAATGGCAGCCGAGACCCAAAGCGTGATGTCGGGTCCGTTACCTGTGCCTAACAATGCCCAACGGAAGCCGTTGACCACGCCCGTCATTGGGTTGAGGGATAAAACAAGCTGCAATTTTTTCGAGAGATTTGTGAATGAGTATGCAACAGGGGTGGCGAAAAACCAGAACTGCGTGAGGAATGGCAATGCCTGATTCACGTCACGGTATTTCACATTGATGGCGGAAAGCCATAACGCCACACCCAATGCAGTGACGATCGCCAGCAACAGGAATGCTGGAAGCGTCCATAATAAGTTCCAGGCAGGGGTCACTTTGAAGTAAAACATCAAGCCGACCAGGATCACAAAGGCAATGGCAAAATCCACCAGTCCCGAGAACACCGAAGACATCGGCAGGATGAGGCGCGGGAAGTAGATCTTTGTAACCATATTGTTGTGTGCTACGAGGGAGCGGCTGCCTTGATTCAGTGCGGTGACAAAAAGTCCCCAAGGCAACAGGGCTGTAAAGGAGAATATTTCATACGGAACGCCGTCCGAAGCTACTTTTGCCATTCTGTCAAATACAAACGTAAACACGAGCATGTTCATCACGGGTTGAATGACCGCCCATGCCATGCCAAGCAAAGTCTGTTTATATTTCACTTTTACTTCGCGCCAGATCATGAAATAGATTAGTTCGCGGTACGTCCACAGGTCACGCAGGTTGAGCGCGGCAAGCCCTGTGGATGGCTTGATATAAATCGTTGTAGGTTCGTGTTTTACGATTTCGGTCATAACTTCGTTTCCAAATTCACAAGTTGAAACGCTTGAACGTTCAAATCTTCAAACTTTCTAACGGATCTTATCCCTGTTGGTTTTGAACCACTCGATTGTGCGGCGCATCCCTTCCTCGAACGGAACTTGGGCACTCCAGCCGAACAATTCTTTTGCGCGGCTGACGTCGAGTCCGCGGCGGGGTTGACCGTTGGGCTTGTCGGTCTGCCAGACGAGCTTGCCGCTGAAGCCGGTCATCCTGACGATCATCTCGCTCAAGTCCTTGATAGAAATTTCATAACCCGAACCGAGATTGACAGGCTGGTCGCCGTTGTATTTTTCCGCGGCAGTGACGATGCCATCCGCGGCATCTTCCACATAGAGGAATTCGCGCGTCGGGGAACCATCACCCCAAACGGGAAGCTCCTTGTCGCCGCGTTCGTGTGCCTCGACTGCCTTGCGGATCAACGCAGGGATAACATGCGATGAAGCAAGATTAAAGTTGTCACGCGGACCGTAGAGATTGACAGGCAACAGGAAGATGGTATTAAAACCATACTGTTGACGATATGCCTGTGCCTGCACCAACATCATTTTCTTGGCAAGTCCATATGGAGCGTTGGTCTCTTCGGGATAGCCGATCCACAAGTCATCTTCCTTGAAGGGAACAGGTGTGAACTTTGGATAAGCACACACCGTTCCAATCGCAACGAACTTGCCGACGCCATTCTTGTATGCCTGGTGCATTAATTCCACGCCCATCATCAGATTGTCGTAGAAGAAATCGGCGGGATGTTCACGGTTGGCGCCGATGCCGCCCACGTTCGCGGCAAGATGGATGATGACTACGTTCTTCGGGTCAACGTCTTT
>DATIUT010000330.1:0-8548 GCA_035466615.1 Anaerolineales bacterium | reverse complement strand
AACTTCATCGAGTGACATTTCCCGCCCGGAATCATACGCAATTTCAAATGTCGGGGAACCATTGCGATAGGGTTGAGTGTGCAGTGATCGGTAATCAGCGATCAGTAACTAAAATACAATGCGAAGATTCTTTTCAGAGTCTTCGCATTGTTGATTCTTCCAGATCGATTCTAAAAATTCAGCCAACCACGGTTGCCTCATCATAGGTGTCGAAAAGTGCGAAAGATTGAATAAACACGGAGCAACCAAGTCATCGTCCCACCGAGGATGGGCGATGGCTTGATTCTTGGGTTTTTATTTCAACGTTCGAATGAACGCCACCACCTGCCAGATCTGTTCCTCGGTCAGGATGCTCTTCCACGGCGGCATGGATGTGCCCGGCCTGCCCTCGTTGATGCGCCAGAACAGATAATCATCCGATGCGACGGTTTGTAGTTCGGCGAGATTCATCGGCTTTGGATCGAGCGCTTCGCCAACGGGACCGTCACCGTGTCCTTGTGGTCCGTGACAGGTTGTGCAGTTGGTTTGGTAAATTTTTTCGCCGTCTGCGGACGCGTCCGCGCTGAGGGGATTCGTCTTGCCTGCATATTCAGCAGGGACGGATTCCAACGTGCCAATGGCTTGTGGATCACTGTCAGTGGTGGTTCCACAAGCAGATATTAACAATGTTCCCAAAACGATAAGGGTGAGAATTGTTTTCTTCATGTTAGATTCCTTTTGCGTCCAGCGCCCTGAAGCGGTGGATAAAGTAAACCGCCAAAGCAAACAACACGATTGCATTGGCCTGATGAATGAGCGCGATGACAATATTCACATACGATAAAACAGTTAGTACACCGAGCGTAATTTGCAGTGCCACAACGCCGACCAGCCACTTGAGTCCGTTTTGGATGTCGGCGGGATAATTTTGTTTTTTCGCGATCCAGAACACATATGGCACAGCGATGAGTCCCAGCCACGCGAGCCAGCGATGGATGAAGACGATGGTCTGCGGTAATTCAAGAAGGTTGATCCACGAATTAAACAGGTTGGGCGGAATGAGTTTGCCAAACATGAGAGGCCAGGTGCTGGAAACGTGGCCCGCTTTGAGTCCCGCAGTGAAGCCACCATATGCGATCTGGATGATAAGAATGACGAACGAAACAACTGCCATTTTCGACGGCAGTGACCACTTCGCTTTTTTCCTGGAATCGGGAAGACCGAATTTGTGCCCGAGCGCGGTCCAGTACGCGAGACCGAGGAGGGTGAGTGCGAGGAGCAAATGAATTGTCAAATTGAAGTGACTGACGGCGGGACGATCAACCAATCCACTGGCGACCATGATCCAGCCTGCGAGCGCCTGTGAGATGAAGAGCAGTCCCATTACAACGTATATGCCGAATTCCTTCCAGGGAATCGCTTTCCTGAAGAGGAAGTAGAAAACAGGGATGGCGTATGCAAATCCTGCGAGGCGGGCAATAATACGGTGAATCCATTCGATGTAGAAGATGTATTTGTATTCCTCCAGCGTCATGGATGTATTAACCTTGAGATATTCAGGGGTTAACTGGTATTTGGCAAACTCCTCCTCCCAGGCTTGCTGACCAATGGGCGGAACGATTCCGCTGATGGGGTTCCATTCCACGATGGAAAGACCTGAACGGGTAAGTCTTACAAACCCGCCAAATACGATGAGGAATGCCACAATGAAGGAAAAGAAGAAGAGCCACTTCATCACGACACGGTTTTGCAAAGCACCGGCATTTTTCCAGTGAGTTTTAGGCATGTGCGCCCTCCGATTATGAAAGTCGCATCGATTATAGCATCGGGGATGAGAGGCTGGTCAAACAGGATCAGGTTGGGTTAAGGTTGAATCGCTATGCGCGTCAGGGGATGTATAATTCATCAAATCCAAAACTCATGAACGAATTTCATTTTACGAAAGCGGTGTTTGATAAGACACTTCAACAGATCCCAAAGTCCAATGCGGCGCGCATTAAGAGTGTCCATCTTGTACTTGGCGAAGTCTCCGAACTCGATCAAAGCGTAATTCGAAATCACTGGGACGAGTTGAGCATGGGCACACCATTGGAACGCGCCAGGCTTCACATTCGTCTTATCACTGCCGAGGTACAGTGCATGGCATGTTTCAAAAAATATCACCCCATGAATGGGACCATCCATTGCCCGCATTGCGGAAGTTTCGGCGCAAAAATTTTATCTGGCGAGGAATTCCATGTTGAACACATCGAGATGGATAATGAATAAATTGGGGCTTGCATCCACGGTCGTGATCCTGTTTCTGATTGCTGCGTGCAACATGCCAGCCGCCTCCACACCGACCCCGGACCTGTTCGCCACATTACAAGCCTCCACCCCGCTGGGATTTTCAACGCCCGAATTGCCTGAGACCTCAGCACAGCCTCCCAATTTCGATTTTTCCACGGTAACTCCCACGGCCCTGCCTTTTGACGAAATCCCACCTCCATCATCGGCTGATGGACTTGCGGGTCATATTGTCTTTACATGCCAGATCTTCAAAGTGCAAGCCAGCAACCAAATCTGTATCATGAACGCGGATGGGAGCGGCTTTCGCAGATTGACGACTGATGACTCAAAACAACATTTTTATCCATCCCTTTCTCCTGATGGAAAGAGCGTTTTATATTCCGCGTTCGTTGAAACGGACAATTACGATGTCTATGAGTTGTACCTTGCTGATGGTAGTGTAAACCGCCTCACAAGCGCCTATGGCAAAGAGATTGCCCCCGAACTTTCCCCGGACGGCGAATTCATTACCTACACGCGTTGGAGTCCCAGCACGGAAAAATATCAGGTGATGGTCGCAGACCATAATGGCGACGATGCGGGCAACATCCCTCGTATAACCGGCTGGGACCCAACCTGGTCGCCGGATGCCAAGCGGATCCTTTTCGCGTCAGATATGCGGGGTTCTATCCAGCTCTATATCATCAAACGGGATGGGAGCGATTTGCAAGTCATCACCAACCTTCCCTCCATCCGCGGACGGAGCGATTGGTCGGCAGACGGAAATTACATAATCACGTATTCCGGTGAGCCCTGGAAGCGTGAACTCTACATCATGAATGCAGACGGGACGAACGTCCATCAACTCACGCCGAGCGGCGGCAACAGTCAGGGACCATCCTTTTCGCCGGACGGAAAATGGGTGGTTTTCACTGCATACTTCGATAACTATGGCGATGATCATGGATGTGAGATTTATGTCATTCGCACGAACGGAACCGACCTGCGGCGATTAACAAACAATGATTATTGTGATTATCAGCCGAGATGGGGGCCATGATATTATAAAGTTGACAGTCAACGTATAATGACAAACATGGATGTTCTATTCATTGTCATCGGCAAACTGACGCGCGAGTTTCTCCTGCCCGCCAGCGGTCAACCGCGGCTTGATGTGCCGGGCGGGAGCTTGCTTTATGCGGCGATGGGGCTTGGAATATGGGAATCAGGTGTCGGCTTGGTGGGACGCGTTGGAAATGACTATCCGCGCGCATGGTTGAATGATGTCAAATCGCGCGGTTTCGACACGAGCGGCATCCACATCCTTCCACAGGATTTGGATGTGCGCGAGTTCATCGCATACAACGAGTCGTTCGAGGCGAATCGTGTCAACCCTGTTTCGCATTTTGCGCGGCGCCAAATGACCGTCCCAAAATCGCTGTTGGGGTATCAACAGGACAAAAATCAGGACGAGGCCCTCAAACTTACGGTGCGGGACATCCCCGATGATTATCTGACCGCACGCGCGGCGTATCTTTGCCCGATGGATCTGGTTACACAGACGCAACTGATCGCGGGCATCAAACGCGGAAACGTGCACTCGTTCATTCTGGACCCTTCACCTGTCACCATGACCCCGCCTATGCGGCGCGAATTACCAGCTTTGCTCAATGGTGTGACAGCCTTTCTGCCATCGGAGGAGGAGATGCGCAATCTCTTTCAGGCCGAAACACATGATCTGTGGGAAATGGCGGAGGCGGTCTCGTTATACGGCTGTGAATACGTTGTGATCAAGCGCGGTGCGCATGGGCAGTTATTGTATGACGCGGATATGAAACGCAAATGGGAGATCCCTGCATATCCTTCCCGCGTGGAAGATATCACTGGCGCGGGCAATGCGTTCGGTGGCGGCTTTGTTGCCGGCTTTTGTAAAAATTATGATCCATTGGAGGCTGTGTTGTATGGAAATGTCTCCGCCTCGTTGATGCTGGAGGGAAGCGGTGCGTTCCACCCGTTGGATGTGGCGCCGGGACTGGCAGAGGCGAGGCTGAACGCATTGAGGGACATGGTGAGGAAAGTCTAGTGGATAGTGGAATGTGGGCGGAGTTGGTAAAATACAAGCCATGACAACCACTATTGAACGCATCGTTGACCTTGCCATTCAGATCCAGCAAATTGCCGCGCCGACATTTCATGAGCAGGAACGCGCGAAGTTTGTGTGTAAGCTGTTTGAGGAGGAGGGGTTGAAGAATGTAATGATTGATGATGCGGGGAATGTGTATGGGCGGTGGACAGTGGACAATGGGAAATTGAAAGATGTAAAGCCGCTTGTGGTATCGGCTCATTTGGATACAGTTTTTCCATTCGATATGGATCTGAGTGTCAAACGGGAGGATGACAAGGTCTATGGTATCGGCATTGGTGATAATTCGCTCGGTGTCGCGGCGTTATTCGGGTTGATATGGATGTTGAGGGAACGTCAGCGCTCATCCCAATCCTTGGCATCCCCGAAGAGGGCTCCCGAAGGGAGAGGGGGGGGCATTGGCGATATCTGGTTTGTAGCGAACACCTGCGAGGAAGGGTTGGGCGATCTGCGTGGTATGAAGGCAGTGGCGGATCGTTTTGGTTCGGATGTGTTGGCTTATCTTATTCTTGAGGGCATGGCATTGGGACATGTATATCATAAGGCTGTTGGTGTGAAACGATATCGCATCACAGCAAGGACTCAGGGTGGACATTCGTGGTCGGATTACGGACAGCCCTCTGCGGTGTTGGAGTTGTCGAAGTTGATCATGCAGTTGGCGGCGTTGAAACTGCCGTCGCATCCGCGTACGACGCTGAATGTGGGCAAGGTACAGGGTGGGACTTCGATCAATGTCATCCCTGCCGAGGCCTGGATGGAGTTGGATCTGCGCTCAGAGGGGCAGGATGAACTGGCGGAATTGGTCGAGGGTGTGGAGAAGTTGATAGAAGCGGCAAACAAGCCTGAGGTCCGTATGGAGACCGAGGTGATCGGGGCGCGTCCTGCGGGCGAAATATCCGCAGATCATCCGTTGATCAAACTTGCGCTGAGATGTCTCCATGGCCTGGAGTTGGACGCGGTACTGACATCGGGTTCGACGGATGCGAATATCCCGTTAAGTAAGGGGTATTCTGCACTGGTGCTTGGGGTGACGATGGGCGGCGGCGCACACACGAAGAATGAGTTTATTGCGCTGCCGCCCGTTGAAAAAGGGATGGAGCAGTTGGTGAGGTTTGTGGAGAAGGTTTGGGAATAAAAAATACGCAATATGTTTTGCGTGTTGCGTACACACTCGCACCTGTGTGCCAGTGTGTAGTGAAATTTTCACCCGCCGATCGGAATCTACTTTAACCCCAATACCTCGAACACTTCCAGCGGGGCGGCCTTGCCTTTTGCGGCAACAGGGGAGATGGGTTTGACTTCGATCTCATTTTTCACACGGTCATATGCAACTTTGCTGATGATGATCTGGTTTCTTGCGGAATTTTCCTGCAAACGTTTGGCGGTGTTCACACTGTCACTGATGGCGGTGTATTCCAGGCGTCTTTCTGTGCCGATCAAACCCAAAACCGCATCGCCATAATGGATGCCCGCGCCGAAGGCAAGGTGTTCCTCCCTGGGGAGTTCCTTATATAAGCCCTCAACTGCATCGCGCAAGGCAAGCGCGGCTTTAACAGCACGCAGGGTATGATCCGCTTGCGGGACGGGGGCATTAAACCATGCCATGATCGCGTCGCCCATGAACTTGTCGATCGTGCCCTCCTGCGAGAGAACCGCCTCCGCCATCGCGGCAAGATAACGGTTCAATATCGAAACGAGTCGTTCTGGTTCCTGTGATTCGCTGAATGAAGTGAATCCGCGCACATCCGCGAACATTACCGTGATGTCTGTGCGTTTGCCGCCGAGTTGTAAACTGTTCGGGTCGAGTTGATTGATCACGGCAGGCGAGACCATGCGTTCGAAGAGTCTGCGTTGCGCTTCGAGTTTCTTCCGTTCTGTCAGGTCGTCCAGCACGATCGCCACGCCCTGTGTTTTCGAACCGGCATCCTTCAATGGGGAGAGGTTCAACCGCCAGTCCACACTGCCGCGTTCGGGGAGTCTCTGGCTGAGTTCGAGCCCCACAATGGGTTGATCGTTCTCGCGCACAGAATTCAAATGCGATTGGATGTCGTTCGCAAAGGTCGGGACGATCTCTTCGAGTTTCCTGCCGACGATCTCCGCTGGCGCATGCCCCAAAATGGACGCGGCGGCTCGATTGCAAAGGGTGATCTGATCCTGCACATCAGCCGTGATCACCCCTGACACAATGGACGCGAACACATCATCCATGAGATTTTTAAGTTCGGTCACTTCTTCGAGTGTGCGTTTGAGTGAGGAGAATAAGCGCGCGTTCTCGATGGCAACCGCGGCTTGATTCGCAAATGCGATCAAAAGGTCACGGTCCGCTTCCGAGAAGATGCCGGTGCGGATGCGGTTATCCGTGTAGATCACACCGATCAGGTCGGTCTTGACCATCAGAGGTACGCACAGAATCGAACGTAGGTTGAAGGCAATGATGCTTTCCTGCCCGCCAAAACGCGGGTCCTCGCGCGCGTTGGTGGTGAGCACTGCCTCGCCTCCCTGGATCACGCGCTCGATGATCGTGCGGCTGATGGCGAATTCGCTCTTGTTGATGGATTCCTGTTCCCAGTTGCGGGCGGTGCGGGTTTCCATCTCGCCATGTTCGTTGCGGAGCATGAGGAAGCCGCGCTCGGCTTCAGTGAGGCGCACGATGGTATCCATTACGATCTGCAAGACCTCATCGATTTCAAGCGTCGAGTTGACGACCTGTCCGATGCCTGCCAATGCCTGCAGATGACTGAAGCGTAGCTCAAACGGCACAAGAACTTCGCTGATGCGCGAGAGGGAATTCTCAAGTTCCTTGATCCCCTCCACGGCGGTTGATGCCTCCTTGGCATCCAGTGAAGCGCGCAGCTTCGAAGCGCGTTGTGTCACGGCAATCAGTTGATCGTTGATGGAGATGGATTTTGACTTTGCTGTAGCCATTGTCTATCCTTCGCCCTTTCATGGCTGAGCATGGAAAGGACAGTCTATGGACTCTCGAAAGGTTTGCCTTCAAATATATACCGGATCCGTTCTGTCGCGGCTTGTAAACGTATATTAAATGCCGCACGTCTCGCCCGGGAGGTATCTGCCTTTCTGGAAGTATAAAGGGATGTTTGATGTTCGTCCAGAAGAGTGTTGATCTCATTTTTTGCCTGGGGCAGAAGTTTTATCAATCCCTTAGCGCGTTCGATGGGGGTCGCGTAGACGGGCATGGGTCTGTCCAACAGACGCAGGCTGAAGTTGATGCTATCGAACGCTTTCTCGATGGGGGAGGTATGCACCCAGTGTTCCCAATTGATGATCCATGTTGGGGCTTGTGCACCGGTCCGTTCGTAGGTGGCACGCAGGAGAACAGGGAGGCGTTCAGGCATGGAATAACGGCGGCTGAAATACACTGTCAGCGCCACGAAGGCTATAAATAATGGGATCAGGTACAGGCTTGGCCTGACCGCCCGGACTTCCACTTGTTCGGGGACGGAGACATCCTCTTCTGACAATAATTCTCGAAGTTCCCGTTTGTTTTCGAAATCATCCAATTGAGATAGGTTGCGGATGGGCATGCCCAGGTCCTCATCACCACGCGGCGGGAAGGGACGGGTGAGGGCTGGCTGGCTTCCTGTGGGTTCAAATTCCACCCAGCCAATGCCGGGGAAGTACACTTCGGGCCAGGCATGTGCGTCCAACCTGCGGACGATGTATTCGTCGCCATCGCGTTCGCCCTCAGCAAAACCCACTGCCAGCCGCGCCGGGATGCCAAGTGAACGCAGCATCAGAACCTCAGCGGATGCGTAATAGACACAATAAGCTTGTTTGTTCTTGAAGAGCATCCATTCCAATGGATCTTGATTGCGCGGCACCTGTGGAAGGGTCTCCGCGTATTCGATATTGTCGCGCAAGTAGCTCGTGATTGCCGCCGCCCGGTCATAAGGATTGTCGTACCCGGCCGTGATCTCGTTTGCAAGTTCGATGATCTGTGGTGAAAATTCTTTGGGGGTTTGCAGGTACCTATCTTTCACCCAGGCAGGATAAAACTGAGCGGCTTCGCGCAATTGCTGGATGTTGGGATTGACCAACACGGCATCCACCTGATAGATCTCGCCTCCATGCAGTGGCGGTTGGGCATACCAGGAGATGATCTCCTGCCCATCGCCCGCCGGCAGGTTACGTGTGGAC
>DATIUT010000329.1:0-17865 GCA_035466615.1 Anaerolineales bacterium | reverse complement strand
CATCCAGTCGATGGGGAGCAATGCCGATCCCGGTATCTGTGACAGCGACAACGACCAGGTTCTCACCCTCGCGCTTGACGCTGATCACCACGCTTCCACCCGTGGACGTGAACTTGATCGCGTTATCAATGAGCTGGCTCAACGCCCAGCCGATCTTCTGCGAATCTCCCTGCACATAGGGAACATTATCGCCAATGACCGCCTGGAGAATGATCTCGCGTTCCTGCGCCTTTGCGGAGAAAGATCTGACCGCCAGATTGGCAATGCGGCAGATATCCACGTCATCTAGTTTGATGCTCAGTTCACCGCGCGAAGTCAGCGAGACCATGATTAGATCCTCGATCAAGCTTTCGAGCCTGCCTGACGACTGCTGGCTGACTTGAAGCGCATGTCTTTGTTCGTCCGTTATCGGACCCAGCGATTCGGTGATGAGCAGTTCGATATAACCCTTGATGTGTGTGAGGGGGGTTCGTAATTCGTGCGAGATATTCGAGATGAAGTTTGCCTTCAACTGGCTGAGTTCGGAGACGCGTTCAAGTGCCCTCTGCAATTCTGCTGTGCGCTCCTTCACACGGCGTTCGAGGGTACGATTGGCGGCTTGCAGGGCGGAGCGTAACTGCAAAATCTGTTCAGTCACAACCTGGTCGAGGTCGGAGCGATCTATGAATTTCAGGTCAATCAAAGCCTGGCCAAGCAGGGTCGAATTTCCCTTGTCCATTTCCTTTATTTGATGATCGAGCGCGGCTTGCAAATTCTCTTCTGTTATGAGACCTTTTTGAACAAGATATTCCCCCATGCGAGGCACGAGCATTTCAGGAGATAGTTTTGGCAATGTCTGTGACATGGTGTTCTCAACTCATTATCTGCGCCCGGTCTCCGTGCATGTTTCTCTCAGCTTGATTGATAGACCCATTCTCCACCCACCATTGTAGCCGATGATTGCATGGTAAGCAATTCATCAGGGTCACAGGTGAAGGGATCCTTTTCGAGCGCGATCAGGTCGGCGAGGTGGTGCGGGGCAAGCCTGCCGAGGCGGTCTTCCATATATGCGGCATAGGCGGGACCGATTGTGTATGCCTCCCAGGCTTCAGCCATGGACAATCTTTGTTCGGGGTACCAGCCGTCTGCGGAGGGTGAACCGTTTGCACGGCGGCGGGTAGTTGCAGCGTGCAACCCCCAGAACGGATTCGGTGAGTCCACCGGTGCGTCCGATCCAAAGGCAAGCCGTGCGCCGTTATCCATTTGTGTGCGCCACGCATAGGAAAGTTTCGCGCGCTCGCCCCAGAACTTGTCAGCCATGCCCATGTCGGAGACGGCGTGAATGGGTTGCATGGAGGCGACGATGTCCATTTTGCCGAGGCGGGCAATATCATCGGGATGAAGCAACTGCACGTGTTCGATGCGATGACGCATATGAGGAAGTCCATTTTCCTGTTCGTATTTGCGGAGTTGCTCGTATGCGTTGAGCACTTCGTGATTGGCAAGGTCACCAATCGCATGGACGGTCATACCCAAGCCAACCCCCGCGGCTTTGCGGCTGTGTTCGAAAAGTTCCTCGCCATCCATGTTGAGGATGCCCCGATTATTCTCCTCGCCCACATACGGCTGGAACATCGCGGCGGTGTGCGGACCGAGCGCGCCATCCATGAATGCTTTTACATTGCCGATGCGGAGCATATCACCGCCGAAGCCGCCGCGCAGACCAAGTTCGTGAGCCTGATCGAGCAATTCCAAGGGAATATTTTTCAACACACGCAGTTTAAGTTTTCCCTGTGCGTGAAGCATTTGCAATGCCATGAAGGAATCGCGGCGGTCAAAGTCGTGGACGCCGGTCAGGCCCATTTTCCATAAAATGGGCTGCGCTTTTTCCATCGCGTCTGCGATCTCATCCTCGATCGGGTCGGGGATGAGATGAGCCACCAGCGCCATTGCAGTTTCAAGCAATATACCTGTTATGTTCCCCTGCGTATCACGCTGAACCTGTCCATTGTGCGGATCAGATGTTTGATTTGTGATATTCGCCAGTTTCATTGCCACGGTGTTGACCCACCCTGCGTGCAATGACTTTGCTGTGAGATAAACAGGGTTGTTCGGCGCAATGGCATCGAGTTCGGACGCATGCGGCCACACACCCCATGTATTTTGATTCCAACCGTGTCCCAAAATCCATTCGCCCGGACTGGCCTGTTTTACGCGTTCCGCCACGCGACGCAGGCATTTCTCTTTTGTATCCGTTTCACATTCGACCTTTTGCAGGTTGAGCGAATATGCCTTGAGATGCAAATGTGCATCTGTGAGCCCGGGCAGAATAACACGCCCATCCATATCCTGCCTTTCGGCGCTGGGGTATTGCGTAAAAAGATCATCCGCCGCGCCGACCGCGATGATTTGTTCACGATCAATGACGATGGCGGATGCGGCTGGTTGAAGTCTGTCTTGTGTATATATGCGGGCGTTGTAGAGGAATTTCATTTTTGTTTCCGGTGGGATACGCGCTTCGACTATGGGCTTCGACTTACATTCAGCCATCCGCCCAGCGCGAGAAGCAAACATCAAACCAATTTTTCCAAAAGGGAATCCAATTCCTCGTTGGAGTAATAATAGATGGTGACCGTGCCGCCTTTTTTGCCATGTTTGAGTGTAACCTTCGTTCCCAGACTGACTCTCAGGCGGCGTTCGACATCGCTCACATCCGCGCTCCTGCCTGCCCTTTTGCCCGACGGGGTTTTCTTCCCGGAATATTTTCCCGCCAGTGCCTCCGTCTGACGGACGCTCAGGTCGAGGTTGACGACCTGGTTCAACAAGGCTTCCTGCGCTTTTGCAGAACTTAACGCCAGCATGGCGCGCGCGTGACCTTCGGTGATGCGCCCATCCACCAATGCCTGTTTGACCGCGGCAGAGGCATCGAGCAGACGCATGGTATTCGTCACTGCCACGCGGCTCTTGCCCACGCGTTCCGCGATCTTTTCATGCGACATCCTGAACTCTTTGGCAAGATGCTGGTACGCCTCCGCCTCTTCAATGGCATTCAAGTCTTCGCGCTGGACGTTCTCGATGAGAGCCAGTTCCAGCAGTTGCTGGTCTGTCGCATGACGGATGACAACCGGAACCGTCTTCAAACCCGCCTTGCGTGATGCCTGCAAACGACGTTCGCCCGCGATCAGGATGTACACTCCGTTTTTGCCGGGGGAGACAATGAGCGGCTGGATCACTCCATGCTCGCGGATGGACGCGGCAAGGTTCTCGAGTTCTTCAATCTCGAATTTTTCGCGCGGCTGGCGCGGGTTGCGCTGGATGAGATCAATGGAAATCTGTGTAATGCCGCCTCCCCCACCGCTGGGTTTTGCTTCACCAGCCGGGATGAGGGCGTCGAGTCCTTTGCCGAGACCGGTTCGTTTGGGCATGATTACTCCTTGCAACCAGGGCGCAACCTGTTGCGCTTCATTTCGTTGAAACTCCGTCGCCCTTCAACAATTCCTTCGCAAGCGATTCATAGGCGGTTGCGCCAACGGATGTCGGTGCATACGCAGAGATGGGCAGTCCATAGGATGGCGCTTCAGCAAGACGGATACTGCGCGGCACCACACTCTTGAAGACCTGGCCGGGAAAATGGTTGTTGACTTCCTTCACGACATCATTGGCAAGATTCGTCCGGGGATCGAACATGGTCAAGATAACGCCGCGTACGCGCAGGTCCGGGAAAAGAAGCGATTGGACGCGCTGGATCGTCTGCGTGATTTGACCAAGTCCCTCGAGGGCCAGGTATTCGCATTGCACGGGGACAAGCACCCCCTGTTTGGCAGCGACTAGGCCATTGACGGTCAATATCCCCAGCGAGGGCGGGCAATCAATCAGGATGTAATCGTATTTTTTGTCAATCGATTCGAGCGCGGTCCTGAGGCGGAACTCGCGCCCCATTTCATCTACAAGTTCGACCTCCGCGCCAGCCAACGCAGGGGAGGAAGGCAGGAGCGCGAGTTGAAGTCGTTCATTGAAAAGGATCGAGGCGGGGAGCACCTCGCCGTTGAGCAAAGCCTCGTAAGTGCTGGACTGCACCGCCTGTTTATCTATGCCGAGACTGGAGGTGGCATTGGCTTGCGGGTCGAGGTCCACGACGAGTACGCGCTGTCCCAGTTTCGCGAGATATGCCGCGAGGTTGATGGCGGTTGTGGTTTTTCCAACTCCGCCTTTTTGATTGACGAGGGTGTAGGTGCGGGTCATGTGAATTATGATTTCAGATTTATGATTTTGAATTCATGGTATTACAACCATTATGCATTGTTCGATCTCAAGGGGTGTGGGAATTCCATCCAAGCCGACACGTTCCACGGAATGGGATGCGAGCAGGGTTGCAAAGCGCGTCGCCTCCCACGGGTCGCGCGTGTTCAGTAAACGTACGAAGAACGCTGTGGCAAAGATATCACCTGCACCGGTGGCATCCACTTCCCTAAATGCAGGCGCACGGAAGCGGCGACGGTCTCCGTGCCAGTAAAGGACCGCGCCTGCCGCGCCTTCGGTCACAACCAGTATCTTTGTCTGTTGTGCCATGTGTTCAATGAGGAGATCATCATTGTCCACATCTTCACGGCTGAGCACCACCGCGCCTGCCCGTGCAAGTGCGGATTCGAAGCCCGTCCATTCGCAGGCAGAGACAAGGCCGTCCGAATCCCACTGGCGCATCCAACCCTGGGGAGTCAAGCCAAGCAAGGTGGGCGAAAAGCCATCTGGCAAAACGGAATCCACTTCGTTTGCAATGGGACCAATATGAATGATGGGAGCAGTCCGCCAGGGAACTGGCACACGGTCGAGATCGATGCGTGAAGCCTGCGCTCTCACGTATTGCACGCGCCCCTGTTCGGAGTAAATATTTTCGTATGTTGTGCTTGAATTTGATTCGATCGAAACAACCAGGATTCCATCCAGCGATTCAAGGGATACATCCGAACCCGCCGCGGTCACGACCCCCACACGCAAGCCCAGCGCACGGGCGGTCAATGCCGAATATGCAACCGTCCCTCCCAACTGCGGACCCTTCGGAGTCAGGTCACGCGCGACATGACCGATCACAAGATAATCAACTGGCTCAAGCGGAACAAGGTCAGGCATGGGTGAATTATACCGTGAGAAAAAAGTAGAGCGAGATAATATCTCGCTCTACAAATTTAGTCTTCCTTCGGCAGGATCACCACTTTGCGATACGGTTCCTCGCCTGTACTTTCAGTCATCACTGCAGGATGACCGCGCAGTGCAATATGGATGATGCGGCGTTCCGCGGAAGGCATGGGTTCCAGCATTTGTTTGCGCCCGTTCTTGGCGACCTGGTCGGCCATGCGTTTCGCCATCTGAATCAGTTGTTTCTCACGGCGGTCGCGGTACCCTTCCACATCCACTACAAGTTGCACGAATTGCTGTGTCTCCCGGCCGATGATCAGCGATGCAATGTATTGAAAAGCGTTGAGTGTTTCGGAGCGACGTCCGATCAGCACGCTCAGGTCGCTGCCACGCACATCCACATTGATATAACGTCTGTCATCGCGGTCTGTATCGCCGTGATGTGCCGAGACCTGCGCCTCAAGCCCCATCATGTGAAGCAGTTTTGAGACAACGGATTCGGTACGATCGAGCAACGGATCATGCTCCAGCTGTGGTTTGGATTCTTGTACAGGAGCAGGTTCCGGTTCAGACTCAGAAGCGGCTGGCACTGTTTCGATAACCTCCGCCCCGCCCGGTCTGTTCACCGTCAAACGGACGCGCACCTGCGACTTTCCCAATCCGAACAAGCCTTTGCTTCCCGCATCCAGCACTTCAACGCTGACGGCATCTGCCGTGAGGCCGAGTTGCGCCAGTCCCTGTGCGATGGCTTCCTCGACAGTTGGTGCGATGATCTCCAGTGTTGTTCTCTCGTTCATACCCGCCTCCTTAAGATTCTTTTCTCATGCTTTTTGGCAGGAGGTTGCTCCAGTTGGCTTTACCTTGCGCAGCATATTGAATGATGCCCAGTACGTTACTGGTAATAAAGTAAACTGCCAGTCCTGAAGGAAAAGTAAGCGCAAACCAGCCCAACATAAGCGGCATGGTGATCGTCATGGACTGTCCCATCGCGGCACTCTGGTCGTTGGGATTGGTGGAAGGCGGCAGGGTGAGTTTGGATTGAATGTATGTTGTCGCCGCAACCACAATGGCTAGAATGTAATACGGCTCGGGCTGTCCCAAATTCATCCACAGAAATTTGCTGTTGAGGGGAATAAGGTCTGTGACATCGAGGAAGGCAGGGTTGATACTTCTTGAAAGTTTCAAAAGGTCCAGAGGTGTTGCCGCCAGCGCGCGGATGATGCTTTGATACAGCGCAATGATTATCGGGAACTGGATCAACGTGGGCAGGCAGGAGCCGAAGGGGTTGATGCCTTTTTCGCGATAGACACGCATTTGTTCCTGTGCAAGCTTTTCTTTATCCTTGGCATATTTCTTCTGGATGGCCTGCCATTCCTTATCGTTCTGCATATCCTGCATGGCTTTGGCGCCCTTCATCTGCTGGGCATTGAGAGGCCAGGTCACAATGCGGATCAGGATGGTGAACAGGATGATCGCAATGCCAAAGTTTTGACCGATGGCATTATAGATCCACAATAATACGTTTATGAAAATGGATATAAAAAGATCCCACATGGTTCCTCTACTTTCCCGGGACGAAGGTCCAGACCTGGCGGCCGTTTGAATCCAACGCGGCAAGGTAAAACTCGGTTCCCAACGGGGCAACCAGGATCAGGTCACCGGCTGTAACAGGCGTGGTATATATCTTGCCGTTCACTTTCGCGTCCCTCACCTGTTCAAACCACAAAACGCTTCCATCCTTGTCAATGGCATAAATGTTGCCGGATTCAGTGGCAAGCAGGAGATGGTCGTTTTGTAGAATGGCACTGGCTGTAATGGCTCCATCCGGCTGGACGCTCCAGTTGAGACTGGCATCGGTCGTGTTGAAGGAATAGAAATTGCCCTTCAAGTCCCCGAAATATAGCGTGTCGCCGTCGAAGGTTGGCGTGCTCCAGATCCAATCCTTGGCCTCAAGGACTGGTTTATGCTCTCCTGTCTCAGGATTAAATTGTTCGAGTTGGGAGGCCAGTGAGCCGACGTAAAGATTGCCATCCGGTCCGATAGCGGGTGAACCGGGGATTGCAGCAGATATGTCGTCATGCCAGACAACTGAATATGATTCAACATCAACGGCGCTCACACTGTGATCGAGAGAGGTTACAAAGACGCGTTCGCCGTCCGTCACGGGTTGTGCCCACAAGCGACCGCCCAATTCAATAACCTTCACAGGTTGTTTCTGCGATTGACCATCGTTCAGGTCGAATACATACAAGTTACCGTCTGAGTTGGGGGCAAAGAGCATGTCATTCACAATCAGAGAAGAAGCCACCCACGGACCGCCCGCACCGGTGAACGTCCATTCCACGGCAGGTGATTTGAAATTCCCGTTGACAAGCAGATCGCTCGGGTCAAGGGCATACAAAATATGTTTGCCTGAGGCACTGCCGACAATTACCAGACCATCGGGTGTGAGCACAGGATGGGCATAGAACTGTGCCTTTTTATCCTGTTGATCGGAAAAGCGCCATGCTTCCTTGCCATCCTTCAGGTTGATTCCGAACACCAGGGATAGGTCGGCCAGATACGCGGTATTCTCATCTGCGGTCAGGCCTGGCCATGTGGTTCCGCGCACAGCCCCGCCCGCACAGGCACTGAGCAGGACGGCGCCGAGCAAAACCATGCTGATTAACAAAAGTTTCTTTCTCATTGAAAATCGTACTCCTATGGAACGGGGTCGTAGCCCCCGGGATTGAACGGATTACATCGCAAGACGCGCCAGGCCGCCATTGCCGAGCCTTTGAATACACCATATTTATATACGGACTGGTATCCATAATGGGAGCAGGAGGGGTAGAACCTACATGTATTCGGCGGAAGTCCCTTTGCGATTGTCATTTGATACAAGCGGATCAATGCCAGCAAAGCAATGCGCGGCAGATTCCAGATCGTGCGCGGCACATCGCGCAGACGAGGCTCATTGGAATAATCGTGCAGGTGGAATTCAGGATTCATGTACAGGGGAGAGGATTTTCGCACGCTCCAGCAGGTTGAGCAAAGCCTGTTGGGTGTCCTCCAAGGATGCGGGGACAAGTCCGGGGCGGGCGATCAGGATCAGATCCAGACCTGAAGCGATGTTCGGGATCAGGGTCCGCATCGCTTCGCGCAGGAGTCGCTTGGTCCGGTTGCGGAGTACTGCTGTACCAATTGTCCTTCCGGCGGCAACCCCCACGCGTACGCGCGGGTGTTCGCTCTTCTGGACAATCAACACAACAAGCGGGTGGGCATAGGACTTACCGGAACGCCGCACCCGCTTGAAATCTTCGGACCGGGTCAGACGGAACCTTCTCTGCACCCGAGACTCGTTTGCGCTGTTTACCAGCGAACCTTTTTGACGTGTTCGTTGGCTGTGACTGTCAATTTGTGGCGGCCGCGCAGGCGGCGGCGCTTGAGCACGGCGCGTCCATCGGCTGTGGCCATGCGCTTGCGGAAACCGTGTACACGCACACGGCGGCGAATTTTCGGTTGGTACGTCCTTTTTGGCATTCTTTCTTTCCTCGTTTCAAAAATAATTGCTAAGCGGTGTTCCTACCTTGGTATAACAAAGCATGACATTATACCGTAGGGGTTTCGATTCGGTCAATTCAGGACTCTGCCTGTTTCTTCCCATTCCTGACAGGATAATTGGGGAAGGCGAGCAATTCGGAGAGTTTTTTCACACCTTCCGGGCTGGCAACCGCGATGATTTCATCGTTTTCCTGGAGCACGCTATCGCCGCGCGGCAGGGTCATGACTCCGTCACGGATAATGGCGGCGATGACACAATGTTCGGCAAGCCCCATGTTCCTGAGTTCCACACCGATGGCTTTTGCACCAGTGGGCACCTTTTCCTCCACCACAGCATAACGCCCGCGGCGGATCTTGAACAGCGTCATCATATCGCCCAACGACATTTCCTCCTGGATCAGGTGGGCAAGCACATCGGAGGAGTTGAGTGCCACATCCACTTTGAACTTCTCATTGAAGAGCCAGGCGTTGTTCGGGTTGTTGACGCGCGCGATCGTGCGCGGCACATCGAACATGGTCTTGGCGATGAAACACAACGCCAGGTTGAGGGCATCGTTGCTGGTCACGGCGGCAAGGGCATGTGCTTCGCGTGCGCCAACCGCTTCGAGCACGCTTGGGTCCACCGGATGGCCTTCATAGATCACCTCTGTGGGGAGTTCCTGATGCAAAAGCGATAACAACTCGCGGCGGTTTTCGACCAGGCGCACCTTGTAATTTTGGTTGAGCAGTAAATTGGCGAGACGCGCCCCCGTGCGCCCGCCACCGGCAATCAATACGAACATGTTACGCCTCCGCCTTTCTGGACAGGCATGCTGTCAACTCTCCAATGCCCTGGAATGTGGAACTGACATTGAGCAGGTCACCGGTTTGCAATCGGGTTCCCGCATCCGGCAGGGACGAGCGGCCTGCTCTTGTCAAAGCGACCGGGCGGCACTCTTTGAGTGGGCCCAGCAATTCATCCAGCGTGCGATCGTTCCATTCCTCAGGAATGCGGATTTCATAAACCTCCACTTCGCCATTGCCTGCCGAGTACACCATTTTTTCGGACGGGTTGATCAGCAATTCCTCCACGCGTTGCGCGCCCCATGTGGTGGAACCGACCGACTGCAAACCGAACGCCTCGATCAATCCGCGCAGGCTGGGATCGTAATTTCGGGCGACCACAACCGGCACATCAAAGTATTCGCGTGCCGCATGAGATACGACAGCATTGAGCGCGTCCGAATTGGTGACCGCCGCCAGCCCGTCCGCTTCACGGACACCCGCGCGTTCGAGCACATTCTCAGCCAAACCTTCACCTTCCAATGTGCGCCCGCGGAAGTCGGGATGCAGGCGGTTGAAAGCCTGTTTGTTGACATCCACAACAACAACCTGATGTCCGCTCTTGAACAAATGATAGGCGAGTTCCGCTCCCACACGCCCACATCCAATGACAATGAAATTCATGGGTCTTTCTCCTTCTCTTACTTGTGTACATGATAGGGTACGTCCGTCACAACGATCCCATGCCTGGATAATAATTCCTGCCGCAGGACATCGGCAGTACGCATATGCAGTGCTTTATGCCAGCGTTTCGACGGCATGAACTGCGGGACAACGATGGTAATCGTCTCATTCGGCTGGCGGTGGTCAACGATCTCTTCGATATATTCCAACAGAGGTTCGATAAAGAGGCGAAACGGGGAATCGAGAATGACGAGGCGCGTCCCGTCCCCCCATGTCTTCCATTTCTTCTGGACCTTTTCGGTTTCAGAAGGATCAAGTGAAATGTGGACGGCTGTCACATCATTGGAAAGGAGTCTGGCATAGCGCAACGCCTCCAATGTTCCCTGATGCACACCACTGACCGGCAGGATCACACGGTGGCGTGTCTGACGGAAAGGCAATCCTTTGAATTTATCGAGCGTGAGGTGAGACGCAAGGTCCTTGTAATGACGATGTATGGTAAAGAACAACTTGACCAATAAAGGCGTCAATATAAGAACGATCCATGCACCTTCACGAAATTTTGTCACAGCAAATACAACCATCACAACGGCGGTGCACAACGCTCCGAAACCATTGACCACCATTTTGTATTGCCAGCCTTTTTCATATCGCAAGGTGGAGCCAGGCTCAACGATCTCTTCACCTTCTTTGAGATGTCCAACCTTCCACCAGCGCTTCGCCATGCCCGTTTGCGATAACGTGAAGGACAGGAACACACCGATGGCATATAGCGGGATCAGTTTTGTCACACTTGCCTGGAAGATGATAATTAAAAGAGATGCGATCACCGAAAGTGTGACGATCCCGTTCGAATATACAAGACGGCTCCCACGGAAGGTCAATTGCTTGGGAAGAAACCCATCGCCTGCATGCAAAGCACCAAGGCGTGGAAAATCTGCAAATGCTGTATTCGCCGCCATAATGAGGATGACGGTTGTGCCCCAGATCAATGCAAGGTACGGAAGCCCGCGTCCGTCAAAGACGGTACGCGCCAGTTGCGAAATGATGGTCTCTTCTTCAGAGAAGATCGCGCCAATCTGGCCTGTCAAATACGAAATGCCAAGGAACAAGGAACCAAGGATGAGAGACATCCAGATCAGGGTAATGCCGGCATTGCGACTACGTGGTTCCTTAAAGGCCGTAATACCATTCGAAATCGCCTCCACGCCTGTCAGGGCTGTTGTACCGTTTGCAAAAGCATGCAAAACGATGAATGGTGTCAACGCGCCAACCGTATGCAACAAACTCAATTCAGGCGGATCCACGACTTTCCCAAGCGAACCTGTCAGATAGCGGAACATGCCATAACCAACTGTGACCATCATCACGATGATAAAGAAGTATGTGGGAATGGCAAAAGCCGTTCCAGACTCCTTCACACCACGCATGTTGATAAGCATGATGAACATCACAGCACCAACAGCAATCCAAACACGATAAGGGTAAAGGTCGGGATACGCGGACACGATCTGCGCGACACCGGATGAAATGGAGACGGCAACGGTAAGGATATAGTCGGTCAACAAGGCGGCACCGGCGGTTTGTGCAGGGCCTTCACCCAGATTGTCACGCGCAACGATGTAGGCTCCACCGCCGCCCGGATAGGCATGGATGGTCTGCTCGTATGAAATCGTCACGATGACGAGCAGAATGACAATGGCAATGGAAACAGGGAAAACGTAACCAAATGCCAAGGTGCCTACCGCCGCCAATACGCCTAATATTTCCTGTGTGGCATAGGCGGTTGATGACAGAGCATCAGACGCAAAGACGGCCAGTCCAACTCGTTTTCCAATGGTCTGGTGAGGCGCATCGGCTGTGGATAAGGGCCGCCCGATGAGCCAGTGACTCACGGTACGCGGCGGTTTGTAATCGGATTCCCGCCGCATGATCTCAGTTTGATTGTCTTCAGGGGTTAACATTTTCTCTCTTGTTGCTTACAAAAAGACACCCCCGCAAAAGGCGAGGAGTTATGATGATTATAGTCCAAATCATGAAAATTGGAGTTGGTTAAGGAATCTGATAAGGCACGTCGGTGATAACCACCCCGGGTTTCGAGAGCAATTCCTTGCGCAACATATCGGCGGTTTGCATGTGGAGGGCGTTGAACATTTTTTGGGATGGGATGAATTGCGGGACCACGATCGTGATGGTCTCATTGGCTTGTCGGGCGGAGAGAATTTCCTCGATGTATGCCAGAATTGGTTCCAAAAAAAGTCGATAAGGGGATTCCACGATGACGAGGCGCGTACCGCCTCCCCATGTATCCCATTTCTTTTGTACTTTTACTGTCTCTTCCGGATCCATGGAAACGTGGACTGCGGTTACATCGTCCGACAACATGCGCGCATAACGCAACGCGGCAAGTGTTCCCCGATGAATATTGCTGAGCGGGACGATAACACGATGCCGCCCCATATACGGCGGGGGCTCGCCATATTTATCAAGCGAGAGGCCGGTTGCCAGCGTTCGATAGTGGCGGTGGATCAGCATAAACAAACCCATCAGGGAAGGAATGAGAAGCAGAACGACCCAGGCACCCTCTTTAAATTTTGTGATTGAAAAAACCAGCATAACGATGGCAGTCGCTGTCGCCCCCAAACCATTCATGAACATCTTGGTTTTCCATTTCGGGTCAAAATGGAGAGGCATGCCATGCTTTTGGAAGGTCTCACCGGGTTTGAGCCGGCCGGAACGAAACCAGCGAATTGCCATACCGCTTTGCGATATGGTGAAAGAAAGATAAACACCAATGGCATACAGAGGGATCAGGGAATTCGTTTGCGCTCGAAAGATAACGATCAGAATAGAGGCAATTCCTGCCAATGCAATAATGCCATCTGAGAATGCCAAGCGCCTGCCGCGAAATTGCAACCGGCGTGGGAGAAAGGCATCACCTGCAACCAACGCGGCAAGCCGTGGAAAATCTGCATAGGACGTGTTTGCCGCCATAATGAGGATCAATGTGGTGGAACCAAGCAAAGTTAAATAGAGCGGACTTCCCTGGCTGTATACAACGCGGGCGATCTGTGAAAAGCCTGTTTCAAGATGGGATGGAAGCACGCCAATCTGATGCGCAAGATAGGTCAATCCCAGTAAATTGACTGCCAGGATCCCGCTCATCCAGATCAGGGTGATGCCCGCATTGTGACTGCGCGGTTCCTTGAAAGCCATGATTCCATTGCTGATGGCTTCCACACCTGTCAGTGCTGTGCAGCCGCCGGAAAAGGCGCGCAGGATCAGGAACAAAGTAAGCGCCTGGATGGCTTCACCTGCATGCGCCACTTCCACACTACCGGGCTCTATGGTTCCGAGCGTTCCCGTAAAGTATTGAAAAAATCCAATCCCTATTGTGAGCAGGGTCATGCCAAGGAAGAAATACGTTGGAACGGCAAAAATATTTCCTGATTCTTTTACGCCGCGCAAATTAATGACTGTAATGAAGGCAACCAGCGCCAGCGCAATGACAACCCGCCACTCAAGCAGGACAGGGAACGCGGATGTGATTTGTGCCACACCTGAAGAGATGGAAACCGCAACTGTCAAAATGTAATCCACAAGCAGGGATGCGCCGGCAATGAGGGCAGGGGTTTCACCTAAATTATCACGCGCCACAATATACGCGCCGCCACCGCCTGGATAGGTATGAATGGTCTGCTCATAAGAAATCGTAAGCAGTGTGAGCAAACCAATGATGGTAAACGCAATCGGAAGTGAAATGCTCAATGCCCCCGTGCCAGCAAGGATCAGGACAATGAGGATTTCATCGATTGCATAAGCACTCGATGAAAGCGCATCCGAGGCAAAGACAGCCAAACCGACCTTTTTGCTGATCGTTTGATGCGGCGCATCCGCGGTTGACAGGTGACGGCCAAAGATCAAAAGCCCCAGGTCTTTTTTGGGTTCAACTTCCGCTGCATGACGGATAAAACTGGTGGAATGTTTATTATCAGGAGTCAACATAATATGATGGATGAAATAATCGCGGATGTGGGCGGGATTATATGCCTCTTTGCCTGATTATACGTTCTTCGATTCCTTCGGCTGTGTAAGGGGAATTTGCAGGAAGAAAGTGCTCCCCTTGCCCAGTTCGCTTTCCGCCCAAACCTTGCCGCCATGACGTTCCGCAATGGACTTGACGATCGCAAGCCCGAGCCCGGTGCCGCGTTGTACCAGCGCTTCGCGGTGGGTGCCGCGATAGAACTTTTCGAACAGGCGTTTCATGTCGTCCGGCGGGATGCCGATGCCGCTGTCCTTGATCGCAAAAGTCAGGGTATCTGGGGCGGGCAACAGGTTGAGGGTCACTTCGCCGCCTTTGGGTGTGTACTTGATGGCATTCTCCACAAGGTTATAGACAGCCTGATGTAATAAAGCCTGGTCGGCTTCCACGGCATGAGGCATGTCACGCGGGATTTCCACCGAAAGCGCGATCTCTTTATTGCGCGTCATCATTTGCAGGCCGCCGGTCACGCGTTCGATGATGTCGAGGACGGGGATGCTGTCCACCTGCAAGCCGACGCCGAAATCAATGCGACCGAGGTCGAGCAGGTTGCTGACAAGTTTCGACATGTTTTCCACGCCCTGCACGATCATTTTGGTGTAGCCCTTTTGTTGTTCGTTCAACTCACCCGCCATCTCGAGCATGGTCGCATACCCGCGCATCAAGGTCAGCGGCGAGCGCAGGTCGTGGCTCACAGTGGACACGAATTCGGATTTCAACGTGTCGATCTCTTTGAGCTGGGTCACATCGCGCATGATGCATACACGCCCCACCGTGCGGCCGTCCGCGGTCATGGCGGAGGCGGTGGCGAGATAGGTCCTTCCATCCGGCATTTTGATCTCGGAGGTGCGCCCCTCATCGGAGGAGGCCTGAAGCAGGTCATACAGCGGCTTGATCGGGATTGTCCGCTCGAGATCCTGACGTTCACCACGGCGGATGACCACGTTAAAAAGTTGACTCGCGGCCGGGTTCGCCAAAATGAGACGACTGGACGCGTCAGTCACCAGCACCGGGTCCGGCGTGGAGTTAAGAATTGTTTCCAACTGACGTCTTCCCGCATCCACCGCAAGGAACAGGCGGATGTTCGCGACCGCCAGCGCCGCCTGGGACGCCAGTGTGGTGATAAAGCGGATGTCCGCTTCGGTGAAGACCCTTTGCTTTTTATATGCCGCCCACAACACGCCGAAGTACCGGTTCTCATGCCGCAACGCGATCGCGGACAAGGATTCAGGGTGGGGAAGGCTTGGGTCAATATCCAGGCCGCGGGTCCGCGAAAGAACCGCCATCACAAGGCGTTCCTGTTTTTCATTGAGAGCGAGGATCTGCTGGTCCAGATGCATGTACACATCTTTTTCAGGTCCGCTCGAGTAACGGAAGGGAATCTCGACGAGACCGGGCATCATCTCGCGCACAAGGACAATACGCGCCGAACTTGCGCCGCTCTCCACAACCGCCTTGAGGATGGCATCGAGCGCTTCATCCAACTGGAGGGTGGAGGCAACTCCCTGACTGGCGACCAGCAGGCGGTTCAGTTCGTCAAGGCGTCCCTGCAGGCTGACGCGCATCTGCTCGAAAGCGCGGCGCAGTTCACCGACCTCATCCACACCGTCGGTTTGCAGGGGGCGGTCCAGTTTGCCGGTGGCGATGTGTTTCGCCTCTGTGGCAAGTCCCCGCAGTGAGCCGGTGACCGCGCGCAGGCTCAGACGCAATGAGACCAGCGCGAACAAACCGAGCAGGACGATCATCACAGAGATCGGGAACGCGATCTCGATGGCGATCTGTTGCGTCTCCTGCGCGGGGACGATCAGCACGATTGCCCAGGGATGTCCGGGGATCGGTTGGTAATAGACCAGTTGCCGGGTCCCGTCCAGAGCGGTTTCCTGATAGAAGCCAGGTTGGTCAGGTCGTCCGCCGGGATATTGGGTCATGACCTGTGAGGCTTGCGGGTGATATAGGATCGTGCCCTGCTCATCCACCAGCAAACCCGTGCCGTTCAGTTCCTGCAAACCATCCAGGCTGTTGACCAGCGAGCGCATGTAGGGATTCGTTTGCAGGTCTGTGCGGGCGATCAGGACGCGTCCTGCGCCGGGCGGGGCGGCAAGGAAGGAGATGCGCGCGTCCCCGCCTGCCTCAGCGGGAGGAATCGAATAGAGTTGATTCGGCACACCCTGTGCAGAGAGCATGACCCCCGATTCCTCCT
Source organism: Anaerolineales bacterium (assembly GCA_035466615.1). Taxonomy (GTDB): domain Bacteria; phylum Chloroflexota; class Anaerolineae; order Anaerolineales; family Villigracilaceae; genus Defluviilinea. The sequence goes on along the minus strand of DATIUT010000329.1, from coordinate 1,522 downwards.
GGGCTGTCAACTGGGAGGAAAAATCCGCCGGGTAACTCGCAAGGATGGAATTGGACCCGGGATCATACAGGATCAATTGATTGAAATACGGAGCCGACCGCATCTGACGCCCAAGCAACTCGGAAAGATCAGACGATCCCTCGTTCAATTGCGGATCAGAAGCGATCTGTGCCGCGAGGTTCTGCCCCGCTTCGAGGAAGAATGGCACACTCTGCGAGCCGACCTGCGCCACGCCTGCCAGACGTTCCTCGAGCAGGTTGCGAGCCGCGCGCCCGGCAATGACCCAGTCACCGAGCAGAAGCGTGACCAGCAAAATGGAGATGATCGTGCCGGTGCCGGAGACGAAACGCGTCTCAATGCTTTTTTCGGCGGGCGAGGGTTGCAATGCTCCCAGTCCGCCCCATTGCACCGGGAACGCGACTGAAACTGCCTGCGCCACAAGTCCCGCGATCAGCATCTCGCCGCCAAAGGCCAATACGACCATGCCCACATTGCTGAACGCGTAATCCAGCCGTTCCGTCACGGACGCAAACGCGGAAACCGAAAAGAAGGCACTGACCATGAAGATGGTGCCATGCACAAGGACAAGGCTGAGCGCGGCGACCAAAGGCTGGTGCAATAATCGAAAGAACGGAGTGCGATATTTCTGCCGCACAGAGACCGCGAACAAGATCCCCATCAAACCGAGATCGAGAACCGTGAAAATATTGTGTGTATCCCAAACCCCGCGGGACAACCCGCTGAACATGCCAAGCACCGCCGCGGCGAGCGGCCCCAGCCAGCCGCCTGCCAACGTCCATGGGATGGCAGAGAAGATCATCAACGTTGAGCCGGGCGGTTCCTCAGGCAAACCCGGCGCCGGTAACGCTGACGTTGAAAACTCCAAGCCAAAGAACAAGGATGCGATGACCGCCGCGACAAAAAGAACACCGAAAGACCTCCAGGCGCGCCCGTTCCATTCCGCTTGATAATTCCGCCAGTTATACAGTGCAAGCCCCAACAGACCCACCAGACCAATCCACACCAGCCATCCTGCCAATGGGATGGGGTTGATGTATGGTTGATTGTCCAACAGCCACGGAAGGAACTGCATAGGAAATGATTATAGCGTTAATCTGCGCCTGGAAAAGGCGGAATTCATAACCCAAATTGCCTATAGGTAAGGAAACTGTCGATTTATGATTAACGTAAGCAACAGAAACTGGTTTAGCACAAGAAAAGGTTGTTTTAAAGTGTTTATATGGTGGAGTGGACACCATCCCTGTTTTTTATTCGTCATTCGCAAATAACTGATTCAGGGCTTTCGCTTATGCGGGCAGGAAAGCCTGAATTCGTGGTGTAGCCAGTTCTGCCCGCAGGTAATCACTCAGCAAATCGTCCTTGGTTTGGTAAAGTGTTTTGCCGAGAGCCTTGGCCATGACCTTCAAAGAAAACCAGGTATGATAACAACAAGAGATGTGATTCCGTTGTGAACGTCCTTTGCGAGATTGGCATTTTTCGGTGCCAGTCAACTGTTGGAGGC
>DATIUT010000328.1:0-2700 GCA_035466615.1 Anaerolineales bacterium | reverse complement strand
CCTTGATCGCCTTGGATGTCTTGACGACCGGCATCGGGCATAACATGCCCGAGCAATCCAATACCTGATCTTCCTTGATCACATCTGTCATAGATGCCTCCTTTGGGCTGGAGAATAATAATAAATTGGCATCCAAATCGCCATCCCGCACACAGGGGAACTTTCCTCACCCGCGAGGGGGATAAAAACTCAACCTTGCAATTCGGATATAATCATTCCACGAATTTCATGTACAAAAAACTACAGTCAATTTTTCATACAAACCGTGTCTTTGCATTTCTCGTGATCTTTCGCTGGGCATCATTGCTCCCGGTAATTCTGGAAATTGCTTTTCAAGAACGGCTCATCCGCCCGATATCGCCTGTTCTCCTGATAGTTATCGCACTTCTTGCGAATCTCATCATTTCCCTGACCAATCGTCAGCTCAATAAACTGGTGGTGGAATATCCTGCCTTTCTGAGCATCGACCTGGTTTTCACTGCCGGACTCCTTGCGATCAGCGGCGGTCATGACAGTCCATATTATCTCTATGCTCTCAGTCCATTACTGGCGGGAGCATTTTTCTTTCAAATGCGCGGCGCACTATTTACATCCCTTGTATTTACACCGCTCTATCTGGCGGGCGAAATCATTGGATCACAAATATTGAACCTGCAAACTGATGTCACAGCATTGACAACCCAACTGACAGGCATATGGCTGATCCCCATGCTCTTTGCGTATTCCTCCAACCTGCTTAAATCCATAAACCAGGCAAATGAAAATCTTGCAAACGCGCATCGCCAGTTGGAAATCATCCACGACCTCACTGTCCTGTTACAGGCGGCGCCTGATCTGCTATCCGTTCAGGAACGTGTACTCGGCGCGGTCACAACCGATCTTGGTTTTTCAAAAGCGGTTGTCGCATTGGTTGACCCCGCGCGCGAAGAACTCGGCGGCTGGCTGGTCTATCCTAAAGAGGAATCGTTTCCTAAAACAGAAAACCTGCCTCTCAAATCTGAGAACGGGGAAGTTTTCAAGGCTTTATTGAATCGAAATCACTTTACTTCAAACGGCGGGACTCTTGTCCGAGACTCCGCCCTCAATAATTGGCTCAATCAAAACGAATGGCTTGTACTCCCTCTTTATTTGCGGGAACACCCTGTTGGACTTCTTCTTGTGGATGAAACGGGACTCACCAAAGAGAGCGAAAATACCCTGATGACCGTTGCGAATCAAGCCGCCCTCGCGCTTGGCACGACCATCCTGTGCATCGACCGCGCCCGACGTCTCGCCGTTGAGACCGAACGCAACCGTATCGCGCGCGACATCCACGACACGGTCGCACAATCGCTCTTCGGCATCATCTACAGTCTCGATGCCTGTATCAACATGCTGCCCACCAAGGCGAACGATGTGAAGAAGGAACTGATCGAGTTGCGTTCGCTCGCCAACAACGCGCATGAAGAAGTGCGACGCTCCATCTTCGACTTATGGCCCTCCGCCTTGACTATCGAACTCTTCATGGCTGATCTGACGAACTACGTCAGCAGTTGCTGTCGCCCGCGTCCGTTCAGCATCATCTTCAGCAACAACGGAGACTTCAATTCCCTCCCGTCTGGCATGCGGCGGACGATCTATCGCATGGCACAGGAGGCTTTGGCGAATTCCGCGCGACATTCAGGTGCCCCGTCCGCGCGTTTGTGCCTGACCGTGACAGATGACGAAGTCTATCTCGTCGTTTCCGATGAAGGCAAAGGCTTTGACCCCGAAGTTGCATTATCACGAAGTCTAGATCGCGAGCACTTCGGTTTGCGCGGGATGCAGGAACGGGCACGTGCCATGGGCGGTGACTGTGAAATCAGTTCCCGACCAAATGCAGGGACGCGCATTATGATCAATATCCCCATTAACAGACACCATCATCATGCCTGACTCCATACGCATTCTCATTGTCGACGATCATGCAGTAGTCCGTAAGGGGTTGGTGATGGTTCTTCGTCAGGAAGCAGATTTCGAGGTCATAGGCGAAGCGGAAAATGGAAGAGTCGGTCTGGAAGCCGCGAAGAGACTCAATCCAGATGTCGTCCTCGTTGATCTTGTCATGCCTGAAATGGACGGTCAGGAAATGGCATTGGCGTTACGCAGGTCGAATCCAAACATCAAAATCATGATGTTGACCGGCACAGAAGTAGACGACCGCGTATATGATGTGGTTGCGGCGGGTATTGAAGGGTATGTGTTGAAAAATATCGAGCCTGGGGAGTTGGTGCGTGCCATTCGCGCAGTAATCCATGGCGAGGCATATCTGCATCCGAATGTGATGAAAAGAGTGATGGAGATGATGCAACCGCATCATCAGCATCCCGTTTCACTTACGCCGCGCGAAATGGAAATATTGGAATATATGGCAACACCAAACACCTACAGACAGATCGCGGCACAGTTGAGTGTGAGTGAAGAGACAGTGCGAAGCCACGCGAAAAACATCCTGGAAAAAATGAGACAACCCAACCGTGCCCAGGCGGTGCTTGCGGCGGTGAAAAGCGGGTTAATCAAATTGAACGGGTAAAACAGAGGGGTTCTTCACTCATCTAAATTGTCCTCACAAGTCTCGGGCATGTTTTAGGAGACCCTATCCACATGCCTAAGTTTCACAAAACGATCTTGCAACAAGCGGAGACTCCAATGCATTCTGCCAACAGGTGGTTCACTGCAAAC
>DATIUT010000327.1:0-12426 GCA_035466615.1 Anaerolineales bacterium | reverse complement strand
TTCAGGATATGCAGACGGACTCTCAACGAGGTGCCCAACCTGTGCCCAGGGCCCGCGTCCATTCGGACCGACAGCCTGCCCCAGCACTTCGACCTCTCCCTGGCTCGGGCGGATCATCCCCAATAGTGCGCGGATGGTAGTGGTCTTGCCCGCGCCGTTCAAACCGAGAAAGCCGTAGATTTCACCGGTTCCAACCCGCAGGTTGATGGAATCGACCGCGAGGACATCACCGAAGCGTTTGGTGAGTTGGTGGGTTTCGATGGCGTTGGACATGGCCTCAGTATTGTAAATCAAAAACCGCCCTTGTTGGGGCGGTCGGATGATTACTCTTCGGAAAGATGGTCCTTTATGCTTGTATATAACCTATCGAGGCGGAAGGGTTTTGTCAGGTAGTCGTTGGCTCCTGCGCCGATGGCAACAATGCGGCTGTCTGTGTCGTTGAGAGCGGTGACGATGATAATGGGGGTGCTTCTGAATTCAGGTTCCTTGCGGAGCATCCTGCATAATTTAAAACCGTCCGGCTCCGGCATCATCAGGTCAAGGATGAAAAGAGCGGGCAATTCCTTTTTGGCCAGCGACACAGCCTTCGTACTCTCGTTAAGCAGGATGGGTTCATAACCTTCTGCCTTCAGCACCTCCTCGAACAGAGATGTTGCGCCTTTGTCGTCGTCCACGACCATTATTTTTTTCATAAATTGTTCCCGGCCAGTGATGAGTTCTATTCAATGAAATTATTGCGTGATAACCACATGATTCTTGATATTATACGCTGAATTTGGCGGTTTTCCCTTTCTAAATTGTTAAACTATCGGAATAGATTACTGAGACAAAACCAGCCGTCCCGGGACAGGCAACGGCTGCATAATCATGAATGTGACGGTGGACTAAACATTAAATCTAAGCGTGTTCCTTTCTGGCTTTCTCGAGCAGGGCATTTATCTTTGATTTGAGATCTTCAATGTGAAATGGTTTGGTGAGATATTCATTCGCCCCCGATCCCATGGCAACCATCTTGCTGTCCATGTCATTCAGCGCAGTGATGATAATGATGGGTGTACGTCTGAAATCGGGATCTGCGCGTAGCATCCTGCATAGTTTGAATCCGTCGGGTTCCGGCATCATAAGGTCAAGGATGAAGAGATCGGGCGTGGTGACATGTGCCAGGTCCATAACCTTCCAACTTTCATTTTCGACAATCGCTTCAAAGCCCACGAGAGTAAGGTAATCCTTATATAAAGTTGTGTATTCCTTTTCGTCATCCACGACCATGATTTTTGGCATAATACAATCCAGCGTTTCCAGGATTTTGTGCTCTTTCCTTTATCCGGCACAATCTGGGAAATTATATTAGGAATCTGTCAGTGAATGGGTTTTAAAATGTTACAGTCATATTTGCGGGAAGGGCGGCAAATTCCACACTTTCGATCTGAATTTCCTCCTTATTTATGCCCGCACACCACCCAAGGGAACGGCGATAGGCGAATTTGACAAGGTGAATTTTGTGAATCCTAGAATTCGGGCTTGCGCTTTTCAACAAACGCTTTAATTCCCTCCTGCCCATTGGGGTGGCGTGCGCAGTCGCTGATTCCCTGACGTTCCAATTCCAGTTGAGTCTCCAATGTGTTGTTGAAGGACTCCAAAAACAATCGTTTTGACCACGCGAACGAATGCAAAGCAGAATTCGCCAGCCCCTGCAGCATGGATATAGTTTCCTCAATTAACCTGTCGTCAGGAACGACCTTTGTCACAAGCCCCCATTCCAGTGCCTGAGCCGGAGAAATCGGCCGGTCAAACGCGGCAATCTCGAGAGCGCGTGCCAACCCAACGAGACGCGGCAAGGCGAAAGTGCCGCCGCCATCCATGCTCAATCCGTTCGATGTGTAACCTTGACGCAATACCGCCGACTCTGCCATCACGCGGAAGTCGCAAGCAAGAGCCAGTGAAAAGCCTCCGCCTGCCGCGATGCCGTTGATCGCTGCAACAACAGGCTTTTCCATGCGGCGGATCTCTGTGATTGCGATGTGGAATTGCGGTGCAAGCCGATGAAGCGTGGATCCGGCACCGCCTGCCTGCTGGCTGATCCATTTCAGGTCGCCGCCTGCGCAGAACGCCCTCCCTTTGCCTGTGAGCATGACCCCCTCGATCGACTCGTCCATCGCGGCGTTTGCCAGTGCGTCACTGAGCATCACCATTGCATCAAGATTGAATGAGTTGAAAACTTCAGCCCGGTTGATCGCAATCTCAAGAATTTCTCTGTGCTGATGTGTGAGGATGGGGGTGGTCATGCCAGGCTCCTTCTGTTTGTTCGTTGCAACTTTTGTTTTCCAGTGACTGCCTTCAACTATTTGGCCCTTTCAAGCAACGCGTTAATTCTCGATTTGAGACTATCTATATGGAAGGGCTTGGTAAGGTAATCATTTGCGCCTGCGCCAATGGCTACCATTCTGCTGTCCTGATCAGTAAGCGCGGTGACGATGATGATGGGCGTGCGTCTGAGGTTGGGGTCCGCCCTTATCATTCTGCACAGTTGGAAGCCATCCGGCTCAGGCATCATTAGGTCAATGACAAAGAGATCGGGTCTGGCGGAACACGCCACATCCATTGCCATGGAACTTTTGTTTTCAACGATCGTGTCAAACCCGATCAGCTTGAGATATTGTTTGTACAAGTTTGTAAATTCGACATCGTCGTCAACAACCATGATTTTGGGCATTATATATTCCAGCTTTTTAGGATATTGACCCGTTGCAGGTCAGCACATAATACGTAGATTATATTTTGAAATGCCCCGGTGAGAAGATTCAGTTGCAGTGGTTATGCCGAATCCCACTTCCCAAGCAGAGACTCGCTCTCCGTCAGACCTTCGCATTGCGTGTCCAGTGCCTTGTATTCCTTTTCCCGCCGGAGCAAGAACGCCTCGTAAACTTCCTTTGATGCCCAGCGGTCAATGGTGAGGTAGCGATAAGGACGTGTTTCATCACAAAGAAGTTCCGTTCCCCAATATGCCGCACTCTTTTTGAATAATTCCGCCCATATGCCGTTTGGTGCGTAGGCTTTCTCGAATTCGTTTTGCTTTTCCGGTTTGACCTTAAATTCCCAGATGATAACAAACATGTGGCTCCCTGAGTCTCGTTGGGTAGGCGGAATTCAAGATTGCCCGACGACTTCATAATGTGTCACGGTGGGCTCGAATTCAAGGAGGAAATCCCTGTCTTCCGGATAATATTTGGCAACTTCAATATTTTCGCCTGCAAAGCCTTTGATGGCTTCGAGACTCTCCCAAAATGTCAATGTGACGAAATGGGTAATGTCGCCTTCACGTCGTTCAAGTATATGAACGCTGATGTTCCCTTTGACGGACTGGTAATCGGGAATGGCGGTCTTGTTTGTAAATTCGCGGTATGCATCGGCTTTTGATGTTGGGACTTTTCCATGCCACATTCTGACGATCATTTCGACCTCCTTATTGGATTGATTAAATATGGGCTTGCGTTTTTCAACAAACGCCTCGATGCCTTCCTGCCCGACGGCGCTACGCCAGATTGATCCGATAGGCAGATTGCGTGAATTCATGCCAGTTTGCCTGCCTGAAAAACTCTTCAACCAACTCGAAGGTGAGAGTTGAGTCGGGACGATGTTGTTCCCGCCATTTGAGAAAACCAAATGTAGGGCGTGCCCTCTTGTAGATTTCAACGATTAATCTTCCAATGGGGCCGCATTCCCTGTTGTACCCTGATTTTTCAAACTCGTCGAAGATCACAGTGTAATCAAAAGCGATCCTTCGAAAGGATGGTTCCCACCCCTGTTCGTTTCCCTCCAAAATCATGTAACTTGCGGAACGAATTCCGTCGAGCGGAATGCCGACCGAGCCTGGATTGAGGATGCGCCATCTGTGCACCTGGCGATCCATGGGCAGATGTGTGTGCCCGCAAATGATAAATTCTGCTTCCACATTGGAGAGCAGTCTGCTTATTTCTTCGTCTGTCATTGTCCAAAAGATGGATTCCCACGGGCTATCCGGGGTACCGTGAAAAATCTGGATGGGAGGCGCATTGCCAGGCCTGAGATTGATCGTGTCGGGCCAGGTTGAAATTATGTTTTTTAGTTTGGGTTCAAAATGCTGAATTGTCCAACGAGTTGGCGCAAATTGGATTGGGTCGCTCCATTCGGCGGGTGCGCGCGGTGTGTTGAAATCGAGCAGAAAATATTCGTTATTCCCGCGTATGACGGGCCAGCCGTTTTCGATGACAATTTGCGCGGTCTGGTTGGAGAACGGCCCAAAGTTGATCACATCCCCCGCGACGATTATTTGGTCAATGTCGAAGTTTTTCAAGTCTGCAAGCACCGCTTCGAGGGCGGGGAGGTTTCCATGAATATCGGAGAGGATGGCAAGTTTGGTCATATATCAATCTCGTCGGATTTGGGGGAGGGCAGGGTGGGGTCACCCTGCCAACAATGAATCCACCGTCTCTGCCAGTTCCCTCAAATTGCTAACCTTCAACACGTTGTTGCACAATGGCGCGTACCTGGGCATGTCGCTGTCGCCGTGCCACATGACCGGAGGCTCAGGATTCAGCCAGATGGTGCGCGCGGCGCGGCGGGTTATTGTGGAAAAAATATCCAGGCGCGGATCGTAGTAATTGTTGCGCCCGTCGCCGACGATGATGAGGGTCGTCTGCCCATTGAGGGTGTCCATGTATTCGTTTTGAAAATCGTTCAACGACCAGCCGAGGTCGGTGTTGTAGTGTCCGCTGGGCATGCGCCATAAAACGGAGGCAATCGCTTCGTCCGCGTTGGAACCGCTGAAATCCTCCGAAATATATTCGAGGTGGTCAATGAAGGCGAAGGCATGCGTCTTGCGCACCTGTCCCTGCAGAGCGAACAGAAAACTCAGCATCAGCTCCGAACAAAAACGCATGGACGTGCTGATATCGCAAATTACAACGATCTTCGGTTTACGCACTCGGTCTTTATGTTTGATCTCCATCGGCACGCCATGATATTTGAGATTCGCGCGGATGGTCGCCTTCGGGTCGAGTTGTCCGCTTTTGGCGCGTTTCTGCCGCAAGGCAATCCGAGTGCGGAGCATCGCGGCAAGCCGTTTCACTTCATGTTGCAAAACTTTTTTATCGGCATCCGACAGCGCGTTGAACGGGCGGTTCATCAAATTATCAGTGCTCTCGCCGCGCGGCTTTTCACTCATGTTCTCGGCAATACGTTCGCCCGCGAACTGTTCGATTTGTTCCCGCATCCCCTGCATATTCTGCTGAATCATGTTTTGGATCTGTTCGACACGGTCACGGCTCATGCCTATTTGCTGGAGTTCTTCCATCAATTCCTTCATCGCCTCGCGGACTTCCGGGAACGCCAGTGCGCGCATCATGCGTTGCGCCATCCAGTTTTGATAGCGGAGATCGTCCACTTGATTGAGGCCGACCATCTGACCCAGCGCCTCCAATTCCTCCCTGGACAGTTGCTCGCCATTCATCAGCCTTTGTATCCGCTGACGGAGATTCTCCGCGAACTGCTTCATCGCCTCCGCCCACATCTCTGCTTCTTCGGGCGTCATATCTTCGGACAGATTCCCGCCCATCAGCGGAGGTTGCCCCGACCCGAAGAATAATGGAAACAATTTATCGAAGGTGGGAATGTCTTTTATATCTTTAATGAGCGTAGCGCGCAACGACAAACGAAACTGCTCGCGATCTTGAATCCCCATAATGTCCACCGCTAAGAACGCCTCGGCAGACTCCGCCAAAGACACGCGCACACCACTTGCGCGTAACGCTGAAATTAACTGTAAGATGCGGGATTCCATAGTTTACTCTCTATTCCGGCATTGCGAGCATGAAGCAGCTCTCAACTCTGTGATGGAGATTGCTTTGTCGGGCTACGCCATCCTCACAATGACGATAACGTCAATTCCCAGAAAACCTTCCATATTCATCAGGCTTTTGCCTCGGCGGTGGCGGATTGATGAATTGTCTCTTCACCTTTTGCAAATCGGACTCATGTTTCAGTAAAATCGAAACCGTGTCTTCCAGCACGTCCTTATCCAGGTTGGACGCGTTCAACGCCACGAGCGCATTTGCCCAATCCAGCGTCTCACTGATGGATGGGGACTTGCGCATGTCGGCTTTGCGGAGTCGCTGTACGAATTCCACGGCTTGCTGTGCCAGTTTTGGATTCAAATCAGGGACTTTTAATCGCACTACTGCGAGTTCTTCCTCCAGCGTTGGGTAATCAATGAATAGATATAAACAACGCCGTTTCAGCGCCTCGGATAACTCGCGCGTATTGTTGGATGTAAGGATCACAAATGGCCTGTGTTTCGCGGCCAGAGTTCCCAGTTCAGGAACGGATACCTGAAAGTCGCTTAATACTTCCAGCAAAAAGGCTTCGAACTCGGCATCCGCGCGGTCAATTTCGTCGATCAACAAGACGGTGGGTTGTTCGCTCAAGATCGCTTTCAGCAAAGGGCGTTGCAACAGGAAGCGTTTCGAGAAGAATACGTCCTCTTCCTTTGCCAGTTTGTCCGCCGCTTCACTCAGGGACTCAGCCTTGCCAAGAGCGTCATTCAACTTGTCGCGCAACAATTGCGTGTATAGCAATTGCTTCGAATATTCCCACTCGTACAGCGCCTTCGACTCGTCCAGTCCCTCGTAGCATTGCAAGCGGATCAACTCCCGTCCCGTCGCGCCCGCGATGGCTTTGGCAAGTTCCGTCTTGCCCACACCTGCGGGTCCCTCCGTGAGAAGCGGTTTGCCCAACTTCTGTGCGAGAAATACAATTGTCACAATCTCGTCGGATGCGATGTATTTCTGTTTGTTGAGTTCGGACTTTACGGTTTTAGTTGAGTCGAAGAGATTTGTCATGCTATACATTTATCCTTTGGTGGTCGAGTACGAGGATATCGAGACCGCCAGGTTATATTTTTATATAAAACGCTTTGTGAAACTCAACTATTCCTTCAGGCACTTCGCCATAAAAGGGTAATGTCATGAAGTATTCCGGCGTGGGCGAGCCATGGTACGTCAAACCAGGGTGGGATTTGAAACCGAAGCGTTGATAATATGCGGGATTTCCTTCCAGCACACAACCTTTTGCGCCTCGTTCTCGAAGCAGGGATAAACCTTTCCGAATCAGCATGGAGCCAATACCCTGCTTTTGTAATTCAGGGACAACCGATACCGGTCCCAAGCCATACCAATCCGCGCCTTTTCCGTTGATGGTCACCGGCGAGAAGGCCACATGCCCGACGATTTTTCCATTCAATTCAGCCACCAGTGACAGGGTCAACATGCCTGCTTCGCGCAAACCATCCACGATCAGATGCTCGGTGGGTTGTTCGCTGAATTTGCCCCAAAACGCGGCATATGTGACCCTGGAAATCGCTTCAATATCTGTTGGTCTCTCAGACCGAACGAGAATGTCCGTACTTACTTTTTGATCCATCTGGGTTTGGTCAGCACCTCTGGCTTAAGAATATCATTCAATTCTTCCTGTGTAAGTAAACCTTTGGCCAGAACGATTTCCGTGACGCTTTTGCCTGTGGCATACGCCTCTTTCGCCACCGCGCTGGCATTCTCGTACCCGATGAACGGATTCAACGCTGTGACGATCCCAACAGAGCGATCCATGTGTTCGTTCAACCGTTCACGATTGGCGGTGATGCCCTTCACACAACGCCCGGCCAGGGTCAAACAGCCATTGCGCAGATAAATGAGATTGTCGAACAAGCTGTGTGCGATGATGGGCTCGAAGGCATTGAGTTGCAGTTGTCCGCTTTCGGCGGCGAAGGATACGGTCACATCATTACCAATGACCAGGAATGCGATCTGATTGACCACTTCCGGGATGACAGGATTCACCTTGCCCGGCATGATGCTCGACCCGGCCTGAACGGCGGGAAGGTTGATCTCGCCGAGACCGGTCCGCGGCCCAGATGAAAGGAGGCGCAGGTCATTACAGATTTTCGAAAGTTTTACCGCCACACGTTTAAGCACGCCTGAAAGTTGGACAAACGATCCCACATCCTGGGTTGCTTCCACGAGGTTGCCGGCTGTGATGTATTCGATGCCTGTCACTTCGCTCAGGTACTTGCGCGCCAGCGCGGCGTAATCGGGATGAGCATTGATGCCTGTGCCGATGGCTGTCGCGCCGAGATTCATTTCCTGAATCAGCAGCGCGCCTTCGCGCAGACGCTGTTGGTCTTCTTCGAGCATGACTGCATATGTGCTGAACTCCTGGCCAAGCGTCATTGGCACGGCATCCTGCAATTGGGTGCGGCCCATTTTCAAAATGTCCTTGAACTCTTCGGCTTTTGCTGCAAAGGCAAGGCGCAAAACTTCCATGCCCGCGATCAAGTCGTCAATCAAAAATCGCAGAGCGACTTTTACGGCGGTCGGATATACATCGTTCGTGCTCTGACTTAAATTGACATGCTCCAGCGGATGCAAAAATTTATACTCGCCGCGCTCATGGCCAAGGATTTCAAGGGCGCGGTTGGTGATCACTTCGTTGGCGTTCATGTTTGTTGATGTACCCGCGCCGCCTTGAATGACATCCACGATGAACTGGTCTTGCCATTTGCCTTCGCGGATTTCCTTGCACGCTTTGACGATCGCGCTTGCACGTTCTTCATCGAGCAGATCCAATTCCTGATTTGCTTGCGCGCAGGCCTGCTTCACGCATGCCAGTGCTTTTACCAAACTCGGATACGCGCTGATTGGAATATTGCTGATCGGAAAATTTTCCAGTGCCCGCAGGGTATGCACGCCGTAATATACATCGCCCGGTACTTCGCGGTCACCCAAAAGATCATGTTCGATTCGATGGTTCACGATTTAACTCCAGGACTTCCGTGGATTCCACGATTTGCCTGCAATTCCTTCTCGAGCGTAAATTGACTCATAATCGCTTTTCTCGCTGGTCTTCCCATCTGCTCCCGTAAATGATCTTGATTTTGCTGCAAAGCGGCTTGAGCAGGCACGTATCCAGAACCGCTTTGCACGATTCTCTTCTTGCTGGCATCGATCTTCTGTTGGTTATACATTCAAAACCTGTGCTATGATTCAGCGAAATTAAAATCTGGACGAATTGTATCTCAAATCCATGCCTCTAAAACAGGCATCGCTTTTCGTAATTCCAACCATCCAGGTCTGAAGTTTGTCATGCCAGACGGCCGGAAAGTATTCACCTTCCGATTTGATTTTCGCAGGTGAAGGGTTATTCAGGTACAATTGACCGAAATTATCTCGTGGAGAGCCGATGACTGCCAAAGTTGTTTTGAACCCATACTCGAATCGCTGGAACTCGCAGAAACGCTGGCCCGAAACTGAAGCCGCCCTCAAAGCTGCCGGCATTGACTTTGACTTGGCAGTATCAGAGAAAAAGGGGCATATAGTTGACCTGGTGGAACAGGCTGTCAGTGATGGGTTTTCGCCGATCATTATTTCGGGTGGTGATGGTTCAATTGGCGATGCGGTCAACGGTCTGGCAAGAGCCGCAAAGTCCGAAAAGAAGGTATTGGGTCCCTTCGGGATTATGCCGACCGGTTCGGCAAACGATCTTGTATATTCCCTGGGTTTGCCAACTGACCTGAACGAAGCGGCCAAGGTGATCGCGGCGGGGAAAATAAGGGCGATGGATCTGGGAAGATTAAATGGACGGTATTTTGCCAACAATTCTGCGGCTGGTCTCGAGCCATACGTTACAACAAAACATGAACGTATCCATTGGATCAAAGGGATGGCACGTTATCTGGTGGCGGCTGTTCAGGCGATCATGGATAAACCGGAATGGATTGGAAAAGTAGTCTGGGATGATGGTACTTACGATGGACCTTTGTCTCTCGTTTCTGTTGGAAATGGACGACGGACGGGCGGTTTCTTTATGACACCTCATGCTGATCTGTTCGACGGGAAATTGACTCTTGCCTTTGGTTATCGCCCCACACGACCTGGGCTGTTCCAGGCATTGCCGCGTGCCCTTAATGAGGACAAGGGGAGTTATGTGGAAATGGATGGCATGAGAGAATTACATTCAATGCGGGTTTCCATTCATCTTGACAGACCCTCCTACGCACATACGGACGGGGAATTGCTTCCGGGTCAATTACAGGATTTTGAGTACGAAATACTTCCAAAGAAATTAAATATATTTGTTCCTTGAGATGACCACTGAACTTTCGATTAAACCCATCAAACGGAATCTCTGGCCCGATCTCGAGGAACTCTTCGGGTTGAACGGCGCGTGTGGTGGATGCTGGTGCATGTTCTGGAAGTTGCGCGGTAAGTCTTTTGATGAGTCGAAAGGTTCTACAACGCGCCAGATGCATAAATCCCTTGTTGATTCCGGGATGGTGACAGGGTTGCTTGCTTATTTGCATGGAGAGGTGGTCGGGTGGGTGGCGGTGGAACCTCGTAGCGCCTATGAAAAACTGGCACATTCACGTGCTCTCAAACCAGTGGACGATCAGGAAGTCTGGTCGGTGACGTGTTTCTATATTGCCAGGAAATATCGCAGGCAGGGAATCACTGTCAGGCTGTTGAAGGCCGCGGTCGAGCATGTCAAACGTCAGGGTGGAAGGATTGTGGAAGGTTATCCCGTGGATGTGCAGAAGGATATGCCTGCTCCGTTTATTTACACCGGCACGGCATCCGCGTTCCAGCAGGCAGGGTTCAAGGAAGTGGCTCGTAATGCGCCGACACGTCCAATCTTTCGTTTTGATATAAAATAAGCGAATGGCATTTCGCGATATACGAAAATCGCGCAAGTGGTTGAGCGCAGAGGAGATGCGCCTTCTCCTGCCTGCGCTTGTTCTTTTGGCGGGCTTGCTTGTGTTGAATATTTATCTTGCGCGCATATTGCCTGGTGGGGAGCAGTTTTTCCTGCGCTGGGGCGGTGCGCGTGCATTTCTGATCGAGCAGGTCGAGCCTTATGGTTCCACAATTGCAAAGGGAGCACAGAATGTTGCGTATGGAAGACAGGCGTTTTCAGATGAATATCCATACGTGTTGAATGATCCGTTTCATATTGTTTTACTATACGTTCCTTTGGCGGTGCTCCGCGAAATAATCGGTTTCATTCTTCCGTCTTTAGGTGTCTTGATTGATTTCCCTGTTGCCCGCGGTATTTGGGCGCTGTTATCTGAAATCGCACTGGTTGGATTGATCCATTCGTTCATCCGTTCCCTGGAGTGGGAATCACCGTTCTGGTTGTACATTTTTCTGATGATCTTTAGCGTTTTCGGATATTACAGCTTGGCCGCCTTGGGCTCGGGTACACCAACTGTTGTAATCACATTTTTGATCTTTGCCATTGTGTATTTGTTGCGTTCATTTTCTGATGAATTGGCCGGCGCATTGTTATTCCTTGTCGCTTATCAGTGGGAAGTGAGTGGCCTGTTTTTTTTGTATGTCATGGTGTTTGTATTTGCCAACCGAAGATGGAAAGTGCTCGGCGGGTTTGGAATGTCTCTGGCGATTTTGCTTGCCATCTCCTTCCTTGCATATCCCGGCTGGGGGCTTCCTTATCTCCGCGGTGTGCTTTCAGACTGGCACCGTGGTGCAAACCTGACGTTCGGTCATGTCATGTCAATGTGGTTTCCAAATGCAAGATTTTCAATCGGATTATGGACTTCGATCTTTTTGGGTATCATCCTGTTTTTGGAATGGCTTGGCTCGATTAACTCATACCATCGTCGCGTTGTTTGGACCGTCTGCCTGTCATTGGCGGTCACACCGCTCATGGGGTTTGCGATCTTTCCTTCCAATCATGTGGCTTTACTTCCATCATTGATCTTGATCGTAATGCTTGCCTGGGAAAGATGGACTCGTCGGCGTGTTTTGTATGTATTGCTTGTTTTACTTGGGGCGTTCATTATTCCGTTTTGGTTGTATGCCCGTCTGAGCATGGGATCACCTGCCATTTACTCCGACTTGCTGATGATCCTTCCACCCGTGGCAGCCATCATTGGTTTATATTGGATGCGCTGGTGGGCATTCCGTTCGCCGCGCACCTGGTTCGACCAGATTGGAGATCGAAAATGAACTGGCGTCATTATGTAATCCTTTTTATTGTTGGTTTGATCGTCCCATTTACGATTTCAAGATTTCAACACCTCCCTGGCTATATGGACGCCGACTATTATTTTGCAGGCGCTGTCGAGTTGGCAAAAGGCAATGGTTTCAACGAACCATACCTTTGGAATTATTTGGATGACCCTCAGGGACTCCCGCATCCCTCACACACCTACTGGATGCCTCTTGCATCCATCGTCTCGGCGATTGGGATGTGGGTTGCCGGTCAAACCACCTACGCCGCTGGACGCCTTCCATTTATTCTGCTTTCTGCCTGCGTCCCATTGCTGACAGCGACTCTGGCATTCGACATTTCCCGCAATCACCTTCTCGCGACCGTCTC
>DATIUT010000326.1:0-11187 GCA_035466615.1 Anaerolineales bacterium | reverse complement strand
TGGCGCAATGTGTCGATGTTCGCCGGCGCGATGTGCGTTGCGACCGCGCCCTCCGCGCTGGGCTGAATTGCCGCGATCATCTGATCCAGCTTGAACGTGCTGAGGTCGACGCGTCGCCACAGTTCGTCGTGGCGGTTGGGCGCCGGCGTGTCGCGGAACACGCGCAGGGCCTCAAGCCGGCGATGCAGCATCCAGTCGCCTTCATTCAGCGCGTGACTATACGCCTCAACAAATTCGCGAGTGACATCGCCGCTCTTCACCAGCGGCGCAGGTTTCAATAGAGGTTGTACGACTGCCATGTTTGAGTGATGAGTGCTGAGTGATGAGCTAGCTACACAGCACTCATCACTCAGCACTCAGAACTATCCTACGGTGCCTTCCATCTGCAGCGCGATCAGGCGGTTCATTTCGACTGCGTATTCCATCGGCAATTCCTTGACAAGCGGTTCGATAAAACCAGAGACGACCATGGTGGTGGCTTCCTCTTCGCTGAGGCCGCGTGACATGAGATAGAAGAGTTGCTCCTCACCCACTTTGCTGACGGAGGCTTCATGCCCGATGGTCACATCGTCTTCGTCAATTTCGATGTAGGGATAGGTGTCGGAGCGTGATTTCGGGTCGAGTAAAAGTGCATCACACACGACATTGGATTTGACGCCCTTGGCGCCTTTATATACCTTGACCATGCCGCGATACGATGCGCGTCCGCCGCCCTTACTGATGGATTTGGACGTGATCTTGCTAGTGGTGTTCGGCGCAAAGTGAATCATCTTCGAGCCCGCATCTTGAATTTGATTTGGACCTGCGAACGCCATCGAAAGCATTTCGCCGCGTGCGCCTGGTTCCATGAGATAGCACGAAGGATATTTCATCGTAATCTTTGAGCCGATATTGGCATCCACCCATTCATGCGAACCGTTCGCAAAAACTTTGGCGCGTTGCGTAACAAGGTTATACACATTGGTTGACCAGTTCTGGATCGTCGAATAACGTGAACGTGCGCCCTTCTTGACAATGATCTCGATCACGCCAGAGTGGAATGAGTCGGTGGTGTATTGAGGAGCAGTACAGCCTTCGACGTAATGAACAGAAGCGCCTTCCTCCACAATGATCAACGTGCGTTCAAACTGACCAAGATTTGCCGTGTTCAAACGGAAGTACGCTTGTAAGGGCATGTCCACTTTCACGTTCTTCGGCACATACACAAACGATCCACCCGACCATACAGCGCTGTTCAATGCGGCAAATTTGTTGTCTTCGATCGGAATGACCGTTCCAAAATATTCACGAAACAGATCAGGATATTGCTTCAAACCATCTTCGATGGACAGAAAGACCACACCTTGTTTTTCAAGATGCTCCTGGATCGAGTGATATACCATCTCGGATTCATATTGTGCGCCGAGACCTGCCAGAAACTTACGTTCAGCTTCTGGCACACCGAGTTTGTCGAATGTGCGTTTGATGTCATCGGGAACATCGTCCCATGATTTTTCGCTTTTTTCGGTGGGTTTAACATAAAAGTAGATCTCATCGAAGTTGAGCTCTTTCAGAGAGGGACCCCAATTCGGCATGGGTCGCTTCATGAAATGTTCAAGCGCCTTTAAGCGAAAATCAAGCATCCACTGCGGCTCGCCCTTCATACGCGAGATATTCTCCACGACTTCACGACTCAAACCCTTTTCCGATTTGAACGTGTAGTTATCGTCACGGTCGTGAAAGCCGTATTTATACTCGCCGATATCTTCTAAGATTTTTGCGTCTTCACTCATGTCATTCACCTTTTTGGATGACGAACCGATTGCGCTTCACAGCCAGCCGCCACCCGATACTATTCAATAAAGCGACTCTACGCTGAGACTTCGATCTCGTACTTCTCGCGTACCCATTCGTAGCCTTTTTCTTCGAGGTGCAACGCCAGGTCGGGTCCGCCCGATTCGACGATCCTGCCACCCAGCATCACATGGACATAATCAGGCTTGATGTAGTTCAACAAACGCTGGTAGTGTGTAATGACCAGCACACCCAGATTCTCGCTCAGTAGAGTATTGACACCTTCCGAGACGATGCGAAGTGCATCGATGTCCAAACCTGAATCGGTTTCATCAAGGATTGCGATCTCAGGCTGGAGAGTCGCCATTTGTAAGATCTCAGCGCGTTTCTTCTCACCACCCGAAAAACCATCATTGAGATAGCGACCCGCAAAGGTTTGATCCATCTTAAGCATCGCCATCTTATCTTTTAATAATTTACGGAACTCAGGAATGGGCATCCCCTTATCTTCAGGGTTTACTGCGCGACGACGGGCATTGATCGCAGTACGCAGGAAGTTGGCAACTGTCACACCAGGGATGGCAACAGGATACTGGAACGCCAGAAAAATGCCCAAGCGTGAGCGCTCATCGGGTTCCAATTCAAGGACGTTCTGTCCTTTGAAAATCACTTCGCCTTCCGTTACCGTATACGATGGGTGTCCCATCAATGTGTAAGCCAATGTGGACTTACCAGTCCCGTTCGGTCCCATAATGGCGTGGACTTTACCTTGTTCAATTGTGAGATCGAGACCTTTGAGTATCTCTTTCCCCTCAATATTTACATGTAGATTCTTGATTTCGAGTTGCGACATTCCTATTGCTCCTAAAAATTAAGCCATTACTGGCGTTTTTACCAATTCGGCAAGATTATAGCAGGGTCAGAGAGAAAAGTCAATATTTATGATATTTATCTAGTATATTGACAAACTCAGGCGGAATAGTTATACTCTCATACAATGAAAAGCACAAAAGACAGGATTCTCCAAGCTCTGCTTCGCAAGCCGAAGATCACGATCAACGATATTGCCGAAGTTGTTGGCATAAACCCCATCTCGGTTCGCCACCATTTGACAAATTTGCAGATGGAAGGTCTTGTTGCGGCAGACGAGGAACGTCATGGTGTTGGACGCCCGCGATTGGTCTATTCTCTCACCGAAGATGGCATGGAGCACTTCCCCACCAAATATCTGAGGCTGACTACACGCCTTCTGGCACAGATGAAAGAATCCATGCCGGGACCTGTAGTGGCGCAGTTATTCAACCAGATTGCAGAAGAACTTGCAAACGAATACTCAAGCCAGATCCAGGGAATGAATATGGAAGAACGCCTTGAATTCGTCAAGGAAATGCTCGCTCAGGAAGGATTCACCGTTGAATGGGAAAAGAAGGGTAATGATTATCAGATCCACGAGATCTCTTGCCCGTACTACCAAATCGGCGTGGCGCATCCTGAGGTCTGCACGGTTGACCAAACCTTAATTTCAAAAATGCTGGCATTGCCTGCCAACAAGGTTCAATGTATCCTCGATGGCGGCGCACACTGCACGTATGTAGTACATCCTGTTCAGTAAAAAATTAAAACCCTGACCGTAGTGTCACTTTTTGAGGAATTCTTATGACTGAAGAAACGATCAACGAAATCAAGTGGACGATCCACGAGACTCACCCTGAAATGGTCAAGCCTGCCCGCGAGAAGCTCTCCGAAGTAGTTGATCCCGAAATTGGAATGCACATCATCCAACTGGGATTGGTGCGCAACATTTCCATTGACAACGGTGTGGCCCATTTGAAAATGATTCTCACCACCCCCTTCTGCCCATACGGACCCGCCATGATCGAAATGACCAAAGCCAAAGCCGTCGAGGGTTTGAATATGCCTGTCACCATCGAAATGGGCATGGATGTGTGGGACTTCTCGATGATGGAAGACCCGTCCGCTTTGGATTGGGGAATGTACGCCTAGGATAAGATAAAAGCCTGTCAAATCGAATCAGACCCGGAGTGAAACGAAAAGCGATCCAAAGAGATCGCTTTTTATTTAGAAGTGTCCACGCCTATTTTGCATTATCCGCCTTCTTCCAATGCATCGCGTGAGGCTCCTCACCCTCTGCAAATCCCGAGAGCACAATCAGGGCGTTTGCAACTGTACGGCCGGGATTCTTCCATTTATGCCTCAATTGCGCGGCAAAAAGCAGGCTGTCACCCGGGGACATCAGAAACACCTTTTTTTCAACCGAATACTCAAGTTCGCCACGCAGACAAAAAACAAATTCATGGCCTGTATGCGTCATTGAATGTGGGCCACTGTTCGCGCCCGATTCCAAGGTAAGGACAAATGGCTCTACGCGACCCACAAACCTTTCCGCGCCAAGTCCTTCAAAGACGCCGCGGGCAAACGGAATGCGGGTCCGCTCATTGGCTCTCATGAAGATAAACGGTTGCTTTTCCTCCTCTACCCCAAAGAAGGTGGTGATCGAAATGCCCAGGGCGTCAGCAAGTTTATAAAGCGTGCTCACTGAAGGTGATGTTTTGCCACGCTCGATCATGGACAGCGCATTTGCAGACAAACCGCTTTTTGTCGCAAGCGCGCGCATCGAAATACCACGCATTTCGCGCAATTCCTTTAGGCGGGATCCAACATCCACCGAAACAGCATTATTTTGATATAGAACCATGATCAACTCCAAGCTTGAAGGATGTAATGTGACTTACCACCTCTAAATTATACATCAATTATATATGACATTAAACCCCACTTAATATGACACCCAACACTATTGTGAAAAGCTTCACAGGGTTATCATGCGCACGTCTATATTCGTTCATACGCATATAAGAAGATAATAATGGTCACTCAACTACTAAAACAGGAAATCACCCAACTCGAAGCGGATTTTTGTTTTGCGCTTTCAGACCCCACGCGCATCGTTATTTTGTATGTGTTGAACGATGGACCTCTCAATGTTACTGAACTCACCGCTGAGCTGGGCGCCCCTCAACCCACCATCTCAAGACATCTCAAGGTTTTGCGCGAGCGCGGGCTCGTGCATTCAGAACGACATGGAACTGTGATCACATACCACCTATCGGATAACCGCATCATCAAGGCCATGGATCTACTCCGTTCTGCAATGCGCGACCGCCTGACTCAACAGGCAAACCTTGTTAATGAAATTTCACAGGAGAATGTATGAAGAAACGCTTCCCGTTCTGGACCATGGGACTGGCCGGCATCATTTTGCTGATCCTCGTCCCTGTCCTCTATTTCCTCCCGCGTGCCAATAAGCCTTCGAGAAACCCCGAAGACTATCTGCCCACCAAACCCGTGCACGTGGACCATGCAGACATCGTCCAGGGCGAATTCAAAACGGGCCAGGATGTGACCCGCGCTTGTCTCGAATGTCACGAAGATGCCGCGACCGAGTTGATGAAGACGACTCACTGGACATGGGAGTCAAAATCCTTTGACGTGCCGTGGCGCGATGAAGATGTGACGATCGGCAAGATCAACCAGATCAACAACTTCTGCATCGGTACACAAGGCAACGAAAACAAGTGCATGTCCTGCCATGCTGGCTATGGCTGGGAACAAGGCAAAGAGACCGCATTGGCAAACCCGGAAAACGTGGATTGTCTTGCCTGTCACGCCGACACCGGCTTGTACGGCAAAGGACTCTTCGGCAACCCCGCAGATGGCATTGACCTGCTTGCCGCGGCCCAAAGTGTGCGAGCCCCTACACGCGAGAACTGCGGTAAATGCCACTTCGATGGCGGCGGTGGAAACGGCGTCAAGCACGGCGACCTCGACGAAAGCCTGTACTTCCCATCCGAGAACAATGATGTACATATGGGCGGCGAACTCGATATGCAATGTACAGACTGTCATCGAACCGAGAATCACCAGGTCCTTGGCCGTATGCTCGCAGACAATTACACAATTGACCCGGCTGAACAGGTTTCCTGCGAACAATGTCACGTCAACCAACAGCATGAGGATGAACGCATCAACACACACCTTTCCACTGTCGCATGCCAGACGTGCCATATCCCTGCGCTTGCAACCGAAGACCCGACCAAAGTGTATTGGGACTGGTCGCAGGCTGGGCAGGAAGGTCGAACCGACGATCACTTCACCTACCTGAAGATCAAAGGCGAGTTCATCTACGACAAAAACTTCGCCCCCACCTATCTCTGGTTCAACGGCAACAACGAATATCGCTACATCCTCGGCGACAAGGTCAACCCGAACGGGGTTACCTATATCAACAAGCCTGCCGGCGATATCAACGACCCCAATTCAAAGATCTTCCCGTTCAAATTGCACATCGCCAAGCAGCCCTTTGACACAGTCAACAACTACCTGCTTCAACCCATCACATCGGGTGGGAACGGTTTCTGGACAACCTTCGATTGGAACAGCGCCTTTGAACTTGCCGAACCAATTACCGGGTTGAAATACAGTGGTCAATACGGCTTCACAGAAACTTATATGTATTGGACGACCACGCACATGGTCCAACCCGCCGCGAACGCCTTGCAATGCGACTCCTGCCACGGCGACAACGGGCGACTGGGCTGGGAAGCTCTTGGCTATCCCGGCGATCCCATCGAATGGGGCGGACGATTTGATAAGAAATAGGCAAACTGACATGAACATTTCAAAACGCAACCTGCTCCTAATTATCGGATTGCTTTTCACAGTGACAGCCTTCGGGATTCGCACGGCTCTTGCCCAGCCCGAACCTGCTCCTGCAAAAGCAGCCTCCCCCCTACATCCGAACTTTGCCCTGCTCGATAAGAACGGCGAAAACGTGTTGACATCAGGCAATGCGATCTCCACCATGCAGACCTGCGGGCAATGCCATGACACTGAGTTCATCCAGCAACATGCCTTTCATTCCGATCTGGGACTCAGTGACTACCAGGACACAACCGGCTTCAACGCCAGCACAGGGACATTCGGCAAATGGGATCCGCTCACTTACCGCTATCTGTCACAGACAGGTGACGAACGGCTCGATCTCTCCACTGCCGAATGGCTGAAGTTGAACGGCGCACGTGTCGTTGGCGGCGGCCCTGCAACCACATCGCGCGACGGCAAGGCGCTCGAGTCTCTTTCACGCAGTACGAAGAATTACGAGACAGCCATCCTGAATCAAGATGGTAAAACCGAAGCCTGGGACTGGAAAGCCTCTGGCACCATGGAAATGAACTGTTTCCTCTGCCACCTTGAAACACCCAACACCGAGGCACGTTCAGCATTCATACAAACGGGTTCGTTCGGCAACGCCAACACGGCCACACTTCTTGGCCTCAGTGTCGTGGATTATGACGGTACCACAGGCACATGGACATGGAACTCCGAAGCCTTCGACGAAACCAGCAAACTCAAATCGGAATACTTAAAGATCCAGGATCCAACCAACGCAAATTGTGCAGCTTGTCATGGTGATGTCCACGCCAGCGAATCGCCGCTCACCTATACCGCCTGCGACCTCGACTATCCACAAACCGCGACGACGGGTCAGGTTATTGCTTCACAAAGAATTTCGGCGTCAGGCGTGAATTTGAGCAACAAAGACGAACTCAATCGCTCATGGGACATCCACGCCGAGCGGCAGTTGCAATGCACCGATTGTCATTATGCGTTGAATAATCCTTCCCACGCATTTGAAGCACAGGGTAATAACCCCGAACACCTCAAATACGATCCCCGTACATTGGAGATCGGTGATTATCTCGAAAAACCTGATCACAACTTTGCACGCGGCGAAAGCGCACAATTCAATGTTGCCCCCGAACTTAAAGGCACCATGCGCCGCTGTGACTCCTGCCACGACCCGGACAAAGGTCACGCCGACTGGCTTCCATACGTTGACACACACATGGCAACCATCGCATGCGAAACCTGCCATATCCCGCAGATGTATGCGCCCGCCATCCAATCCTACGATTGGACCGTGCTTACCACGAATGGTGAACCTGTCAAAACCTGCCGCGGCGTGGAAGGCGAGCCAAACCAGGTCACATCGCTTGTGACAGGCTACGAACCTGTCCTGCTCAACCGTAACAACATTGACGGTGCTCAACTGCTTGCGCCATATAATCTCGTCACGACATACTTCTGGGTCTACGAAGACGCCAATGGGAATCAACGCCCCGTTCGCCTTATTGACCTTGAGTCTGCGTACTTCGAAAATGGCAAATACGCCACTGACATCGTGTCCGCCTTCGATTCAAACGCGGACGGCTCACTCAGCAACGATGAATTCGTGATCGACTCATCCGCCAAAGAAGAGGCTGTCAAAGCCAAACTTATCTCGCTTGGACTCAACAACCCGCGCATCGAAGGTCTTGTCCAGCCTTACAGCATCAACCACAATGTAACTCGCGGCGAGAACGCGGTCAACGACTGCAAAGCCTGCCACAATGACACATCACGCGTGACCCAACAGATTAAGTTATCCGATTACGCGCCCAATGGCACAATACCCGTCTTTGATGCGAACAACAATGTCAACGCTTCTGGCGAGATCGTCACAGGCGAAGATGGCGCTGTCTACTACAACCCCATCCCTGCCAATGACAAAATGTACGTATTCGGTTCCAGCCGCATGAATTGGATCGACTGGCTTGGCGCATTGATGTTCGCGGGTGCGCTCTTAGGCGTGATTGGTCACGGGACGATGAGATATCTCTCGTCGCGGAAGCAGGCCAAGGTCGAGAAAAGAACCGAACGGATTTACATGTATGAGTCCTATCGCCGCTTCTGGCACTGGCTCCAGACCACCGCCATCGTTCTTCTGTTATTTACAGGCCTGACCATCCACAGGCCAGATATCTTCGGCGTATTCTCGTTCCGAGGCGTGGTAACAGTCCATAATGTGCTTGCAGTGATATTGGTGATCAATGCCGTATTGTCGCTCTTTTATCATCTCGCGACGGAACGCATTCGGGAATTCATCCCGCACCCGTATGGTTTCTTCGACGATGCGATCATTCAGGCGAAGTATTACATCAATGGGATTTTCAAGGGCGAAGGACACCCATTTGAGAAAGTCCCGAACAGCCGCATGAACCCGATCCAAAAGGCAACGTACTTCGGCATTTTGAATGTACTGCTGCCCTTGCAGATCATCACAGGCGCGCTGATGTGGGGTGTGCAGAAGTTCCCCGATTTTGCGAATGCGCTCGGCGGACTGCCATTCCTTGCCCCGTTCCACTCGCTTGTTGCATGGACGTTTGCGACCTTCATCCTTGTACACGTGTACATGACCACGACAGGCGCAACTCCGCTTGAAGCCATACGCGGCATGATCACCGGCTATGAAGAAGTCGAAGTACATGAACATGTGGAATCAAGGAAAGAGAAGAAAGAAAAAGGAAAGAAGAAATAGTTACATGTCATTACAGGGAAGGTCAAAGCCCTCCCTGTAATGACATGACAAAAAATGGAGAAATAATATGACAACTGCTCCTGTTGCAAAGAAAAGCATTTTTAATCGTCCTGAAAAACCATACGTCCATCCGTACTTCGGAGGCATGGTATTAGGGATCGTCCTGTTCCTCGCCTTATTCCTGACAGGCAACGGGCTTGGCTCTTCAGGCGGCACAACCCGACTGGTCGCATTCATCGAAGATCAAATTGCCCCTGCACACGTTGACCAAACGCCGTATCTCTTGAAGTTGGCTGGCGGCGACAAGAACCCGCTCGATGACTGGATCATCCCTGTATTCTTCGGCGCGTTGATCGGCGGCTTCACATCGGGCACGATCTTCGGCAGAACAAAGCTCGAAACCACAAAAGGACCGAACGTCTCCAATCGCACACGCTGGTTGATGGCATTCCTCGGTGGTGTGGTCTTCCTCTACGGCGCACGCATGGCGCGTGGATGCACATCAGGTCAGGCGCTAACGGGCGGCACGACATTAGCCGCTGGCTCGTGGGTGATCATGCTCTGCATCTTCGCGGGCGCATACGCTATGGCTTACTTCGTACGCAAATCATGGAACTAGGAGGACGCGATGAACTTCCCACTTCAACCATTTATCAATGTGAGCGCCGCGAATCCGTGGACATATGTTGTCTTCGGTCTGATCGGCTTCGCATTTGGTTTCACGCTCGAGATGTCTGGCTTTGGCAACTCACGCAAACTTGCTGCTCAATTCTACTTCACCGACATGACCGTGCTCAAGGTCATGTTCACCGCCATTGTCACCGCCATGGTATTGACATTCGGTGCAGTCGGTCTTGGCATCCTCAACTTCAGCCAGGTATGGGTCAACCCAACCTACCTTTCGTCAGGCATCGTCGGCGGACTCATCATGGGCGTCGGCTTTATTGTTGGCGGCTTCTGCCCCACCACCTCACTCGCATCTGCCTCAACAGGCAAAATTGACGGCATGTTCTTCGTCGGCGGCGGATTGGTTGGCGCATTCCTCTTTGGTGAAACAGAAAAATATTTCGACCAGTGGTATACCAATTCGGGTTACTTCGGCCGCCTTACACTCGATCAGGTCTTCCATCTCCCCACCGGCGTTGTGGTTTTACTCATCGTGTTAATGGCCCTCTTCATGTTCTGGGGCGCGGAACAACTAGAACGCACCTTTGGCAAAAAGGACTTGAGCAAGGAACCCAAACTCCGCATCGCCGGCGCAGGCGTATTGTTCGTTCTCGCGCTTGCGGTCGTTTTCATCGGCTCCCCTTCGCTTGAAAAAAAATACAACAAACTCACCTTTACCCGTACCGAGACCATTCCACAGTTGAACGCGGATCCCATTGTCAACACGGTAACCTACTCTGCCGATGAAATGCTCGCGAACCGTCTGGTTTTCGTTACGCCTGCCGAAGCGTTCAAGGCGAAATATAACCAGTCCATGAATCCCATCTATCTCGATGTGCGAAGCGAATCAGATTACAACCTCTATCACATCGAAGGCGCGGTCAATGTGCCGGCGGAACGCGTCGGGGAAGTTATTCCTGTTCTTCTCACAGAACCGCCTGCGAACACCGTCTTCATTGTGATGAGCAATGATGAAACTGCTGCGGTCGAAACCTGGAAGATACTCGTCGCCTCGACCGTTCCAAATGTCTACATTCTCGAAGGCGGGGTCAACAATTGGATTGCGTTTTTCGGCGCGGGCGACGAGACGCTCCAGCCAGCCCCGAGTCCTGCCCCCGATCAATTGGCTTATGTCTTCCCTGCGGCTCTGGGCAACCGCTATGAATCGTGCGACCCCAGTCCCATTGAATATGAGGATCTGGAATTCGAGGCTAAAATACAACTTCAACTGAAGCGCGACAAATCTGGCGGCGGCTGTGGATAGTCACAAAGTAAATAGATAGCACGCTGAAACGAAGAAGTCCTCATGG
>DATIUT010000325.1:0-11728 GCA_035466615.1 Anaerolineales bacterium | reverse complement strand
GTTTGTTTTGTAGAAGTAAACGAATCCATTCGATGGATAATCGCCGCCAACCCAGCCGCGTAATGTATCGCGGAAGGTCATGCTGTTTTTGTGTCCGCTGAATGGAAGACTTGTGCCGGCGCCGGCGGCAAGGGGATTGTTGGTGTATTTAAGCGTCCAGGTTGTGCCGCCATCGGTTGTCTGGTAGAGATCTACGGCATGTTTATTCATACCCGATAGTTCGCCGGAGAGGACAAATCCGTTTGCATCGTTGATGAACTGAATAAAGCCGCCGCTAAATGGGACTTCGTTCTGGGACCACGTGCGGCCGCCGTCTGTGGTGCGATAGAGGATGTTCCCACTCAGCACCCAGCCTCTGCTTGCATTCGGGAAATAGCCACTCCCTGACGCTGGCAGGACGTTGTACCATGTTGCACCGCCATTATTGGTCCGCAGTACATACGAATTGCCAAGTGCCCAGCCGCTGTAGGCATCCAGCATGTACAACTTGTGAATCAACGGCGAAGGAACGATTGTGCCCGGCATGGTAATCGGGGTATTGGTGGGCGGAACAGTCGGTGGGATCTGTCCCGATGTATCAAGCCGCACGATCATGGGTGCTACCCATGAGGCTTTATCGTTCGTCGCGGAACCAGTGGCAAGCAGGGTGAGGATAAAACGCACATTCTGACCGGCCAATGGCGCCAGGTCAAGGTCGAAAGTGTTGTTTTTCTGGTCACTCACTTCTCGCCGCGTCCAGAAGGTTTTGATCGAGCCTGTGGATGTCATGTAATCCAAACGGAAGGTCACATAACAACTGGAGCCATAAGCACAGCCGGTGGAGCCGCGAAAATGATCGCCGGGTAAAACGGTAAAGAGCGGATAGATGCCTTGAATGTAGCCATTGTATTTCAACTCAGGTGCAACGAGCAGGGAGGGCGCGGGACCCATGTTGCCATCTTCCAGTTGGGTGAATTGCCGGTCGATGATGAAGCCTTTGGCGTCGCCTTCGGTGCCGGGGCATGGCAGGATGCCTGCACTGCTCTTCCATTGCGCCGCGCAGGCGTTCAGGACAAAGTTATAGCCTGATACAACTGGCGACGAGCCGGAGACATTGACCTCCACCCAAATGGGTTTCGAGGCATCCGTGCCGATCCCAAATAAGTTGCCGGCGGCATTGCTCAGAATCCAATAGCCGCGATAGGTTCCGGGGTTCGTTGGCGCGACCATGTTTACAGTGAGATCAACCGTCGTCCCCGGAGCGACATTGCGCGGAATGTTGATGGAGGTTGGCGCGCCCATTTGCTCGCCGTTATAGAAAACCAGCCTGTAGGCACTTGTCCACGTGCAGGAGCCGGAGTTTTTCAAGCGCCACGTTTTGACGAAGCCTGTGCCGGGTGAAAAGAGCGTGCTATCAGGCACGGTAACGTCCGAAACGAATGTCGCTTTGTCACAACCTGCCGGAGCTATGGTGGGCGGAGGCGGACCGAATGGGGTGAGAGTCGGCGCGGGCGGCGGAAGCGGTGTAAGGGTGGCAGGAGGCGCAGGTGGTTGTCCCCCGCTGCGGAGGATGCGCGGTGCCCCCCAAATGGCGCGGTCACCACTTGCGGACCCGCTTGCGAATACCATGAAAACGAATCTGACTTTTTTCCCGGCGAGTGTATCGAGATTGATGCTTTTGCGATAAAACTTTTTATCGTAGGCTTCCTTCCATGACCATAAGGTGCCTTGAACGCCGTTTGACAAAAGATAATTAACGCGAAAAGTGACGTAACAACTGGTGGCGGCAAACTCGCAATTGACGAGTGTTTGCAGTTGGTCGCCTTTTTGAATTTCGATCTCCGGATACGTGGCTTGAATATAACCGTCGTATTTGTTTTGTGGCGCGGTCAATAATCCCGCTGATGCGTCGATTGAATCGTCTTCGAGGTGGGGATTGTTTACTTGATAAGCGTACCCACGGTCATCACCGCCGGTGATGGGGAAGGGCAGGGCACCCGCGCCGCTCTTCCATTGGGCATACGGTGCATTGGCGACAAAATCATAAATCACCGCGCTGGTTTGCACCACGCTGATGCTGACCCAGAATGGATCCTGCCCGGAGGCGCCTATCCCAAACTGTGTGCCTGTAGCGTTGCTTAACTTCCAAAGACCTTTATAGTTCCCGCTGGCGGCGGGGGCCGTCAGTTTCACTGAAATATCCAGCATTTGTCCGGGTGCCACACTCACCGGCAGTTTTACAGGACTTGGCGTGCCGAGTGCATCGCCGCCGGTCCATACAAGGGTATAGGCTGTTGTCCATGTGCAGGTGCCGATATTTTTCAGACGCCATGTTTTTGTGAACGCCGCGCCCGGTGCGAAGGTTGCACCATCAGGTGCGGTGAGATCAGAAACAAATTGGATATGGTCGCAAATTGCCGCCTGGGCGGACGGAACAGACTGGCCAAATAACATACCCACCAGCAGAACCATGCCAAGAAGTTTGCGCTTGAACATGGGGAAACCTCCTTCGGGCGCTCAACCTCACGGTCCGAGGCCCGTAAATGTCATAGCAATTAATCATTACACAAAAGGATGGCTCTCACATTAAATTTTTAATTGCAAAGTGTAACAACTTCAATGCAAAATTTTGACCATTTCTGTTGCAAAATCCCAAACTCCCCAAGCTTGTCCGCTTCTTCTAATAGAGACATCAAATAAAGTTCGGACAATGTTTTGGCCATATAAGGCTAAAGATAGCCGTTTCGATTGTACGAACTTCAAAAGATTTGTCATTAAGGTCGTCCACTCAAGAGTGCGGGATGTTGGAAAACAAGCCATGGCCGCAGGTGTGGCAATGTAAAGTCTATAAGAAACAGAAGAAGAGCAGGCACAACACCTGCTCCTCTTTTAGTCGAAATTTATGTGAATGTCATGCTGGGCGGAGGGAAGCGTCTCCATACCCATGTGAGGGACTCTTTGGTCGCTATCGCTCGCTCAGGGTGTGACATATTCCCTTTTACGGCTCCCAAATGATGGTAACCATGCCGTAGATATACGGCTGACCGTTAATGTATTCAATGCCGACCAGCAAGGTGCGGAAGTCGAAGACCTGGTCGGAGGCAGGTTTGTATAAGTTGTAGAAGCGGATGTTCGGATAGGGCCACGGATTGGAAAGTGGGAATACCTTTGTGAGGTCGTCACAATAGATTTCTCGGTCGGGGGCGTTGAGCACCTCCAAATACTTTGGCTTGACCACAGCGTTGAACGTGCCGGTATCCGGGATGCCGCTTGGGCCGCCGCCCCAGTTGTAAACAGTGGTGTCCGCGTAAACGTTTGTAGCACCCGTCTGTGTGAAGTTGATGCCCGGTCCATATGCCCACAAGTGCATGTTCACACCATGGACCGGACTCACGATCGGTGCGAGCAGACTGCCATTGGATTGGTCCATGCTCTGCCTGGCCTGTTCGATCAAAGGCAGGATGCGGGTATCGGCACAGAAGGCTTCATGTGTGACGTATTCAGTCAGGTAGTTGGAATTGACCCAGCCGGTCAGTCCGTCAACTCTGCGGACCTCGACCCATACGGCTTCATCCGCACTGGCGTTTGGTCCGGTCCGCATGACATCTTTCGCATCTGACGCAAACCACCCGATGATCGGCTGGCTGACGCCAGCTCCCGAGCGGATATTCAATACATCGTTCGCTGCCACATTGATGACCGCGTACGGCCCGATCAAGTTCGTGGGAGTTGCGAATCCATACGGCGCGATGAGAACGCTGTGCCAGTACAGGTTTCCATCTGCGCGTTGGGTGATGAAGAGGATTGCCTCTTCATTTCCGCTCAAACCCCAGCCGGAGACGAATAGCGCTTGTGATTTAGCTGGGTCAAGGCCCATGGTCGTGTATGGATTGGCGCCGCCCAGCAGCGTCGTCAGGTCTTTGACAGGATCGGGTATCAATGTCGCGGCGATGTTGTTTGTCCGCAGGTATTCGATGGCAGTCTCAGATTGATATACGGTTCCCTGCGATTGCCAGTAGGCGAAGACGAAGGTCTCGTCCATCAGAGGCGGCAAGGCCATGAAGTTGCGGGTGTTCAATGCGCCCACGACGGATTGGACAAAGGCAGTGGGGTCCGGGGTGGGAGTCGGTGTTGGGATGTAGTGACCAAACAGCATGGTCCAGGTTGAACCGCCGTCTGTAGTCCTGTAGAGCGCGGCGTGACCGTCGGAGAGTTGCTGACGTACCCAGCCGGTGGTCGGGGAAACGAAGTCCAGTTGGCGGAATTCGTCGCCGAAGATGATGTTCGGTGTGACGGTCGTCCAACTGTTTCCGCCGTTGTCGGTGACGTGGAAGAGGTTCGACCAGTCCCAACTGATGGTGTTGTTCATTGAGATGATGTCGGTGCGTTCGGCGTGGCGTGCAGAGGCGGGAGAAGCCGTCCAGGTGTTGCCGCCGTTGTGGGTGACGTACAGGAACAGGTCGCGCATATCTATGCCAGTGGACATCCAGACCGGGAGCACCGCATCGTTCGCCCCGAAGAACTTCGGTGCGGTTGTGGTGATGTAAGCCGATTCGTAACCGGCGGGTATTGCCAATTGAAGTCGTGACCAGGTAATGCCACTATCGGATGTCTTATAGAAGTAGAAGTATCCATCGGTTGGGGTTTCGCCGCCGATCCAGCCGGTAGTGGTATTGCTGAATGTTATGGCGTTCTTGTGCCCACCGAGTGGAAGTGTGTTGCTTGAACCTGGCATAGTGGGATCGTTGTTATATTGAAGCGTCCAGGTGGCGCCGCCATCGGTCGTTTTGAACAGGATGACGGATTGTTTGTTCATGGCCGCGCCGGTGATCTGAAACAAATAGCCGGTGTTGTCGTCTACAAATTGCAGGTAGCCGCTGTTGAATGGGACATCGAAGCGCGTCCAGTTGAGTCCGCCGTTGGTGGTGCGGTACAACGAGCCGACGCTGGCATCGGCGTAATTGCTGATGACCCATGCCTTGTCCGGTGAGGCGAAGTATCCGCCGGCCGGCATGCTTTCGAACATGACGTTGTACCACGTGGTACCGCCATCATACGTGCGCACGACGTTCTGGTCGGTGATGCCCCATCCGTTCGAGACATCGATCATGTGCAACGACCTCATGCTCACCGGAACGACCGGTGGTGAGGTGGGCGTCAGCGTTGGCGGGACAGGGGTTGTTGTGGGAGGCACAGGCGTGATGGTGGGCGGAACAGTTGTGGCCGGCACACTACCTCCCGCGCGGATGATCATCGGCGCGCCCCAGCGGACGAGGTCGCTGTTGGCGGTACCGGTGGCAAGGATAGTCAGGATGAAACGTACGCTTTTGCCCGCCAGCGGACTCAAGTCCACGTCCACAATGTTGTTCTTTTTGTCGTTCGTCTCGCGTCCCTGCCAGAAGTTGCCGATATAGCCGTTGGGGAACATGTAATCCAAACGGAAAGTGACGTAACAATTGGCGCCGTATTCACAACCGATGACCGAACGGAACCGGTCGCCGGGCTGGACTGTGAAAGCAGGATAATATCCCTGAATGTAGCCGTTGTATTTGTTCTCAGGCGCGAGCAGTAACGTGGGTGCCGGTCCCATCGTACCGTCTTCGAGGTGCGAGAAGTTATCGGCAATGACAAGGCCTCTACGGTCTCCGCCCGTGCCGGGGCAGGGCAGTGCGCCCGCGCCGCTCTTCCATTGGGCGGCACAGACGTTTGACCAGAAGTTGTAACCAGTTTCCTGCGGCGACTCGCCTGCCACATTGATATCCACCCAGAAGGGTTTCGACGCATCCGAGCCGATGCCAAACATTGTGCCACTTGCGTTTGCGAGGATCCAATAACTGCGGTAATTTCCCGGCGCGCCCGGAGCGACCATGTTGACCGTGACATCCACCGTTTCACCCGGATATACAAGGAATGGCATGGGCACCGCGATCTGGGCGTTCATCACCTCCCCGCTGTAGTAGGTCAACTTGTAGGATTTTGTCCATGTGCAGGAACCGGAGTTTTTGAGGCGCCATGTTTTGGAAAATGCCGCGCCCGGTGCGAAGACCGTACCATCCGGGATATTTACATCCGTAACGAAGGTGGCGCGGTCGCAGCCGGTAGGAGCGATTGTGGGAGGCGGAGGCGTGATCGGCGTCGGTGTTGGCGTCAGTGCAGGGAGTGGGGTCAGGGTTGCTGGAGGAGCCGGTGGTTGTATCGTCCCTGTGCGGATGATACGCGGAGACCCCCAAATGGCGCGGTCGCCACTGGCTGGTCCTGTTGCCAGCAACATGAATACAAAGCGGATTTTTTGTCCCGCAAGTGCGCTCAAGTCAATATTGGCTCGGTAGAAACGATTATCAGGAGCTTCCTTCCATTGCCACAATTTATTTTGGAGCCCATTTGGGAGCAGGTAGTCAATGCGGAAGGTGACGTAACAACCTGTGGCGCCGAACTCGCAGTTGACCAGCGTTTGCAGTTTGTCTCCCTGCTGTACCTGGAATTCGGGATAGGTGGCCTGAATGTAGCCATTAAATTTGTTTTGGGGGACAGTGAGCAGGCCGGGTAGGGTATCATAGGAGTCGTCTTCAAGGTGCGGCCTGTCGACTTGATAGGCAAAGCCGCGCCCGTCGCCGCTCGTGCCGGGGTAGAGCAGGATGCCAGCGCCGCTCTTCCACTTTGCGTATGGTGCATTGACAACAAAGTCATAGATGGTTGCATCAGTTGCGATCACATTGACATCCACCCAGAACGCGCCAGCCGCCGAATCGCCGATTCCGAATTGTACGCCTGACGCATTGGCAAATTTCCATAAACTTTTATAGTGCCCGGTGATTGACGGCGCGGTCAAGTTTACGGAAACATCGAGCATTTGCCCCGGCGCCACATCCACAGGCAGGTTGACAGATGTTATGGAACTCATCGCGTCCCCGCCCGTATAAACGAGTTTATAGGATGTTGTCCATGTGCAGGTGCCGGCGTTCATAAAACGCCATGTCTTGGTGAATGTTGCACCCGGCGCGAAGGAAGCGCCATCCGGAACGGTGATATCGGAAATGAACTGCGCCTGATCGCAATAGGTGGACGCATAGGCATGCGGGACAGCCTGCCCTAGCAATAACCCCGCTGATAAAACCATGCTCAAAAATTTCTGCTTGAACATGGGGAAACCTCCTTCGGGCGCTCAACCTCACGGTCCGAGGCCCGTAAACGACATAGCAGTTAATCATTACACAAAAGGATGGCTCTCACATTAAAATTTTAATTGCAAAGTGTAATAACTTCAATGCAAAAATTTGACCAGTTCTGTTGTAAAATCGACGAACAACATTTTTAGGGAGCACACATGAATCTCGACGATCTTGCGCACTTCAAACAACTCGATACACTCAACATGCTCGGGGAAATAGACAACCTGCCCGATCAACTTGGGTTTGCTTATCAATTGGGTCTCAAACATCCGCTTCCCGATTGGAAGGATTTCAAACAGGTCGTGATCGCGGGCATGGGTGGATCGGCCATTGGCGCCGACCTGCTCGCCTCATACTCCGCTTCTCTCGCTCCGATACCTGTTTCCGTCCATCGAGACTACGGCCTCCCCCTCTTTGCGCGCGGCGCAGAGACGCTGGTCATCTGCTCCTCGCACTCCGGCAACACCGAAGAGACGCTGGAAGCCTTCGAAGCTGCGCACAAAGCCGAATGCCGCATCATCGCCGTCTGCACGGGTGGTGAATTGGCAAAGCGCGCCAAAGCAAATAAAATTCCCGTGTGGACGTTCGAGCATGCCGGTCAACCGCGCGCCGCAGTGGGATTCTCATTCGGCCTGTTGCTGGCGCTGTTCCAACGCCTGGGGTTCATCCCCGATCAAAAAGATGCGGTTGCTGGTGCGACCACCTCGATGAAGAAATCGCAGGAACATTGGAAAGCGGATGTTCTTGCCGCGCACAACCCCGCCAAACGATATGCAGGTCAATTGATGGGGAGGTGGGTGACGATCATGGGATCGGGTCTGCTCAGCACGGTTGCCCGCCGCTGGAAAGGACAGTTGAACGAGGTTGCCAAGGCTGGCGCAAACTTCGAGTTCATCCCAGAAGCAGATCACAACACACTGGCTGGCACGCTCAACCCGCAGGAAACCCTCAATGCCCACACCATGACCATATTCCTGAGCGCGCCATCCGACCATCCGCGCAACCGCCTGCGCTCAGACTTGACCCGCAAGGCATTCATGCTCGAAGGATTGAACACAGATTTTGTCGAAGCACGCGGCGACTCCCCCCTCGCCCACATGTGGACGCTTATTTTGTTTGGCGATTACATGGCATATTATCTTGCAATGGCATATGGCGTTGACCCTACACCCATTCAGGCCTTGATCGAGTTCAAGAAGGCAATGACTGAGGCGAAGTAACAAGAAGGCGACCTGTTGAGGTCGCCTTTTGGTTGATTATAATAACAATCTTCTTTCCCTAAATCAAACCAAGATCAACTCTGAAGCGTTATATACTTCCTCCTCGGATTGATCCCCACCACTCCTGCAAAACACCCTTGAATCGCTTTCATATCCGCTTCCATATCCTCGGTGGGGTAAAACACCTGTCCAATGCGGACTTCTTTGTGCCTGCCGTCCACGACCGCCATTACGATGGGAATCCCCGCACCTTTGGCGATGTGATAGAAGCCGCGCTTCCATTCGGTGACGTGGTGACGTGTCCCTTCGGGCGCAATGGTCAGGATGAACTTCTCTGATTCGTTGCAAGCCTTCACCATTTGGTCCACCAAACCTGTGGATTTTTTACGGTCCACAGGAACCCCGCCGCAGTAGCGAAAGAACCAGCCGATCGGAAAGCGGAACAACTCCGCTTTGCCCATGTAGTGGACATTCGCCCGCAAATAGAAGATCAAACCGAGGAAGAGCACAAAGTCCCAGTTGGAGGTGTGCGGCGCTCCGATCAGAACGAATTTTGGCAGGTCGGGGAGCTTGCCTTCCACGCGCCAACCGACGAGGCGCATGATGATTCTCGCAATGAGTTGAAGGACAAAGCTGAGAACAGGGGTGTTGAAGATCGTGGTTTTCATCACCGCAATTATAAAACCCTTAATAACAATATGTCACTCTCCAGAAGGTACATCGGGACGACGTGAGCGGAGCGAAGAGTCTCCACCGCGAAACGGCGGGATTCTCACTTGCACTTGCATGCAGGTGCAGGTGTCGTGGCGGCAAGCGCCATTCGGAATGGCATTATGTTTGGGTGCGCAGTGCGACGCTTCTTCGTAATTTGTGGTTAAATACCTGCATGTCATTGAAGTCATCGCTCCGTTCGATTCTCTACCAAACTGAAAAAGGGATGCAACGCATCCGCTTCGCATCGCAAACTCAAGACCTGCCCATCCTGCTCGGCATTTCCTTTCCCAAAAGCGGCACACACCTGCTTGACCAGATTTTGCTTGGCTTTGCGAATGTCGCGCCCTATGCAAAACGAGTCCATTCCTTTTACGCTGAATATGAAGGCGAAAGCGGAGTCAAGCGTGCGCCCGAACAGGCTCTGCGTTGGCTCGATTCGTTGCGCCCGCGTGACGTGGCATCCGCGCATCTCTTTGCCCGACCCGATGCTGTCGCCCGCGTCTGCCAGTCCTCGACAGAAGACCCGCCTAAATTCATTCCCTATTTTATCTTTCGCGACCCACGCGATGTGGTCGTCTCACATGTGTTCTACGTCACCGAGATGGAATTGCGTCACGTCCACCACGCGTATTATCAGTCCCTGCCTGATTTCGACGCACGGCTCAAAGCCAGCATTTTGGGACGACCCGACGCGGATATCGAATTCCCGAACATCGCCGACCGCTTCGCCCCCTATCTGGATTGGTTGAATCATCCAGAAGTGCTGACAATTCACTTCGAAGATCTGATCAATGACCGGGTCCAGACTTTGATCCGCATCATGGACCACTTCCTCGCCCGTGTCCCGCTTCAGTCTTCCCGACAGATGATTCTCGACTCTCTCGAATCCTCCATCAACCCGACCAGGTCGCCAACCTTCCGTTCGGGGAAGACGGGCGAGTGGAAGAAATACTTCAACAACGAACATAAGAAAATGTTCAAGGATGTCGCGGGGGATTTATTGGTAAAATTTGGTTTTGAAACGAATTTGGATTGGTAACAATTTCATGGGATAACCTATTCCAGTTGTTGCTGATAAACATACCCTTTGAGGAAAAATGGTTATATTTGCTTCTCATCTATTATCCGCTCTCGCCAGTCCTGAGCCATACCTTGATCCTGGCTCAGGATCCATCTTGTTGCAGTTACTGCTGGCCGCGCTCCTTGGCGCGGGAGTGATTCTCCGCTCACAATGGTCGAAGATCAAAACCCTGTTCAAACGCAAGGATGCTTCGGAGGAAGACGCGGACGATGAAGAATAACGTCCGTCTGTCTGCCTCGTTTCGGGATCCGAACGGATTTATTTTTAAGCAAAACGGCATACTCTACCGTCAGGTCAACCAGTCTTATGCTTCAGAGTATTCCCTGCTGATCGAGTCTGGTTTATATGCCAAATTGATCAAAGCCGGATTGCTTATTCCCCATGAAGAGACGAGTGTATTGCCTGTGGAGCCTGTTCAAGCCTACAAAGTGATACAACCGGAGTATGTGCCCTTTATTTCCTATCCTTATGAGTGGCCATTTGGTCTGCTGAAGGAAGCCGCCCTGACAACGCTTTCCATTCAAAAGCGTGCGCTCAAGGCAGGCATGACCCTGAAGGACGCCAGCGCCTACAACATTCAATTTGTAAACGGCAAGGCGGTTTTAATCGATTCCCTGTCTTTTGACATTTACAATGAGGGGGAGCCATGGGTGGCTTATCGTCAGTTCTGCCAGCATTTCCTTGCACCTTTGGCGTTAATGGCTCACACGGATGTTCGCCTGAATCAACTTTTGCGGGTCTATATTGATGGCGTCCCGCTTGATCTTGCCTCCCGCCTTCTTCCGTTCCGTTCCCGCTTGGACTTTGGCTTGTTGACACATCTTCATCTTCATGCGCGCCTGCAAAAACAGTCTGCGAATCCGACCGTTCAACCGAGAGGTGGTTCGGGCAGGATGACGAAACAAGCCATGCTCGGGCTGATTGAGAGCCTTGAAGGAACCGTGAAGAAATTGCGCTGGAAGCCCGCCGGCACGGAGTGGGGCGATTATTACCAGATCACCAATTATTCCGATGCGGCATTTCGGCATAAGCAGAGTCTGATTTCAAATTGGGCTTCTCGTGTGAAACCGAACGTAGTGTGGGATTTGGGCGCCAATGACGGAACCTTCAGCCGCGTCGCAAGTGCTCAGAATGCCCTTGCCGTTTCTTTCGATATTGACCCTGCTGCAGTTGAACAAAACTACCAACAGGTCAAGGCGATGGGCGAAAAGAATATCGTTCCTTTGCTGCTTGATTTGACCAATCCGAGTCCATCGCTTGGTTGGCACAATCGGGAACGGGATGCCCTTCTCGCGCGTGCACCCGCGGATATGGTATTGGCGCTGGCTTTGATCCATCATCTGGCGATATCCAACAATGTACCCCTGCCTCAGCTGGCCGAATTTTTTGCGGATGCAGGGAAGTGGCTTGTAATCGAATTCATGCCCAAATCCGATTCCCAGGTGCAGAAGTTGTTGACGAGCCGCAAGGATATCTTCCCGAACTATACTCGCGAATCATTTGAAATAACTTTTGCGGAACGGTTTTCGATACGCGAGAAGGTCGTAGTTGAGGAGTCTGAACGT
>DATIUT010000324.1:0-15863 GCA_035466615.1 Anaerolineales bacterium | reverse complement strand
ACCCGAAAGATCGATTTCGGACAGGTCATGTTCATTAATTAGACAGGCTCCGCTTCTTTTCCAGCTGGAGCCTGTTTCTGTTTAATAAACCGATTCTGACTTATGCTTTTTTCACATCTCAAACACTTCCTCGAAAGCCTTTGTCACTTCCTGTTTGACGCGTTCCATCGAAGGCGGTTCAGGGAAAAGGTCCGCGAGTGAAACGATGGGCTCATCCTGCAAACCGCAGGCGATGATGCCATCCCAATACTCCATATCGGGATTCACATTCAATGCAAAGCCGTGACGCGACACTCCGCGCGCATCCACCTTGACGCCGATTGCCGCGATCTTGGCTGGCTTATTACGATCTTCCGGGCGGCATCGAACACAACGCGAATGTACGTCGGCTTGAATCCAAACACCCGTTAACCCCTGTCGTTGTCCTGCCGCGAGGCCAAACCTTGCCAACGCAGTGATGATTACCTTCTCCAGTTTGCGGACGTAACCGACATAGTCGGCATCAGGGATACGTACTCCCCTTTCTTCTTGAGAGTCCCAATGGGGTGCTTCACGAAGGGGTTGGGGGTGAGGGCTTCCCAATGGCAACAACGGATACCCCACCAACTGGCCCGGACCATGATATGTCACATCCCCTCCCCTATCCACCCAATGGATCCCAATCCCCTTTTCCTTGAGTTGCGATTCACCCCACAACAAATTCTCCTGCTTCCCGCGCCGGCCAAAGGTGTAAACATGAGGATGCTCAAGCAACAATAAAGTGGGAGGTCGTTTCCCTTCCGCGATCCCCATTGCGTATTGATCCTGCAATTTCCACGCGGCTTCGTATTCGATCAGACCAAGATCTTCGACAATACATTTCATAATAAAATCGCAGGGACAGAACTCGATCCGCCCCTGCTGGTTATCTGAATATCCTCCGATACAAATCGGATTCCAACAACCCGTTCGGGTCACAGCGTTTCTTGAGTTTCTTGAACCTGGCAATGGCTTCATCGCCAAGGAAAGCCCGTGCACTCTCCGCGGTTGTCTCGCTGTTCTTGGCAAAGTAGAACCGTCCGCCTGCTGAAAGGGCGATACGATCAAACTCCTGCAACATCGCTCTCAACTTTGCACGGTTTCTATCTGTCACTTTGAAATCCATGGCAAGGGAGAATCCATCGACAGCGTGCGAGAGCAGGAATTTATCGGGGCGGTGTCGTTTCGTTACGCCCAAATAGGAGGGCAACCCGCGTCGAATGGATAACTCTATCATTTCACGCCACGCGTCTTCGGCGGTTTCCTTTGGTAAAAACGACTGATACTGGATCAACCCGCCGCGCCCAAAGGAACGTTCCCAGTCCGGGACATAATCCAACAGAAAATGGAACTCAGCATGAGATTGCCTGAAAGTATGCGTACGCAAGGCACTTACATACTTTGCGATATTGACCGCCCGCCATCCTAAATTATTTACAAACGGGTTCATGAAATAATGCAATAATGATTTGGGCATCACACCGAATAAACGATCAGGCAGATGCTGATACGAAAGTTTCATCGTCTCTTGCGCGTTTGGGTCTTCGCCTTCCTTCAAGTTGTGCGCCGCGTGGATCTGTCCGCGCCCGAGGCTTTTTCCACCTGCAAAAGTATCGAGCCAGCCCACAATGTAATCATAGTTCGGTGCGTTCTCGAGCAGGTCGCCCAGATGTCGGCCGAGATTCAGAACTGGCCGCGCGTCCACAGATATAAGTCCGGAATGGATGCGTTTCATCTTCATCGTGACAGATGTAAAGACGCCAAGCATGCCGAGTCCGCTGATCATCGCGTAGAACAGGTCTGCATTCTTTTTCGGTGTGCAGGTGATCAACGCACCGGTCGGAAGCATCGCAGTGAACTCCACCACGTGCTCGCCGATTGTGCCCGCCCGGAAATTATTCTTGCCGTGGATGTTCGAGGAGAGACAACCGCCCAGCGTGGTCTTCATTGTGCCTGAGACGACGGGAGGCCACCAGCCATCCGGCTCAACGCGTTTCCATAACTGCTCCAGCGTGACGCCAGACTCGCATCGGACCAGGCCGGAGGCCGGATCCCATTCGAGGATCTGATTCATGCCGGTCATGTCCAGCACGATGCCTCCGCCATTGAGGGATACATCGTTATAACTGATGCCGGTCCCGCGCACAGTGACGGTCAAATCAAGCTGCTTCGCGAGTTGAAAAGCCTCTTGGATGTCTTCGGTTTTCCCGACCTGAATTCGA
This sequence comes from Anaerolineales bacterium, assembly GCA_035466615.1. Lineage (GTDB taxonomy): Bacteria > Chloroflexota > Anaerolineae > Anaerolineales > Villigracilaceae > Defluviilinea. The sequence continues at coordinate 13,623 of DATIUT010000324.1, read as the reverse complement.
TAGCAGGAAGCTTTGAGCGAATGCCCAAAATTTTCAAGTTGTGTGAAAGTGTTGAGAGGGAGTGACATGGTATTTACCTTGGCTCAAGCCGCCGGGCGCAACCTGAACATAGGGAACACATCAAAATGACAACCTTCTGAAAATGAATGAAGGCGTATGTTGAATTGCCAGCATGATCCAACGCCAGATGGATGCGGTATAGATCAACTGTTTGCGTTTTTTCATGGCTTTGACGATATCGTCTGCGGCTTTTTCGGGTTCGATGGCAAAGGGAGTCGCTCCCTGCGCGGCTTTGAGCATTTCCGTTTTTATGAAGCCGGGTTTAACGGTCAGCACATTCACGCCGTGACGCGTAAGCCGGTTTCGCAATGCCTCCAGATAGGTCGCCAGTCCGGCCTTGGAAGTGTTGTAGCCGGGATTGCCTACACGCCCCCGGTCACCTGCCACGGAAGCGATGCCAACGATCTGACCAGCTTTCGCGGATTGGAACATCTCGGCGACCGGGTTCAACCACGCCATTGCACCGATTAGATTGACCTCCACCATTTTGCGGTCGTTCTCAAAGTTGTATTTGTCCATGCCGCCAGGCGGATAATTCACTCCAGCCACGAATACCACCAGGTCCAACCCGCCCAGTTCTGCGACAATTTTACGAAGCAAACCAGGAACCTTTTCATATTCGCTGACATCATGCACGAAGGCCAGCGCACGCTGTCCATCCGTATTAATTTCATTGCAAAGCGCAATCAGTTTTTCTTCATTGCGTGCAAGCAATGCAACTGTATATCCTTCGCGCGCAAGTTTTCGCGCGAGCGCGGCGCCAAGTCCGATGGACGCGCCGATGATAATCCCGCGTCGGCGTGGATTCAACGGGGTTGCGGGAGCAGATTTAGGGGTATCTGACACATTATCCTCCAGACAGGGATAAACCCAATTTTAACCCATCAGGCACTGTAACGTGCATGTAATACAGGAACAACTGCTGTATTGCTATAATAATCTCGCAATAATTTTTTAATAACTGCCCATAAGAAGTTTTCGAGGCTGCGTCAAATTGCCAGCCGGCGGTCCGAGAATATGAAAGAACAAACCCTGAAAGTCCTTCAAGAAGCCCGTCATATGCTTGATGAGAAAAACATCCATCAAAGTGATAGAGATGTCATCGTCAAACTTATTGGTGTTCTTGCCACGTCACTGGAGAAATACTCCAATAATCATTCGGATTCAACCAATCTTGCACAGACGCTGGTCAATCATCAGGCATTGCTTGCCATGCTCAAACAACAGACGGAGGAATTGGACGCGCTCAAGAAACTAAGCATCAACCTGACGTCCAGCCTCGATCTTCCCGATGTCCTGGATGCCTTGATATCAGAAGCCATGCAACTGATCCCAAATGCGCGGGATGTGCACATCTTTCTGTACAAGAACGGAAAACTTTCTTTTGGCGCGGCACTGGATGCCGCAGGCAACAGAAATACAGCATTTGCAAAACCGCGGTCGAATGGTCTCACCTACACCGTGGCGCGGAACGGCGAGACGATCATCGTGGAAGACATGCGGACTCACCCACTCTATGCAAATACCCCCACAAATTGGACCGGTGCGATCATCGGCATTCCACTCAAGGTCGGAAACACTGTTGTTGGCGTGTTGAACTTGGCGCGCTCCACGGTCGGCGGATTCTCCCAATCCGAATCACGTTTGCTTGGCCTGCTTGCAGACCAGGCCGCGGTTGCGATATCAAATGCCAACCTGCACCAGATGATCAGCAGACAGGCATACAGCGACACGTTAACCGGCCTCCCCAACCGCCGTGCATTGGACGAGAGGCTGGAGGAGGAGGTTCAATCCGCCCGGCGCAATAACTACTCCTTTGCAGTTGTGATGATGGACCTCGATGGATTCAAGGCTGTAAATGACACCTACGGACATTCCACCGGCGATGAAGTTCTGCGGTTTGTATTCGGTCAAATGGCACGCGGCGTCCGCAACACAGACTTCCTCGCACGCTATGGTGGTGATGAGTTGACGCTGATCCTGACACAATCTGACATGTCCTCTGCAAAGATCGTGACCGAGAAGATCATCGAGGGTATGAAGAAACTCAAGTTTACATTACCCGGCAAGAAGAAACTCAAACTCGGCATCTCCGGCGGCATTGCCATCTATCCCGTCCACGCCCGCAACGGGCCAGACCTCCTACGGGCGGCAGACTCGGCTCTTTACCAGGCCAAGAAACACAACCGCGGCGCTTTCCAAATGGCGCGAGGCGTTACAGGTCCCATTGCAACGCACAACATCGGAGGCGAGTAGCCTCCGATTCATTTTCCGGGGGTTATAATCACCAAATATATATGGACCAGAGGTCTTCAAAAATCTTTAAGGTCTTCTTCATGGAGGAACCCTCATGCACCGAAAGATCAAGATCATCCTGAATCCCATGGCAGATATGGGCAATGCGTGGCGTGTTGCGCGCGACCTGCGCTCCATCACAGAACAACACAGGGACATAGATTGGAGCGGGACGGTATATCCCGGTCACGCGATCGAACTAGCAAAACAAGCCGGGGAACAGGGTTACGATCTGGTCATTGCAATGGGCGGGGATGGAACAGTCCACGAGGTGATGAATGGACTCATGCAGGTTCCAGAAGACAAACGTCCCATTCTTGGGGTTGTCCCAGCCGGCTCGGGTAATGATTTTGGACACGGTATCAAGGCATCCACTGTTCCAACCGAAGCCCTCAACCGCGCCATCAACGGCGAACCGTCCACGGTTGACCTCGGCGTAATGATCGATGGTAACGGACGCAAGGAATACTTTGACAACACGCTTGGCATTGGCTTTGGCGCCATCGTGACCATTCGTTCGCATCAGCTTCCCCTCCTGCGCGGTTTCATCATGTATCTCACTGCGGTCATCCAGACCATCATCCTCGATCACAACCCCATTAAAATGCAAATTGAAGTGGATGGCAAAAAGAAGGAGGAAAGCGTCATCTATCTGATCCTGTGCAATGGTCCGCGCGAAGGCGGCGGCTTCCTCATCGCTCCCGATGCAAAAATCGACGATGGACTCCTGGACTATGCCATGATCACCAATGTCAGTCGCCTCATGATGTTCCGCATTGTGCCCGAGGTCATGAGAGGCACACATGGTCGCTTCAAACAAGTCACCATTGATAGATGCAAAAAATTCACACTCACTGCAGACCGCCCGCTTTATATCCATGCTGATGGCGAGATCTTCTCCGGTCCCGGCACCGATATTCGACAGGCCAGTTTTGAGATTTTGCAAAATGCACTAAAAGTTATTCGCGGTTAATCACTCCCTGCTTTCCGCTTTCTATTTTAGAATTGGGAAAGCGGAAAGTAGTACATGCCCGATCTATTTCATTCCCTTCTCAAACAAGACATCGGACATCTCCGCATCATCGCGGAACTCTGGGGGTTTGAACTGGGTTCTTCCAAAGTGGAAGGGGCACTGGAAGAACTATCCGCCTCTCTTCTGAACCCGAACCTGCTTGCCGAGTTAATCGACTCCCTCTCCTCCGAAGCGGACTCCGCCATCGCCGCCCTCGTCAACTCAGGTGGACGACTCCCCTGGGTCACCTTCACCCGCAAATACGGAGACATCCGCGAGGCAGGCGCCGGCAAGCGCGACCGGGAAAAACTCCACCTCAAACCCGCCTCAACAACAGAAACACTTTACTATCGCGGCCTGCTCGCGAGAGCCTTCTTCGACACCGAAAAAGGCCCGCAGGAATTCGCCTACATCCCTGATGACCTACTTAAACTTCTCGATGAAAAAAATAAATTCTCTGAGGACTCCGTGAACTCTATGGTGAATTCCGAACCCCTCGGCCGCCCCGCCTCGCCCGGCGAACGCGGACAGGAAATCCTGGCCGACGATTCCATCCTTGATGATACAACCACATTGCTGGCCGCGTTACGACTCGGCATTGAAGCGCCTGAGACAAAGATTCCCAGGAACATAATTCATTCTCTATTGCAAACCACAAAAATCCTCAACAAAAAGGGCATCCCTCAACCCGAACCGATCAAGAAATTCCTGGAAGCCTCTCGCAAGGACGCCCTATCCATGCTCGCGGACGCATGGATCGAAAGTGACTCTTTCAACGAACTCAAACTCATGCCGGGCATTGTCTGCGAGGGGGAATGGACGAACCAACCGCTGGAAACACGCGAATTCCTGTTGAACGTGCTCGATGCCCTCCCCGAAGGCAAATGGTGGAGTCTCAACACCCTCCTCCGTGACATCAAACAAAGATATGCCGATTTCCAACGCCCCGCAGGCGATTACGACTCCTGGTTCATCAAACGCGCATCCGACGGACAGTATCTGCGCGGCTTCGCCTACTGGGATCAAGTGGACGGCGCACTCATCAAGTATCTCATTACGGACATTCTTCACTGGCTCGGGCAGGTGGATTTGTCGATGGCGGAAGGGGCGGTGGAGCCGACTGCTTTTCGAATCACAACTCGCGACTCTCGAATAGCGACATCATACCCGCAGGGCAATATCGAAAATGAACATTTAAGCGTAACATCGCAGGGCAAAATCAACGTGCCAAGATTAGCACCTCGTGTTGTCCGTTATCAAGTTTCACGCTTCTGTGAGTGGGAAGAACCCAAAGAAGATATTTATCGTTATCGTATCACAACCAGTTCTCTGACCAAAGCCAGAGAGCAGGGGCTAAAAGCCGAGCAATTACTGGCATTGCTCGTAAAACACACGGATAACAAGGTTCCGCCTTCGTTGGTCAAGGCGCTCAAACGCTGGGAAGCGAACGGCACTGAGGCGCGGGTGCAGACCCAGGTCATATTGAAAGTGAGAAAACCCGAAGTCCTGGAAGAGATGCGCAAGTCAAAGGCGGCAAGATTTCTGGGCGAAGTATTAAGTCCGACAACGGTCATCATCAAAAACGGAGCCGTCCGAAAAGTGATGGATGCGTTGGCAGAGTTGGGCTTGCTTACGGAAGTTGAAAATCAAAAGGAATGAACGGTTGTCATCGGTAATTCGTGACAATCGTTTTTTGTTAAATCACTATAATAAAATCACGTCATTGCGAGGAGCGCAACGACGAAGCAATCCCCAACACTGCTCGGAGATTGCCTTGCTCCCAGTGGTCGTTCGCAATAACGGAACAAACAAGGAGAAAACATGTCCAAACTCGATTGGCTTACGCAGGAAATTGACGGCTTGAAGGAACAAGGCTTGTACAACCGCATCCGCACGATCGGCTCTGCACAGGGTGCATGGCTCACTGTGGACGGAAAGAATGTGCTCAATTTTTGTTCGAACAATTATCTTGGGTTGGCGAACCATCCCAAACTGGTGGAAGCCGCGAAGGAAGCAACGAAGAAATATGGTGTCGGTCCCGCCGCGGTGCGTTCGATCGCTGGCACAATGGATTTGCACGTTCAACTCGAACAACGACTCGCAAAATTCAAAGGCGCGGAAGACGTCATCACGTTTCAATCGGGCTTCACCGCCAATCTTGGAACCATCCCGGCGCTTGTTGGCAAAGACGATGTGATCTTTTCCGACCGCCTCAATCACGCTTCGATCATTGACGGTTGCCGACTCTCCGGCGCAAAAATCGTTGCATACGAACATAACGACCCATCTGCATTGGAGGATGCGATCAAGGAACACGCTTCAAACTTCCGCCGCGCCTTGATCGTCACTGACGGCGTTTTCAGCATGGATGGCGACATCTCCCCCCTCCCCGCCTTGTATGAGGTCGCCAGGAAATATGACATCCTTTTCATGGTGGACGACGCACACGGCGAAGGCGTTCTTGGCAAAGGCGGGCGCGGCATCGTGGATCACTTCGACCTGCACGGAAAAATTGACGTTGAAGTCGGTACGATGTCCAAAGCCTTTGGCGTCGTTGGCGGCATGGTCGCGGGGAAAAAAGAGATCATCGAATGGCTGCGCCAGCGCGGACGACCGTTCCTGTTCTCATCCGCAGTCACCGCGCCGGATGCCGCGGCATGTCTCGCGGCAGTTGACCTGCTCGAAGAATCCACCGAACTTGTGGATAAACTCTGGGCGAACGCCAGGTACTTCAAATCCGAAATGAAGAAACTCGGGTTCGATACTGGTGTGAGCGAAACGCCCATCACACCCGTGATGCTTGGCGAAGCACCGCTGGCTCAACAATTCAGCCGCGAACTCTTTGAAGAAGGCGTCTTCGCCATGGCAATTGGATTCCCAACCGTGGCAAAAGGCAAGGCACGCATCCGCGTCATGATCTCCGCCGCGCACGATAATGACGATCTTGGTAAAGGCCTGGAGGCGTTTGCGAAGGTCGGGAGAAAATTGGGAATGATTTCGTAACCAGTAATTAGCGGGTGGTTGACGATGAGTGGCAGAGAGGGTGCCGCTCATTGGCTTTACGGGATATTTAATATGGTCCGGGAGGCATTATAGAAACCATGCCCAAAATTTGAACAAGTGGAAGGTTAATCAAAACGACCTCCGGGTTTTGACTCGGAGGTCGTTTTTAGCATTCACCAGATTTCACCACGACACTTCATATAGGGAAATAAGCAATAAGACTTATGTTGTTTTCGGCAAAAATCCATTGCCATTTTGTGGATTAAATTGTAGTATTCGTAGCAACTTTGTCAGAATAAAACAATTTCATACAGGAGGTCCCCATGCCCCGCACCCCATTAGCCAATCAAGTGCAAGAGATGATGTCTGTTGTGCAAGAGTCAGAGCAACGTAAGGTTTCCACCGGGCAGGTACTGGAGGAACGCCGTGCCGCTTCTGTAACCCGGCGCAATTTTCTTAAGTTGAGTCTGGCAGGCATAAGCGCCCTGGGATTATCTACGGTGGGCAAAGCCGTAAACGCCGCAACTGCACCGCGCATTGTCATTGTTGGAGCCGGGCTGGCAGGATTGACCGCCGCTTACCGCCTCAAACAAAACGGCTATCTCGCAGATGTGTATGAAGCGTCCAATCGCGCCGGCGGGAGGTGCTGGAGCGATGCCGGCTTTTTTAATGACGGCCAGGTCTTCGAACATGGCGGTGAACTGATTGATCAAAGTCATACGCACGTCCGGCAGTTGGCACAGGAGTTGGGACTGACCCTCGATAATCTACTTCAGGCTGAAGTCAATGGGACCGAAGCGTCCTATTACTTTGACGGTCAGCCTTATTCCTACGCTCAAGCCACTGACGATCTAAAACAAGCCTGGCAAAAAATCCACAAAGATGTTTCCGCCGCATCCTATCCCACCTTGTATAACAACTATACCCAGCGCGGCTGGGAACTGGACAACATGTCCATTATTGATTGGATCAATGAAAGCATAGCGGGCGGGATCAATTCAAAACTGGGTCAATTGCTCGATGTAGCCTATAACATCGAATACGGCGGTGAGTGTGACATTCAATCCTCGCTCAACCTGTTGTATTTGCTTGCATATTCAGGGCAAGGGCAACTCCGCATCTTCGGACCATCCAACGAAAAGTATCATGTGCGCGGCGGCAATGATCAGATTTCAACCCTGATGGCACAAAACCTCGGTGATCAAATCAAGTTCGGTTATGAACTCACAGCCATCCAACAAAACACAAATGGCACGTTCACCCTGACCTTTAAAAAAGAAAGAGCCTTCACTGATGTGACTGTTGATAAGGTTGTGCTTGCCCTGCCATTCTCGATCCTGCGCACCTCTGTGGATTTCAAACGCGCTGGCTTCTCGGACTTGAAGAAAACCGCAATTGCGGAACTTGGCATGGGTACAAATTCAAAACTGCACCTGCAATTTACAGACCGCCACTGGGTTGGACTTGGTTCAAACGGCGAAACCTTTGCAGACACCGGATATCAAAACTCATGGGAGGTTACCCGTGGACAAACTGGAACACCAGGGATTCTTGTCAACTACACAGGAGGCAACTATGGCGCGACATTTGGGACCGGCACGCCTGCGTCTCGCGCCCAACAGTTCCTGACACAGATCGAGCCCGTCCTGCCCGGCATCACTGCCAAGTGGAATGGCAAAGCAACCATTGATTACTGGCAGGGGTATCCTTGGACCAAAGGTTCATACTCCTTCTGGAAGGTTGGACAATACACCCGGTTCGCCGGCATGGAACGACAACAGGAGGGCAACTGTCATTTTGCTGGTGAACATACCTCCATTGATTTTCAGGGATATTTGAACGGCGCGGTGGAATCAGGCGAACGCGTCGTCAGCGAGATACTGGCGGATATTGCATAAACCGCATACTGCGCACAAGACACCTGGACAGACCTTCGAGTGTTTGACTCGGAGGTCTGTTCATTAACCCCGTCCTGCCTCCCAATCCCGCGAAACGCTATGTCCGCCCCCTCACCGCAACACACCTTCGCCTGGCAGGTTTATATAGACTGTTGCACAATTTACCCAACAAAAACTGACATGCAAATGCTCTTGCATCCAGACACCCAAAGGTGGATAATTCACAAGGAGGAACCATGAGCGACCGTGAAACCTACATCAAACGTTATGAAGCCGCCCGCGCCCAAATGCGCGAGATCGTAAAACTGGCGCGGGGCAACCCGACCATCTATCAGCCGTGGAGGATGAAAGAGGTGTTGGACCATATTACAGGTTGGGATGATGCGGTGATCGCATCCATCAAATCTTTTTTGGCAGGCGAAGTCCCTGCCACGCCTGCCTCACGCGGCATAGACGCGTACAACGCGGAAACCGTCACATCGCGCGAAGCCATTCCCTACGAAGTGACACAAAAGGAATGGGAGACATCCCGCGCCGAACTGCTGGGCTTGCTACGCAAGGTGACCGACGAACAACTGCATACACCCTTCGGCTTTCCGTGGGGCGGCCAGGGCACCATCGAAGAGCTGATGGAAATCTTCACCGAACACGAAGAGACCCACGCAAGGGAAATCCGCGAGATCATCGAAAAGGGGATGTAAGGTTTTCCACCCGGCTTCCGAAGTCCTAGAGGCTTCGGAAATCTTTTTAACATTACATTTATCCATTCCCAACATACCCACCCGCAAGTATCATAAAAATCGAAAGAAGTTATCCCATGACCAAATTAAACATGCAACAGGGGAACAGCAAACTGATCGAACAAGTCCGATTGCACGATCATCACGATCCGCATCACGGCGAATTCCGTCTCTCGGATGTCATCCTTGGCGGGCAGGATGGATTGGTCAATGTACTCGGTGTCATCCTCGGTGTCGCCGCGGCAACAGCAGATAGCCGTATCGTCATTGCGGCGGGTCTCGCGGCGACCTTTGCCGAATCCATCTCGATGGGCGCGGTCGCATACACCTCCACCCTGGCGGAGAATGACCTTTATCACAGCGAACGCGAGCGCGAGTATCGTCACATCCATCTTGCGCCCGATGTGGAGGTCGAAGAGATCCGTGACATCTATCGCCAAAAGGGATTCGAAGGCGAGACGCTCGAAAAGATCGTGGATGTCATCACCTCCAATCCCGATGTGTGGGTCAATGTGATGATGTCGGAGGAATTCCAATTGTCGGTTCCCGAAAAATCCAAGGCGATCAACTCCGCACTGCTGGTTGGTTTCTCCGCATTGCTCGGTTCTCTCATCCCTCTCTTTCCGTTCTTCTTCTGGACCGTGAGCCTGAGCATTGGCATCTCGATCCTCATCGCCGCCCTGACCTTGTTCATCCTCGGCATGTACAAAGCCCGCGTGACAGTCGGCAAACCCCTCCGTAGTGGGCTGGAAATGGCGGTCATCGGCACGATCAGCGCGCTGGCCGGGTACGTGGTGGGATTGATCTTCAAGGTACCGACGATCCCATAGAGGTAACCATGTCTCATAAAGATGTACAAAAGGAAAAACGAACCGCGGCACTAAATTCAGTCTTTGCGGCAATTGGCCTCACGACCTTTAAAATCATCGTCGGGGTCATCACCAACTCGCTGGGCATTCTGGCGGAGGCGGCCCATTCCGCACTCGACCTGATGGCGGCGGTGATGACCTTTTTTGCAGTGCGCGTCGCAGACAAACCTGCCGATCACGAACATCCCTTCGGACACGGCAAAGTGGAAAACATCTCGGCTCTTTTCGAGACCCTGCTCCTGCTCATCACATCAGGCTGGATCATCTATGAAGCGATCCACCGCCTGGCTGTGCCCGAGACTCACGTGGAAGTTTCGATATGGTCGTTCATTGTGATGGGGACATCCATCGTAGTGGATATTTCGCGTTCGCGCATGTTGATGAAAGTTGCGAAGAAGCATAACTCCCAGGCACTGGAGGCGGATGCGCTTCATTTCTCCACCGACATCTGGTCCTCCTCCGTGGTCATTCTCGGACTCCTCCTGGTCCTTATTGGACGCGCAATTCCAAGTCTCGTTTTTCTTGAAAGGGGGGATGCCATCGCCGCGCTGGTGGTGGCTGTGATCGTCATCTTCGTAAGCGGGGAACTGGGGGTCCGTTCCATTCAGGCATTGCTCGATGCCGCGCCCAAAAACGGCGAACGCGAACAAATCATTCAGCAGGTTGGAAAAATAAAGGGGGTTACCAACGTGCACGCGGTGCGCATCCGCTCCTCGGGCGCAGGCTGGTTTGTGGATATGCATATCACCATGGACGGAGGCACGTCCCTCGCCGATGCACACACACTGACGGAAAAGGTCGAAAAGAAGGTGCGCGGCATCCTGCCCAGATCAGATGTGACAGTGCATGTGGAGCCAAATGAGACAAAGGAAAAGTAAGCCGCTGGAAGTTTATGAGTGGTGGGAGTGATCTTCAAAGTGCCGACCGTGCCATGATGCGGTGAAATGCTATACTTGGGCCTACAAGTAATGAATTGTCCTAAGATCGTTCCCACACCTGCTGTCGGATAGCCCGAACACTCACACCCCATCAGCGTCCCTGCGGCGGTATCTCCTCAAGGATATGCTGATGCCACATCCCAGGCAAGTTCATTCTAATAACGCAAATCGTTAGGCCGCATCTTTTGTAGAAGCAGATCAGAGAAAAGAAAATGAATAAAGCAACAAGAATAATTGTGGCAACACTCGGAACCATCTTTGGAATCTCAGGGATGAGTCATGGATTCTTCGAGATGCTTCAAGGAAATGCTCCCACTGGTGGTTTATTTATCTCGGCCATTGGTGAAGCGCAAAAGATGTGGCCCCATGGAAATGAGTACGCTTTCACCCTTATCCCCAATTTCTTGATAACTGGTATTGCGGCAATAGTGGTTGGCCTTGCCATCATAGTGTGGTCGCTCGCTTTCGTTCACAAGAAGAATGGACCAACCGTTTTCTTTCTTCTATTTGTTTTGCTTCTCCTGGTCGGGGGAGGCGTCGCACAAATATTATTCTTCCCTTGGATCTGGCTTGTTTCAACCCGTATCAACAAACCGCTGGTTTGGTGGCGAAAGATTCTACCAGTCAAGATTCAAAATCCACTCGGCAATTTGTGGCTTTGGTCTCTGGTTCTCGGTTCAGTGTTGCTTGTATTTGTTCTCGAAATTGCCATCACTGGAGTTGTCCCCGCCGTGAACGATCCAGAAGTGGTTTTATCAATTATGCTATCTTGTCTTGGTATGGAATTGGCAGTTCTTCCATTGACCTTTGTTTCTGGGTTTGCACATGATATAGTAATGAGGCCTAATATCGCTCTTGATGAGAAGTAAGGCAACTCTGGAAAACCAAAAAGCGGCCTAACAAAGCGTGCACACCTTCACTACGCTTCGGCAGATGGGATTCGTCGCCGTTTTCAAGCATTTCGCGCAGCGTGGCTTCGAGTTTTTTCTGCTCCCAGCCCCTCCCCAACCCTCCCCAGCGCCATGCGTCGAGAACGCAAACCGTTAGCCCGCTAATTTCATGCTGTGGGTGGTTTGGTAACAGCTCTTTCAATCAAAGGTTTCTGGCGAATCGTAGTATGGATAATTCTCCTCAACAAAAAGAAATCAAAGTGTTGTCCACTTGGCAACTACTGACTTCTCGCAGAGATTTTGCCAAACTCATCACCGCACGTTTTATCTCAATGATGGGGGATTATGTTCATACCGTAACAACAATGTGGCTGGTGAAGGAAATGACGAATTCCGCATCGGCAATGGCGTCTCTCTTTATTGCCAACACAGTTCCCCGTATTATCTTCAGTCTGTTCGGCGGTGTTTCAGTCGACCGTTATGACCGAAAAACGATCCTTGTACTCTCTGATGGTCTGCGCGCAGTTGGGGTTTTGGGTTTAGTAATGCTAGCAATGACCAATCACTTACAGGTGTGGCATATTGCCGCATTTGGGGCATTTAATGGTGCGGCAGCATCCTTTTTCAGCCCTGCCGTAAGCGCAACTGTTCCCAACCTCGTTGAACAAGATGAGTTACAAAAGGCAAATGCCTTGAACGGGATGAGTGTAAGAATTGCTGGTATCCTCGGTGGAGCGCTTGGAGGAATTATTCTCAACTTATCAGGTACATGGGGTGGTTATTTGGCTGATGCTACATCCTACGCCACGTCTGCACTGCTAATCTTGAGTATGGCAATTCCAAAGTTAAGCCGGATTCGGACTCAACCGACGCCGCTTGGCTTTTCCGGGGTTTGGCAGGATTTGAGAGAGGGCTGGACTTATGTCCTCTCGCAACGCTGGTTATTAGCAATCGTTGTTATCTCAATCATCACAATGTTCGTTTCTCTCCCTGCAGCGCAATTGATTCCTACTTTAGCCGATGAGTTGAAGTTGACCGACCCTACACTACTTGGATTTCTTTGGTCCGGAATGACTCTTGGCATGTTTCTTGGTGCATTTTTTCTAAATATAGCCCACCAAATACCCAACAAGACTCTCAGTGTACTTATTTCTGCAATCCTCTGTGCTATTAGTTCTGTGATGATTGGTGCCGCCCATAAATACGTTATTGTCTTAAGCGGTTTCATCCTCATGGGCTTTAGCCTCAACCTGTCAACGCTACTAACAACAATCCTATTCCAAACCTTTGTTCCAAAAGAAATGCAGGGACGTTTTTTTGGTAATATAAATCTCCTGACGCTAGGTACCCAACCATTGGTTATGGGAGTGGCAGGACTAGGTGCTGATTGGTTTAGTGCAAGCACAATTTTTGTAGTGCTGGGTAGCAGCTTAATGGCTTTGAGTCTCATATGGACATTGCAGTATCGAGAATATCTGAAACCCTCCTTTTCTTTGCACACTATGAGTACTTTTGAATAGCTATCGAATGCCACTAAAACGATTATGTGTTGAATGTGCTTCCAAAAACGGGCTAACACAACGTTCTAAGAAGCTAAACAAGGCGTCCCTTTGCCCCAACGCCCCAGGAAGCCGCCAGTGTAAGTTGGCCAGGATTGTGAATTGAAGATGGAAGTGGGATGCCTCGTCATTTTGCCAATTTCCAAAATGGCGAAACCGATTTCCTCATCGGGTAGGTTCACGCACCACCTTTATGGAAGCTTGACAAAAACGACTTCATAGAAGACCGCATCTTTTGTAGAAGCAGATCAGAGAAAAGAAAATGAATAAAGCAACAAGAATAATTGTGGCAACACTCGGAACCATCTTTGGAATCTCAGGGATGAGTCATGGATTCTTCGAGATGCTTCAAGGAAATG
>DATIUT010000323.1:0-9517 GCA_035466615.1 Anaerolineales bacterium | reverse complement strand
TGGCGTCAATTTGCTGATCGTGATAAAACCAATGGGTCGTCCATTTTTTCGCACGATGGGATAAACAAAAAAAGACTGGATATCCCTGCGAACAAGAATGGTGCGCGTCTCGGGTGCGTAACGATCTATGTCGGGAATGATGATTGGCTTCCCTGACTCCATGAATGGGCGGAAAAGAGGGAGTTTCAAGGGAACACGCAGGCCAGTCGAACCATCCGGCAGGCCGTTCTCTGCAAGTATATAAGCCTCATCGCGCTTTTCATCAATCAGCATTACTGTGAAGGTGGAGCTTTCTGCCAGAAGTGCCCCGCGCGTGACGAGTGTTTTTAGCAGGGGACCTTCCTCATTCATGGTCGCCAGCTGGGTACTGAGTTCCAAAATGTTTGTTAATAGTGTTGAGTGTCGCTTCTCAATCGTAATGTCCCTTATGACTTCAATAACAGCCGTGAGGCCTCCGATATCATTCAACAGAGGGGAGGCCGTCAGTTCTATCCAGATCGGCATGCCCGCGGCATCGTAGTGCTTATGGAGGGATCGAGCTGAATGACCATTCTGCCAGACCTTGAGAACCGGACAATTTTGCCCCCCATTTTTCCCCTGCCAGCAGGGGATCGGCGAGCGGTGGCTGATTTCATGGCAATGCCTCCCAATTACGTCCGGGTATTGCAGGCCTGTTGCTTGTAGAAATGGCTGGTTGGCATTGATGATGCAATAATTGTCATCAATTACCACGACTTGTTCGTTCAGGTTGTCGAGTATCGTCTTGTATTTGGAAAGTTCATAGGTTCGCTTCCGGACCGCGGCCTCCATTTCAGCATTCCAGGATTCCAGTTTCCGCCGCATGGCTTCGAAACCTTGACCGAGTTCGGCAATTTCACCGTTTCCGGTGATTTCCAATGAGGTGCCAAAATCTCCATTGGCGAGACTTTGAGAAGCTACCGAGAGCCTTTTTATCGGTTTTACTATGCTTTCAATGCTGACCCATACAACCAGAAGTGCAGTAAGAATCGCGGCAACAGAAAAGTATAGTGTCTGGCGGGTTGCCTCGTAGACAGGCGCTAAAAGTTCCGCTTTGGGTTGTTCAATCACTACTCCCCAGGATACGGTGGACAGGGGGGCGAAGGCAATAACCATCTCGGACTTTTCACCATCCTCCTCCAATAATTGAATGTCCATAAGTGGCTGTTTGTTTTCAACAAGAGGGATGAATAAATTCGCATGGTCGTTGAGTCGAAATAGATTTTTACCCTGGGTATGCGCCAGAACAGTGCCATTCTCATCTATAATTTCGGCATGTACTTCCTGTCCATGAAGCGCCTCTTCCAACAACCCGCTGAAGGAAGGGGAGGCGGGGTCGATGGCAACGCCCAATACGCCTGCAACAATGCCCTGGTCATCATAAATGGGCACCATTGGAGCAATCACCGGGCGGAGAGGGGTGAGGGCATGATTGATACAGGCAACCCCGGATTCCCCGGTGTCTAAAACCTTTTTTACATGGGGGCAATTCACCATCGTTGTTCCACCCACTACATCAGGAAGGAAGGGCTCGGTCAAAAGCACTTTTCCTTCCTTGTCGAGGATAAATATATATTGATAGCTGTCTGGATCGTGGAAAGCCTGCAACTCTTCCCTCTCGGGTTCCATGTCATTATCCATCAACCTCATGTTTGGGTTTGTCGAGAAATGTTCCAAACCGTCCAGGAGATCATTAAGATCATTGTCCAGATCCTGGGCCACTGTATAAGCCAGGGACAACCTCTCCTCCAAAATCATGCGGGTAAGGGTATTCAGGATTGCAACCTTCTGCACGGTTTGGATGACAAAAAGTACAATCAGCCCGGCGGAAATCAAGAGAAAACCGCGTTTGTGAAGGGTTAGATTGCGGAAAATTTTCATCTTAGTATGCCATGTGCTTGCCACTGGGAAGATATTGGATTTGATTTTAATCCAGAACTTCACATCACTTTGCCTTCCACAACTGCAATCTGCGAGAAACCGTTGGAATGCTTTGGACGATCTGTTGCAGGGAGTTTTTTTCGATAAATATTCCCAGACCTTCCCGAGCATATGTGAATGTTGCTGCAAATTGTTCGGACCGGGGATTAATGCCTAGAAGGTATCGTTTCTCCATAAAGCCGTAGCGCAGACCTTTCCTTCTGATCGTGGGTCCGGATGTTTCATTTCATTTTTTGCCAAAGACTTCGTGTTACATCCAAAGGCCAGACAATTCCTCCAAACTATAGGGCTTGAGACGCACGTCACGGACTCCCTGGCGCAAAATGCGCGTCATGCGGTCCACATCAAAGGCGGCTGTGATAACAACGACTTTGGAAATCACCAAGGCATTTTTGGCCGCATTAAGAACGGCTTCAACCGATGTTGCCTCCAGATGTTCGTCAACGAGGATCAAGTCGCTTTGTGGATCAATCTGTGCAGAGGTACGATGTGTAACATTTTTTCCCAATTGTTTAATGAAGAATTTGGCCCAATCATCATCGTCGTCGATAAGCAGGATGGAACGGGGTGCGTTCTCCAGTTTGGGCGTGGTAATCAAG
Organism: Anaerolineales bacterium; assembly: GCA_035466615.1. Lineage (GTDB taxonomy): Bacteria > Chloroflexota > Anaerolineae > Anaerolineales > Villigracilaceae > Defluviilinea. The sequence continues at coordinate 6,959 of DATIUT010000323.1, read as the reverse complement.
GGGAAATGGGCAACCGGCAAACTGATATCAATCTCCGTGCCTTTTCCGGGCATGCTTGTAAGATATATATTGCCATGAAGCTGGGAAACAACATGCAACGCGGCGGGTAAACCGAGACCATCATGGCCATTCTTGGTTGTGAAGAAAGGCGTCCAAGCCTTGTCCCGGACATCGCGGGGCATCCCGCTGCCATCGTCTTTAATTCTGATTTGAGCATAACCTTTTTCGTTTGCCAATCTGGCCTGGATCATAATTTTGTTGGCCCCGGCTTCGATTGCATTATTCAATAAATAGCCCAGAATACGAGCAAATTGGGTGCTGTCTGCAGTAACGTGGGAGGCCGCATCATCGATATCAAATTGCAATTTGTCCGGACTAATTCCATTTTGATGGGCAGCGGCCTGAATCACATCAGTTAACAGGACAGGCCGAGGTTTATGTTCGCGTGCCGGGCCAATAATCTGCTCCTTGGCATGGATGATCTGCTCAGCGCTCCTGGCGATCAGGTCGAAATCCTCCTGCAACAAGGCAGGGTCGGTATTGCCGTCAACCAGATCGTCCCTTATGCGCTGTATGGTCATCGAGATTGGCAACGCCTTATTGCCAATCCAGTGGATGGCTTCGGTCACTACATCTGCGAGAGTCTCGTAGACTTTGTTGCGAAGAAGTTCGGTGCTCACTTCCTGAAGGGTGTTCAAGGTGTAGGCGTTTTGAATGGCAACCGCCAGATGGTCCGCCATTGTCTGAAGGGTGGTAATATCATCATCTGTGAAAGCGCGCTCATCAATACTTTGGATGGTAACTGCACCAAGGACCTTGCCCCCAAATGACAACGGCAAGGCCATTTCAGAGCGGGTGTTGGGCAAATATGGATTCTTGAAATGAACACGCTCCTTGCCCACATCCAATGCGATGCGAGCTTCATTCAGGCGGATGCAGGCGCCAATCATTGAGTTGCCACCCACCTCCAACTTGTGACCTTCGGCGAGCATGGCTTTGCCTGCTTCACCGTATGCGGCACGCAAGGCGGCCCACTCGCTGTTTTGGTCAAGCAGGAAGACACCAGCATAGTAGAAGCCATATTCTTCAACAATGGTATCCACCATCTTGGGCATCAGCGCTTCCAGGTCGAGCACAGATGCAATCTCCTTGCCGACCTTGTTGGCGGCGTACAAAAGGTGAGCGCGTCGTTCTGCCTGGCTTAACAGTTCATGAGTTTTACGATTTAGGATGGCGTTCCGAATGGCAATTGCCAGTTGTTCAGCCATGATTTGCAATGCGATGAGATCTCCGTCTTCGAATGCCGCCTCCTCTTCGCTTTGGAGAATGAGCGCCCCAATTACGTCGTCTCCGGCGATGAGTGGCAGCGACATCACCGATCCAACAGACGGAAACCCCGGATTCTTCAGAGTAGCGCTCTCTTTGCCTGCGTTGCTTTCGATGCAGACCTTGCAATCGGCGATTGACGCACCAACGATCGACTCCTGGTTAATACGCAGCTGATGACCTTGGGCGGCCATTGCGCGCCCGGCCTCACTGGAGCATGCCTGAAGCTTTGCCCATTCTCCGCTCTCATCAATCAGGAACGTACAGACATCAGAAAGCTCAAATTCTTTGCAGATAATATTTACGCTCCGGCTGAGCAGCATATCAAGATCGAAAACAGAAGCGATATTATGCAATACACGTGCCACTGTTTTAAGCAGGACGGCATGGCGTTCAAAACCTTTTACTGATGAAAAACTCATAGGTACCTCACTACGAAGAACTGAATGGAGTGGCAATCATTTTGAAATCGAATCGGACAAAATCTCTTGGACTAAATTTACCAGGCCCTGTTCACGGCCTTTGACAAAAAAGGCGCGCGCGCCAAGCTGGAGTGCGCCCTTGGCCTTGCCAACTTCGTCGTATGCTGTCAGCACCACTACCGGCAGGTCTGGTCTGATGGCAACAATGCGCTGCATTAATTCCAGCCCGGCATCGGGTCTGGATATGCCATCGAAGTCGGGCATATTTAAATCGAAAATCGCCATGTCGATGGATTCTGCATTGGTCTGAAACATTTTCCATCCGCTTACACAGTTGCTGGCTGTCAGCACATGGAACCTGACCCGCAACAGGGTTTTCTCCAAACTGCGCAGCACAAGCTGTTCGTCATCCACAAGCAAGATTGTTGTCATAATTATTTTATACCTCTTCCAATCGGATGGCCGGGGTCGCCGGCCATAATACGTGAAAAGCCGCGCCCCGCCCTGTCTGGCTCTCCAGCCAGATTTTTCCGCCATTCTGCCGCACATTTTCCATGCAGGCGGGTAACCCAAGGCCGGTGCCGCCATGCCTGCCCTTCGTCGTAAAGAATGGCACCCAAATCTTTTCCTGAATTTCAGGCGGTATTCCCGGGCCGTTATCACTGACACAAATCCGAATAAAATTCGCCATCCTGTCCTCTTGTACAGAGATGTGGATAAGAGGCCGGGGACAGCCTTCCAATGCCTCACAGGCGTTCTTAATCAAGTTGGCAAATATCTGGTTGAACTGACGCGTGTCCCCCCATGCCAGCAGTGTATGTTCAGAAGGCCATATCGTGGATACCATGTTTTTCGATACATTCATTTCGCTGATAATCCGGGTCAACTCATCGACCGGTGAAAATGCAATTGCGGTGCGCTTGCGCGCCGGACCGATCAAATCCTCTTTGATGTCCAGAATTGTATTTGCACTGTTTTCAATGATGGCCAAATCCTCCAGCATCGAATTCAGACTGACCATCTCATATAAATTCAATTTCGTATCGTTCAGAAGATCTTTCATTATTTGGTCATATTCCACCCCCTGGGTCCCGGCCTCAATGAACAAATTGTTGATGATGCCCTGCAGCCGCCCGTCCACATCCCTTTTCTCGATGAATACGGAATGGAATACTGCCACAAGGTTTAAGAGATCCTGGCGTACACGGCGGACACTTCCCGCCATGGGCGCGGCTTTATTGCCCACCCAGTGAATGGCTTCACCGGTCGCCGAAGCAATGGCTTCAAAGGTTTTGCTGCGCATCAATTCCTGGTTGGCGGATTCAAGGCGGTGCAGAAGCCTGGCGTTGTGGATGGCAATCGCGATCTGATCGGCAAGGGATTGCAGAGCGGTCATGTCTTCCTCCGCAAAGGCCCCTGTTTCAGTGGATTGCACAGACAGGACTCCCAGGAGGTCGCCTTTAAAAACCAGGGGCAATGCCATGGCAAAGCGTGTGCCCGGCATGTGCATCTGATTGAGGCGCTTTGCGGCCTCGGTTCCATCCTGTGAGGACATGCACGCCATTCGTTCGAAGGCCGCGCGACCAATTAATGATTGGTCGTCAACCGGGATGATAAAGTTGTTTACCAGCAATTTTGTTCCCGGGATACCATGACCAGCCCTAAGCTTCAGGAATTGCTGATCCTCGGAGAGCAGGAAGATTCCGGAATAGTACAGGTTAAATTCATCGAAAATGTTGGTCACAGTGGTGCGCAACAGATCATCCAGGTTCAGGATGGAAGTGATGTCATGGCTCACGCGGGCGCTGGCCTCCAAAATGGATTGTCGGCGGGTCAGAGCATCGATAATGTGCTGGTTTTGCTGTTGCAGAAACTGGTTGCGCTCGAGCGCCCTGCCCAGCGACCGGATCTTGGCCTCCAAATGTTCTGCCAACTCGGTCTGGTACATGGACTGATAAGCATCCGGGTTTGGCAATTCCTCGCGATTGCCGCGCAAATATCCTTCAACCTGGTCCTGAAATGCATCCGGGTCGAGCGGTTTGGTAATAAAGCCGACAAACCCGGCAGCCAGGGCTTTTTCGCGGGCACCGGGTGTGTTATCTGCTGTGATAGCCACCAACGGAGCCCGGGGTACGATATTTTTTAAGCGTGCAGCAGCTTCGCGGCCGTTCATATCCGGCAGGTTAATATCCAAAAGAACCAGATCCGGGAGGGTATCTTTGGCCAGTTCAATGCCGCTGATTGGATCACCAGACTCCAAAACAATATATCGCCTCTCCAATAAACGGCGTACCAAGGCACGCGAATCAGGCATGTCCTCTATATATAATATCTTGGGCAGGGATTTAATTTCCATAGATGTTTACGCGCCGAAGCAGGCCGGCATAATCATTTTATTTTTGCAGGTGGGCGCCCATAGAATATCAGGAATCAATGAGCTTCCTCTCTTCACAGGAAACAAGGGTCGGAACGACAGAATGTGAACCGGGATGCCACCCATCACAATGGGAGTGGACTCTGCCATTTGAACCTGTCTCTTCATCACAAACCATTCCTTCCATCCTTGCATGGCCAAGCATCAATCCGTGGTACCACTCCCGTGGGAGCGGCTTTTCCACTTGATGGCTGTCACGACAAGTTCCCGATCCGGCACACTCTTAACGGAGATCTCATCCAGCAAATAAGGAAACCTTTGATTTTGAATTGCATTTTCGTATTGTTGGCATCCTTTTCCGGTAATGATCAGATCCACGCGCATTCCTTCAAACTTTTTTGTTGAGAAGGAGCTGACCTCAACCCGCCCGTAACGGTCGTTGCCCAGGTTGATTGTCTGCGCCAATATCGTAACGGCAATCGATATAGTGGCCTGGGAGATGGTGTCCATATTCATTTCGCGGGCAAATTCGCGAACTCGCATGCGTGCCACGATGGTGTCCTCGTTTTTGGCAACAGGGATTATTTCTTGATTATTGCGGGTGGTCGAAAGCATCATAACCTACCTATCCATGGGTTTACTTGAGAGTTGACTGAGCAACGCACTGATCTGTCTGGGATTCAATACCCGGTCGACTGCATTCCGTACAATAGCTTCACGCGGCATCCCATAAATAATGCAACTTTGTTCATTCTGAGCGATTGTGAGGGCGCCAGCCTGATGCATGGTCTCCAATCCGTCAGAGCCATCGTCGCCCATTCCTGTGAGAATGATTCCAATCGTATAGGGACCAAGGAATCGCCCCATCGAATAAAAAAGATAGTTGGCTGAAGGCCTTAATCCCTTGTAATGCGGCGCTTTCGATAATTCGATGACACCTTGTTTGTTAATCTGCATATGGTAATCATCCGGCGGCATGAGAATCATCCCGGGCCCGGGGATATCACCATGCCCTGCCAGCCGCACAGGAAGTTCAACCTGCGAGTCGAGCCATTGCGCCAGACCGGATGCGAATCCATCGGTCACGTGTTGTACGATCAAAATTGGAATCGGAAAGTCTTTCGGCAGAGGCTTTAGAATGCCCGCCAGAATTCCTGGTCCGCCTGTGGAAGCGGCTATTCCGATCATCTTTATTGTGCGCCTTTCATCCAAAATCACCGCCGGATCAACCGGGCTTTGACGATGCGGTTTATGGTCGGTTGACCAGCGCTGCACGACCTTCACTGAAGACATCAGGCGTACCGTTCGAACGACCTCGTCGCATGTCTCGGTGTCATTCAGACCGGGCTTTTTGACTGCCGTTAATGCCCCGGCCTTGAGCGCCTCAAAAGTCAGATCTGTATCCTCGCGCATCAGATCAGTGGTGACAACCACAATCGGGGTCGGGAAATGTCTCATAATCTGGCGTGTCGCCTCGAGGCCATCCATTTTTGGCATCATCACATCCATGCTGATCACATCCGGTCTCAGCCGGCTTACCAGTTGAACGGCATCCTCGCCATTTTTGCCTACTCCAACAACGCGGATGCCCGACGCCTCGAACAACCCTACCAACAATTCACGCGCTGTAGGCGAGTCATCCACGACGACTGCACGGATGTTCCCATCTTTGACCGTCATAGCGAACAAACACCTTCCATAGATAGGACTTCAACCTGGCTGGATGCCATGCCTTTTCGAGCCTTGGAACAATAGGGCGCCAACATTAGCCTCCTTATTGTTCCTGAAGTATCTTCATCTGTCTTAGAGTTTCGAGCAACACAGCATCAGCGAAAGTATCCTTGGGAATAAAATCCATGACTCCAACATCTATGCCCCGGCCTAATGCATCCAAAGTGTCATGACGGGTCAGCATGATTATGGGTATGGAAGCTGTTTGAACCGAATTTTTCAATGCCGTGGAGACCTGGTAACCATTCATGTCCGGCAGTTCCACATCAAGGATTATCACTGCAGGAGCCAGCTCCTGCGCCAGCCGAATGCCTGTATTACCATCCTCGGCGCATTCCGTTATTAATCCCTGTTCCTCAAGAATGGTTTTCAGGTGCAGCGCCTGTGTCGGGCTGTCCTCGACGATCAGGGCAAGTTTTTCATTTGAGATGGGCGACATTCTCTACCTCGTTTGGTTGCTCATTAATATAGATATTTCCCAGGCTTCAATCAACAATATAACCTGCCTGAATTTGACCCGCTTTGCGACACAGGTGCGCGAGGGATCCCACTTACCGCCTGTGCCACACTTGGACACGCAAGCCAGTCAAATCAAGGCATGATTGGGTGGAGTTTGTGAATTCCGATTTCATTGATCAACCTGGCACTCTTCGCTTCCGGAATTATTCGAAACAAGCCTGATAATTTCAGAGCGCATAGACTATTTAACAATCCCAAGTTGCTGAATCGACTTGAGGAGAATGGTTCCGGAAAACTGATCCTTCGGTATAAAATCAATAGCACCCTCACCCAGCCCTTTTTGCACGAAATCCAGTTCGTCATGGGCGGTAAGGAGGATAATGGGGATGTCTTTCGTCTGCTCATCCCGTTTTAACTGATGGCAGGCTTGCAATCCGTTCATTGCCGGCAACTCGATATCCAAAACGATCAGATCCGGGGATTGCTCTTTTGCCAGCAAAATGCCTGCCTCCGCGTTCGGGGCACAAAGAACATGCAACCCTTCCGCCTCGAGGGAATGGACCAGGGCCAGGGCCTGCACCGGGCTGTCCTCAATAATTAACAGCGTTTTTCGTCTTTCCTGAATTAAGTCCTTGTTTTCACTCATG
>DATIUT010000322.1:0-10573 GCA_035466615.1 Anaerolineales bacterium | reverse complement strand
CAAATCACTGCATGACGAAGCTCCGCCTCTTTCCCGCATAGATGAACTAACCGCCTCCTTCCGCTCTGCAAACGGATTCCGTTCCTTTGACATCCTCCACTCGGAAGCTGTGGAGGGCGCCTTCCAGCCAATCTCTCCAGACGTTGCCATCTGTGATGGTTGCCTGCGCGAACTCTTCGACCCAAGCGACAGGCGCTATCGTTATCCCTTCATCAATTGCACCAACTGCGGACCGCGCTTCACCATCATCAAAGATATCCCTTATGACCGCCCCAAAACGACAATGGCGGGATTCAAATTATGTCCTGACTGCGAACGCGAATACACCGACCCGACGAATCGCAGGTTCCATGCTCAGCCTGTGGCATGTCCGAAATGCGGGCCTCATGTGTGGTTGGAAATTCAGAATTCAGAATTCAGAATTCTGAATGATGAGGCTGTTACTAAAACCCGCCGTCTGCTTGCCGACGGCAAAATTGTCGCGATCAAAGGCTTGGGGGGATTTCATCTTGCCTGTGATGCGATGGATGCAAAATCGGTGATCGAACTGCGCAACCGCAAACTGCGCGTGGACAAGCCCTTCGCATTGATGATGCCTGACGTCGAAACAGTTGAAGAGCATTGCTTTGTCAGTGAGGCCGAGCGGGAGTTGTTGCAATCCACAGTTCGGCCGATTGTGTTGTTGAAACGCAAACTCGAATCCAATATTGTCAGGGAAGTCGCTCCAAAACAGGGCTGGCTTGGTGTGATGCTTCCGTACACACCTTTGCATTATTTGCTCTTTGACGATGGGCCATTGACCGCACTTGTGATGACAAGCGGAAATCTCTCCGAAGAACCAATTGCCACAGACAACGACGAAGCGCGGGAACGATTATCCAAACTCGCCGATGCTTTTCTAATGCATGACCGCGACATTCACATCCGTTGCGATGATTCGGTGGTGAGGGTGTTTGCGAATTACCAATTACCAGTTACGTTACCCAGTGCTCTCAATACGGCGGAAAATCGCCGTCTACTCGACCACCAGAAAACAATTTACCCCATCCGTCGTTCGCGCGGATATTCTCCATTTCCCGTAAAAATGCCTTTCGATGTGCCTCAACTCCTTGCGACGGGTTCGGAATTGAAGAATACGTTTTGCATCACGAACGGGAAGTATGCGTTCCTCAGCCACCACATCGGTGACATGGAAAACTACGAAACTTTACAATCCTTCGAGCAGGGTGTGGAGCATTTCGAGCGGCTATTTCGCGTAAAGCCTGAAGCGATTGCCTATGATTTGCATCCGAATTACCTCGCAACGCGCTACGCACTCGAGCGCGCCGAGCGGGAAGGCTTGCCGACCGTTGCAGTCCAACATCATCATGCACATGTCGCGGCTGGCATGGCAGAGCATGGACTGAATGAACCTGTCATCGGTGTGTCATTCGATGGGACAGGCTACGGCGAAGACGGCGCGATCTGGGGCGGGGAGTTTTTGATCGCTGATTACAGGTCCTATCAACGTGCCGCGCATTTGGAATATTTCCCTTTGCCGGGCGGGGATGCGGCAATCAAACGACCTGCACGTACAGCTCTGGCTTTGCTTTGGAGTCTTGGTCTTGATTGGGATGAGAACCTTGCACCCATAAAAGAATTTTGCGCGGAAGATCAGGTCGCTATGCGTGTGCAGTTGGAGAAGAAAATCAATACACCAATGACTTCTTCGATGGGACGACTGTTCGATGCGGCGGCGGCGCTGGCAGGTGTGCGGCAGAAGGTTAACTATGAGGGACAGGCGGCAATCGAGTTCGAGGCTCTGGTAGATGAGGCTGAGACGGGGACATATCCTTTCGGGCTGAATCAAGACCAGGTCCAAGCAAGAGGCGTTGTAGAAGCGTTGATCAAGGATGTGATGGCAGGAGTCCCCACCCCAAAAATTTCGGCGCGCTTCCATAATGGTTTAGCAGAGTCCGTGCGGGAAACAGTCAAGAAAATCAGCGGCGACACGGGGATTCGGTCGGTCGTTCTGTCTGGCGGAGTTTGGCAGAATATCACACTATTGCGACGAACTTTGTCACTATTACAGAGTGATGGTTTTGTTGTATACATACATAGAGAGGTTCCAACGAACGATGGAGGACTCTCGCTTGGACAAGCCGCCATTGCGGCAGTCAGATTGAGAGGTTGAGATGTGTTTAGGAGTGCCAGGCAAGATCGTTGAGATCGAGGAAAAGAACGGCTTGAAAATGGCGAAGGTGGATTTTGGGGGCATCTTCCGTGAGGCTTGTCTTGACTATGTGCCCGAGGCGAAGGTGGGAGAATATTGCGTGATCCATGTCGGCTTTGCGATCAGCATTCTAAGCGAGTCGGAAGCAATGGAGACGCTTGATCTGCTCAAGCAAATTTCGAACATTGAAGAAGAGTTGGGCCCCGGAACAGCGACATGAAGTACGTTACAGAATATCGCGACGCGGTGCTGGTAAAAGGCGTGATCGAAGAGATCCGCCGCACCGTGACGCGTCCGTGGACAATGATGGAGATCTGCGGCGGGCAGACTCACGCCATCGTTCGTCACGGGATCGACCAACTGCTCCCGCCCGAGATCGAATTGGTACACGGTCCCGGCTGTCCCGTTTGTGTGACTCCGCTGGAGTTGATTGATAAGGCGCTGGCGATTGCGTCACAGCCGGCTGTGATCTTCTGTTCGTATGGAGACATGTTGCGCGTGCCCGGTTCCGGGCGTGACCTGTTCTCGGTCAAAGCCCAGGGCGGGGATGTGCGCGTGGTTTATTCGCCGCTGGATGCTGTAGCATTGGCAGAACAGAATCCAGACAAACAAATTGTCTTTTTCGCAATTGGTTTTGAAACAACCGCTCCAGCGAACGTGATGAGCGTGTTGCAGGCGCAACGATTGGGCTTGAGGAATTATTCCATTCTGGTTTCGCATGTGCGTGTGCCGCCGGCGATCCATGCCATTTTGAGTTCACCATCCAGCCGTGTGCAGGGATTTTTACTGGCGGGTCATGTTTGTGCGGTGATGGGCTATTGGGAATATCCGTCACTGGTGGAAAAGTTTAACATCCCGATGTTGGTGACAGGCTTTGAGCCGCTCGATATCGTGCAGGGAATTTTGAAGACGGTCCAATTGCTCGAAGCAGGCAAAGTGGAAGTTGCAAATGCGTATCAGCGCGCGGTGACCTCTGAAGGCTTGAAACCTGCACAGGAGGCGATCAACAAGGTCTTCATGGAATGTGACCGCAAATGGCGCGGCATTGGAATGATTCCCATGAGCGGATGGAGTTTGCGCCCCGAGTTCGATGATTTCAACGCCGAGAAGCGTTTCAATGTGGAGACCATCCAGGCAGAGGAGTCACCTTTGTGCATTGCGGGGCAGATCCTGCAAGGCTTGAAGAAGCCGCACGATTGCTCGGCATTTGGAAAGGAATGTACACCTGAATGTCCGCTCGGAGCGACGATGGTTTCGTCTGAGGGGGCATGCGCGGCGTATTACAGATACGGAAGATGAGCGCGGAATCCGCAAGTTCTACTTGCGGAGATATCCCGAAGTAGAACTTCGGGAATCCGTTGGGAATAACCCAAATGGACATTTACAAACCCTACCCGAATAACCCGCCTCACTGGTTTGTGTCCAATGCGATTTACATGGTGACAGGTTCCACACTATACAAAAAGCCGTTTCTTGACAAAGAGGAAAAGCGAGCAAACTTTTGCGAGACATTGTTCGAAAGAGCTAAAATTTTGGGTTGGGTGCTTCATGCGTGGGCTGTGATGGTGGATCACTATCATTTCATTGCACAAAGCCCTGAGGATGCGCTTTCGTTGAAGATGTTAACCCAAGGCATCCATTCGATCAATGCGAAGTTCGTTAATCGAATGGATAACACACCAAGAAGAAGAATTTGGTACAACTATTGGGATACATGTCTCCAGACTGAAACATCATATTACAAACGAATGAATTATGTGATTCTCAACCCAGTCAAGCATGGACTGGTGGAAGCCCCTGAGGATTATCCGTTTTCGAGTTATAAGTATTTTGCGGAGAATACAGAGCCTGATTTTCGGAAGATGGTTTTATCCCAGCCGATTGATAATTTGCAGATTGACGACGAGAATCCAGAAGGCAGAATATGACTGAAGAAACAATTAACATCGAAGGCGCGGTATGCGCACCGCCTCTCCCCCACAACGAGCAGATCGTCATGGGACACGGCGCGGGCGGACGGATGAGTCATCAGTTGATTCAAAAAGCCTTCCTGCCGGCGTTCCAGAATCCCGCATTGAATGCAGGGAATGACGCGGCATTGGTGGAACCTGACCTCCGCCAACGATTATCCATCAGCACGGACGCGCATGTGGTCTCGCCGTTGTTCTTCCCCGGCGGGGACATCGGTAGATTGGCGGTGTGCGGCACGGTCAATGATGTGGCGATGCTCGGTGCGAAGCCGTTATTTCTCACGGCGGGTTTCATTCTCGAGGAAGGCTTGCCAATGGACACGCTTCAACGTGTGATCGAGTCCATGAGGCAGGCGGCGGAGGAAGCAGGTGTGCAGATCGTGGCAGGCGATACCAAAGTGGTGCAACGCGGCAAGGCGGATGGGTTGTACATCACCACGGCGGGAGTCGGCGCGGTTCGCGAGGGAGTCGCTGTCAGCGGGGCGAATGCCAAAGCGGGCGATGCAGTCATCCTGTCCGGAATGATCGGGGATCATGGAATTGCGGTGCTGGGTGCGCGCGGCGAATTGGGATTCCAATCCAGCATTCAAAGCGACATCGCCCCCCTCAATCATTTGATCGAGGCGATGCTGGATGCGAGCAATAACATTCACGTATTGCGCGACCCCACGCGCGGAGGGCTGGCGACCACATTGAACGAGATCGCATCGCAATCAGACATCGGGATTATTCTTCAAGAGCAGGTCATTCCTGTGCATCCAGAAGTCAACGCGGCGTGCGAGATGCTGGGTTTTGATCCACTGTATATTGCCAATGAAGGAAAATTGGTTTGTTTCGTCCCGGGCGAAGATGCAGAGAAGGTCCTTTCGGTCATGAAACAGACGCGCTACGGCGAAGGGGCGGTTATCATCGGTGAAGTAGCCAGGGAACCAAAGGGACGCGTTCTACTCAAGACGGCCATCGGGAGCACGCGCGTGGTGGACATGCTGGCGGGGGAGATGTTGCCAAGAATCTGCTAAACGCCAGGCATCTCGTTCTCTCATCTGTCAGAGACGTTGCAACATTACCCAAATTTGGTGATGGGGTAGTACAATTTCACATGCACAGAGGAATGATTTGCTTCCATTCCCCTCAATATTTTACATACCATATGTTCGCCTGATGACGAACGACCCATCACACCATCCTATTCTGTTTTCAAGCAACTGACAGATGTTCCGGTATCGGTACCATATATGAATTTACAAAAAAAAGATAAAGCCGTAACACTTGGGAAAAGTCACATATCCCTGTACGAGACCGGGGTCCAAATAATCGTTATTTTTGGTCTTGTGATTACCTACATTTTAACATTTCAACTGTTCATCAATCAGACCGGTCCCTTTATATCCATTTTGTTGACGATACCAGTCATGGCAGTCGGTATATATTTTGGCCGAATTGCGGGATTGTTTGCTGGTTTGATCGGTTTTGCATTGAACATCCTCCTTTTGATTACATTTGGAAGTAATACGATTGCGCAGGTTATTCGCTATTGGCCAGGCTACCTGGTGATTTTCATAATCGGCTATCTGGCCGGTAATTTTCATGATGTATCTGCCACCCGAAGAAACATCGGCAATGAAATTACCTCCCGTGAACGGTTTATTATTCTGACGCGAATGGCTACCCAAAGCATTCTCGATTCAAAGGGTCTGGGGGATGGTTATTATCACCTGATATCCCATCTGGCGAACATTTTCGTTGCCGACCATGCCTATCTCATCCGCTGGGACGAGACAAAGAAACAGGCTGTTCTCATTGCCACCACCAAACCCCAGGAAGAACCGTTTTTTTCGCTCACATTGGAACCTGAGGAAGCAACCATCATTATGGCGATGTTGCAATCCGAGAGTCCCAGGATCGTGGAAGACGCGCGGAGTTCGACCTATATCATCAACCCGTCACCTTTCAAAGACCTGGCGCCTCGAACGAAATCCGCGCTGATCATCCCCCTAACCATGAGGGACTATCGTTTCGGTGTCATCATTCTTGCATTTGAAACTTCACGCAGTTTCTCCCAGAATGAAATCACGTACGTTGAGCTGGCTGGCAATCAAATCACCCTCGCGCTTCGCACCATTCAACAACAACTCAAAATAGAAACGCAACTCAAAGAAGAGAAGGCGTTGACCAACATTGAACGCGCACTGAGTGAAACCGAACGTGGCGGCACCAACAGGGTATTGCAACTGATCGTGGATTCAGCCCGAGACCTGATCCAACATGCCGAGGAAAGCGTCATCCATCTCCTGGATGTGGAGGAGGGTGTGCTGGTTTCCAGAGCGATCTCCGGATTTAATACAGGGAAAAAAACATCCGAACAGATCGGCATGAAAGAGGGGGTTGCCGGGCACGTGATCGCCACCGGTAAAACGATCAACATCGGAGATATCAATACCTCCCCCCTCTATATTCTCAAGGAAACGCCGCCCACCTATTGCTCCCTGCTGGTCGCTCCCGTGCAAAGCGGAGGACGGCCCATTGGAACGATCAGCGTACAAAGCAGTGAACTAAACGCCTTCTCTGCCAGTGATGCAGAGTTGTTGAACGCACTCAGCATCCAGGCGGCAATCGCCATCGAGAACACACGTCTGTTTGAGACGACGCAACAGAGTTTAAAAGAGGTGAACGCGCTATACCGGACATCCCAGGCGCTGGCATCCTCCCTGGATGCAGATGAAATCATCAGGGACGTGGTAAGCCTGCTTCAGCGAAACTTTGGTTATTATTACACACAGATCTATCTGATGGATCCATCGAGCGGCGACCTTGTATTGAAAAGCGGAAGCGGAGAAATCGGCGCCCGGTTACTGGAAAAAGAACACCGCCTTCCCAGAGGGACGGGAATCATCGGGCACGTGGCCGAAACGGCCGTACCCTTTTTCACCAATAACATAAACGATGTCGTGTTCACCTTCCATAACTCGCTTCTTCCGGATATTCAATCAGAATTGACGGTGCCCATCAAGGTGGATGGAATGGTGGCGGGGGTCATTGATGTCCAGGACAAGCCGCCCAACAGGCTGACAGATAATGATCTGCAATTGATGATCGCCCTGGCAGACCAGTTATCGGCCGTATTGCAAAAAGCCAGTCTCTATAGAAATTTGCAGGTTGCCCTGCAACAGGAACAGACTGTTCGTTCGCAGTTGGTCCAAAGTGAGCGGCTGGCGCTTGTGGGACGCCTGCTCGCCTCTGTTTCGCATGAACTGAACAACCCCCTGCAGGCAATCCAAAATGCCCTGTTCCTGTTGAAGGACGAAGAACAACTCTCCCCGCAGGGAAAACAGGATCTGGAGGTCGTCCTGTCCGAGGCGGAACGCATGGCATCCCTCATAGAACGCCTGCGGAGCGCGTATCGTCCCGGGCGGGTCAGGGATTTCCGTCCTGTCGAACTTAACAGCCTGATCGAAGACGTTCACGCATTGATCTCCACGCACATGCGGCAAAAACAGATCACCTTCGAATTCCATCCAGAGCCTGGCCTGCCGCCCATTTCAGGGATGTCTGACCAGATGCGACAGGTGGCGCTTAACCTGTTCCTCAATGCAATCGAAGTCATGAAGCCGGGAGGCCGCCTCACCGTCCGGACCCAAAGTCTGCCGCCACAAAAAGAAGTTCTTCTCACCGTGAAGGATACCGGTCCAGGTATTGCCCCGGATATCCTGCCACAGATATTTGACGCCTTCATAACAGACAAGCAAACAGGCACAGGCCTCGGCCTCACCATCTCCCGCGACATCATCGAACAGCACTTTGGCCGCATCGAGGCGGAAAACAACGCGGAAGGTGGAGCCGTTTTCAAGGTATGGCTTCCCATGCACGAGAAAGAACGGGAATGAATATGGAAGGCCATATCCTGATCATTGACGATGAGGCCAGCCTGCGCCAGACGATGGCGCGCATCCTGCAACGCGCAGGGTATGAAGTCACCACTGCGGCAAATGGGAAGGAGGGCCTCGCGTTCGTTTCAGAGCATCCCTTCGACCTGGTCTATTCAGACATACGCATGCCGGATATGAACGGGCTGGAATTTCTAAAGAGTATCCACGTAAAATTCCCCGACCTGCCTGTCGTTTTGTTTACCGCACAACCTGACCTAAACTCGGCTGTGGAGGCGGTCAGAAGCGGAGCGACCGACTATTTGCTAAAACCACTCAAGCCGCAGACTGTTATAAACCTTACCAAATCCATTCTCGAAAAGAATCAGAAGGAACGCCGCAAACGCGAGATCCAGCGGCAGATCGAGTCTTTGCAGACGGAGTTAAATGCACTCGAAATGAACAATCAGGAGGAAAATGCCAGCTCGAAAACGGAGCAGGTCCCGGCGGCGAGCGACCGTTTCGTCAGATGCGGGGCGCTCACCCTCGACCTGTATGCCCGCCGCGTGACGATGGACGACCGGGTTATCAACATCCCCCCCACCTCCTTCGATTATCTGCTGGTGCTGACGCGGCATTCCCCCAATGTTGTGGAGTATCAGACGCTGGTGGCCGAAGCGCAGGGGTATGAGACCGATACACGCGAAGCACAGGAATTGACCAAATGGCATATTCATCATATCCGTCAGGCGATCGAGCCTGATTCGCGCAATCCTGCCCATGTGATCAACGTACGCGGCACTGGCTATCGATTGGTGATGGGGTAATGTCATTCTTCGTGGCACCCTGCGCCACGAAGAATCTCCATATTGGTCCCAGAGACCCTTCGCTGGCGCTCAGGGTGACACTCAAGGTCCCTGACAATTACGCAAAGAGTGCCAACTTTCCCCAACCTTTTCCAATTTATCCTATCGTTCTGCCTGGAAAAAATCATGCACAATAGGGGCATGAATGCCAGGCCAACACTTCAGACAGAGAATTCCCATTTCAAGGTCCTGGTTGTGGATGATCATCCCAACACGGCGGACATGCTGGCGCGTGCAATCTCACGCATAGGAAGCCATGTGGAGGTGGTATCAGCCACAAGCGGGTATGAAGCTCTGAAACATCTCGAAAACGGGGCGGCGGACATTATGATCACGGACATGATGATGCCCGAAATGACCGGGATGGAGCTGATCGAAACACTGAACGATAAACCTTCCATCTCCCCTGCCGTGACCTTCCTGTTGACTGCATACGACTCGGCAGGGATCAGGGAAACCGCCAGGCGCCTCCATGTAAAGAAAGTGGTCGCCAAGCCGGTGCACCCCGAGTGGATCTGCCAGCTTGTTTCACAAAGCATGGATGAGTTGAAACGGTCAATGTCTGTTGACCATGAAGCGGCTTCGCAGAAACAGGCGGAAATGAACCAGAACACGAGACCCCGGCAGGAAGACCTGAATGTCAGTCAGTTGCTTTGGGACGTGGCAAAGAAATTCCAGCCGCAGGCGGACGTAAAGAATCAACTGCTTGTTGTCGGGAAAACGGAACCGGATTCAAAGGTGCGGGGAATTGCAGTGCAGTTGCGACAGGCACTGCGCAATCTTGTCTGGAACGCCATCAATAACGCCCCCGAGGGCGGCACCGTGACCCTTTCCTCGGAAAATGAATCGAACATGGTCAAAATTCTCGTCAGGGATAGCGGTTACGGCAATACCGCCCATATGGATCATGAGTCAAATGACCGGGACCTGGCGACCGTAAAATCCATTGTCGAACAGCACGGCGGGCAGGTGACGGTCGAGAGTGACGGCGTGCCGGGTCAAGGTTCCTGCTTTGCCATGACATTGCCATTGTCCATGCAGGCACCGCATGAAACAATATCAGCAAAGGATCTTCATCTGGACCATTAACCAATACAGCGTAATGAAAGTGATTGCATGCCCTTCTCTATAACATTGGAACCTCGAGACAACCACAAAACAACACCATTTCTGACTGGAGCCGGACGTACGATTTGCCTGTCTGTACCTGATCTGACAATCGCCTGATTCAAAGTAATTCATAAACCGAAAGGAACAAGGAAACATGAAAAAAACATCTCTCATTCTTGGCAGCATACTTCTCGCCGTTGGTGCGCTTTGGTATTTTCTCATTGGACCGCGGCTGACCGTACGCGTTTATCCCGGCTGGACATGGAATGCCCAGTTCATCGGGACCAATAACTATTCATGGGACGCGGCCACGGACACATTCACCGGCGCAGACCCGATCAACATCAACAAACGCGATCTGATTGCCTCCATGGATTCCCAGACCAATCAGCTGGTTATCACCGACAAATATTCCACCCTTGACCCGCAGACCAACAAACCGACCTGGGAGTATATTCTTGCCGCTCCCGTTGACCCGCAGACCGGCGCGCATATCTCCGAAGCCTTTCGCGGCAGTTATTTCCTTTTCCCCCGCAACGTACAAAAGACCAC
>DATIUT010000321.1:0-4963 GCA_035466615.1 Anaerolineales bacterium | reverse complement strand
CGCCCAATCTCCACAGCCTTCGCCACACAGATCTTCCTCCGGCGTATTGTGCTCATCGCGGCAGGAACATTCCTTCTCATTGGTTTGTTCTTCTGGGTGGCACTCACTGTGCGTGTCATTCGTCCCATCGAGCGGCTGGCGCCGATCAGCGAAGCGATCGGTCTGAACCAACCCATCAGTCAGGAAGATCGGAACCTCTTAATCTCCGAATCGAAACGCAACGACCAGATTGGGCATTTGAATCAAAGTATCATCCGAATGAAGGATTCGATAGCCGAGCGGATGCAGGAACAATCGACACTTCTGGAGACAAGCACTGCCGTCGTTTCGTCACTGGATCCCGAAACTGTCCTCAACCAAATCCTGGAACAAATGGGACGCCTGTTACAGATCAAAATGTATGCGGTCATTGCTCTCGATGAAACGAATGGAAGTTTCCGCATCCGCGCCAGCAGGGGTTTATCCAGACAATTTACGGAACAACTCTCAATCCAGCCTTCCGAACCCGACTCGGTAACTATGCGAGCGCTCCATGCAAGGGAACCAATCCAAGTCAGTGATACAGAGACCGATCCGTCCTACGTTATCAGAAAACAGCGTGCCCGTATGGAAGGTTTTCGCGCGATTCTGGCTGTCCCGCTCAATACACAATACGCACCTCCCACTGCATTGCTGGTATTCCATCCTACACCGCATGTGTTCACGCACAACGAACTTCAACTGTTGACCAGTTTTGCCAACCATGCCGCAATGGCCATAGAGAACGCTATCCTGTTCGAACGTAGTGACATGCGGTTACGCGAGCAGACCCAGCGTCTCGAAGCCCTTGTACAATCCCTGCGTGACGGGTTGATCTTGACCGACCTGCACGGGAAGGTGATCTATGCCAACAAGCGCGTGGGTGAGCTGGCTGACATTCCCACGAAAAGCCTCACGGGTTTGCACGCAGACCAGATTCTGGCACGTATCATTGACAAGGCATCTGGCAAACCGAACAATAAAAATCAGGTGCAAAGGATTCTGAATAAAAAGGGGGAAAAGAAAATCGAGTTTACGCAACATGTTCAGGACCAGACCATTCACCTGCGGCTTGAAGTATTTAACGTGAACGATGAAGAGGGAATCCCGATCGGGCACGGCATTTTCTTCCACGACATCACTGCGGATCGCGAACTGGACCGTATGAGATCGAGTCTCGTCTCCATGGTTTCTCATGAACTGCGGACGCCCCTCGCCGCGATCAAGGGATATGTTTCCACGATGCTGGCGGACGATGTGGAATGGGACCGCGCCTCGCAACGCGAGTTTCTCACGATCATCTCGGACGAATCGGACCGACTGACCAACCTGGTCAACAATTTATTGGACCTTTCCCGTATTGAAGTTGGCTCACTCAAACTTTCGCGTGAAAAATGCGATGTCAGGGAGATTATCCAGAGCGCCTCGAAAGGGGCGCGGCTTACGCCGAAAAACCAGTTGGAAGTTAATATCGAATCGAAATTGTCAGATGTATACGCCGACCCGTTGCGGTTGGAATCCATTTTTCGGAATTTGATCGAGAACTCCATCAAATACGCAGGGGAAGCGGCTAACATTAAAGTGGAAGTTAACAAGAATGGCAGGGAGATCATCTTCCGTGTGAGTGACGATGGGCCGGGGATTCCTCTAAGGGAGGGACAACGCATTTTTGAGCGGTTCTATCGCGTGGACGACAGTCTCACGCGCCTTACCAGCGGCGCGGGGCTGGGGCTTGCGATCTGCCAGGGTCTTGTGCGTGCCCATGGCGGCAGGATCTGGACGGAGCCGCAGGACTCCGGAGCCTGCGTTGCATTCACAATTCCAGTAAAATCCGGGCCGTCTGCAAATGGTCATAATGAGCCGAAAAAGAGAACGAACCGATGAACATTAATGTTTTAGTTGTAGATGATGAAAAGTCCCTGCGCGATTTTGTACGACGTAATTTGGAAGTGCGCGGTTATAACGTGTTGACCGCCTCTAATGGCATCGAAGCGCTGGCAAATTTTCAAAATGAGAATATTCATCTTGTCATCATGGACATCATGATGCCGCACATGGACGGTCTGGAAGCCACGCGCCGTATCCGTGAAGAGTCGCATATGCCGATCATTATCCTGACCGCCATGGGCGAGGAAGCGGACAAAGTGCGCGCATTCGACCTGGGGGCGGATGATTACCTGACCAAGCCGTTCGGCGTCGGGGAGTTGTTAGGAAGAGTCAAGGCGGTATTGAGAAGGGCAGATTGGTCTGAATCAGGTTCGGGCGAGGAAAGAATCGTGCGCGGGGAGATCGAAGTGGATGTAGAGCGGCATCAAGTCAAAGTGCAGGGAGATATCGTTGAGTTGACGCCCACAGAGTTCAATCTGCTCCTATATTTCATGAAGAACGCCGGGAAGACACTGCATCACCGCGCCATCCTGCAAAATGTGTGGGGGGCTGAGTATAGCGATGAAGCGGAGTACCTGCGCGTGTATGTGGGGAAGTTGAGGCAGAAGATCGAGATTGATCCATCAAAGCCGGATTATTTGCACACAGAACATGGGATCGGCTATCGGTTTGAGGGATAGGCGTTTTTATACCATTTTTATAAATTCCATCCGATTTTTTAGCAATTATTTTTAACGACCCCCTACAATAGGAATGGAACGGAAAGATTCCGTTCAAATTTGAATCCATATCCTTTTGGAGGAGGCACAGAATGAAACGTTCGTTATTCAATACCCTTACACTTCTGGTTCTGTTGGGTTTGGTTCTTTCGGCCTGCGGTCCCAGTGCGCCGACAGAGGCACCTGCCGCGTCTGAAGAGCCGGCTGCACCTGCAGTACCGACAGAGGAACCCACCGCGCAAGCCGAACCTGTAACGGTTGAGGAAACCGTCGTCATTGGCTTCACATCCTCGCTGACCGGCGCGCAGGAAGTATCATCAAAGAGGCAGGTGAATGGACTTAATCTGTGGATGCAACAGGTCAATGATGCTGGCGGTATCAAACTGAGCGACGGTACCGTCGTCAAATTCGAAGCGGTTACCTACGATGACGAATCCGCCAAGGAACGCGTGCAGGAACTATACACACGCCTGATCACCGAAGACAATGCGGATTTCCTCATCAGCCCGTATTCGTCCGGTCTCACAGCCGCCGCGTCCATCATTGCGGAACAGAACGGCAAGATTATGATCACTGCTGGCGCTGCGGAAGATGACGCCTATAAGACCGGCAACACCAGCCTGTTCCAGCTCTACACACCGGGCAGTCAATATCTGCTCAGCACTGTTGATATGTTGAAGACGCTCGACCCCGAAGCCAAGGTCGCGATTGTGCACGAGAACGACAAGTTCTCGACCGCAGTCGTGGAAGGACTCAAGCCTTATCTGGAATCACAGGGCTTCGAGGTCGTTCTGGAGGAAGGCTACGCATCCGACACGACCGATTTTGGTCCGGTGATCAATAAGATCGTCGAATCTGGAGCCACTGTCCTGCTCGGCGGCGGGCACTACCCCGATGGCAGTACCTTCGCCCGACAACTTTACGAACGCAAGGCAGGCTTGAAGTTCATCTCCCTGCTGGTTGCCCCTGCCGATTCCAAATTCCCCGAATTGGGTGACGCCGCCCTCGGCATTTCAACATCCAGCCAGTGGGAACTCGCGGCAACACATACGCCGGAAGAAGCCGCGGCGCTCGGCAAGGAATTCTACGGTCCCACCGGTGAGGAATTTGCCGCCGCCTATGAAGCCATGACCGGTGACAAGCCAACCTACCATGTCGCAGGCGGATATGCCGCAGGTCTCATCCTTCAGAAAGCCATTGAAAACGCCGACTCGACCAACCCTGAAAACGTGAAGGCGGCACTCGAAGCAATGGATATCTTCACTTTCTACGGCGGTATCAGTTTCGATACATCGCCCGAAGCGCATGGTCTGCAGACCGGTCACGTGATGGTGGTTGCGCAATGGCAGAAGAATGACGCCGGCGAACTCAAGCGCGTGGTGATCTGGCCTGCTGATGTAGCGACTGCTGATCCCCTCTATCCAATTCCAGCGCCATAAATCTGTAACCCTTTGCAGGGGCAGGATCATCCCTGCCCCTGCAAAATTTACCTACCGGGAGTTGAGCATGCAACAAATCAATCTGTTATTGGCATCCCTTCCAGATGGAATCCTGTTGGGGTTTGTGTATGGGCTTGCGGCAATGGGTTTGACCTTGATTTGGGGTGTAATGAACGTCATCAACCTCTCTCATGGTCCCATCATTGCACTGGGTATGTTCAGCACATTTTTCATTTATACCCGGTTTGGGGTCAACCCCTATGTTGGCGTGATCCCCATTGCGATCTTTGGATTATTGCTTGGAATTCTGATTTATGCAGTCGCGGTTCATCGCGTGATCAACGCCCCGCATCTATCCTCGCTCCTTGCCACCTTCTCCGTGAACATGATCATCATTGGCCTGGGTACTGCCGCGCTGACCACTTCGCCATACAACGTGGATTTTTCAGCGGGTAGTTTTCAATTGGGGTCAACCACGATCCTGGGCTCGCGCATCATTGCGGCAATCGTGACGATGTTATTCACAGGTGGCTTGTATCTTTTCCTCTACCGTACCAGACCGGGCAAATTCATCCGTGCGGTTGCGAACAACCGGGCCGCGGCTGAACTCATGGGCGTACCGTCCACTCGTATCCTGGCTTTGAGCTTTGGCATTGGGACCATGCTGGCGGCTGTCTCCGGCGGCTTGATTGCGACCTTTTTCCCGTTCAGTATTCTCTCGGGTGGAGGATACGAGTTAAAAAGCTTTGTCATCGGTGTGTTGGGCGGGCTTGGCAACCCAATTGGGGCAATGTTTGGCGGGTTGGTCCTTGGCGTTCTCGAGGGAATCATCCCCGCTTTCCTTGAATCATCCTGGGTGCCCGTGATCGAATTCGGCTTGTTCGTCGTGATTCTCTTAGT
>DATIUT010000320.1:0-6598 GCA_035466615.1 Anaerolineales bacterium | reverse complement strand
TGGAGAAATTATGTATCACATTTGATGGATAATTTCCGATTTCGACTTCCGCCCAATTTGGACATTTTAATTCAAGACGAACTCAATCATCCGTCGCTGATTTGGGCAAATGCGGGGAAACATCCGTATCCAATCATCAGTCTTGTGCATCATTTACGATCCTCGGAGTTGCGCCCGAAATGGCAAAATGATCTTTACCGGGTTGCCGAAAAGAAATACATTCAAAGCGTGGACGGGTTTATCTTCAACTCAAAGACAACAAAAAATGTTGTAAATGGATTGATTGGAGATGAAAAACCCTTCATCGTTGCCTATCCACCCACGGATAGATTTGGGGACAGGATGATTTCAGAGGATAAAATCAGGGAACGGGCAGAGAATGGCGCATTACGGATTTTATTCCTTGGGAATGTGATTTACCGAAAAGGACTTCATACACTACTGAAGGCGGTCAAAGGTCTAAGGTCAACTGTCAGAGTGGATGTGGTTGGCGTATTGACCGCCGAGCCGCGATATGCGTACGAAATGGAAAGATACGTATTCACGCATGGATTGTCTTCAATGGTCAAGTTTCATGGTCCGCTCGACAATAAGCCATTGATCGAAATGTACAAACAGGCGCAGGTGATGGTTTTGCCTTCGACTTATGAAGGGTTTGGAATCGTCTATCTCGAAGGGATGGGGTTTGGTTTGCCCGCGATCGGGACGTCCGCGGGCGCGGCGAGGGAGATCATTACACATGGTGAAGACGGGTACTTGATCGAGCCAGATGATGCAAAGACTCTTGCTGATATTCTCAGCGAACTTGCAACCAACGAAGATTTATTATTGAAGTTGTCCTGGAACGCAGTGAAAAGATACAAGTCACAGCCGAAATGGGATGAGACAGCAGGGTCCATAAGAGAATTTTTATATCAAATTGCAGGTACACGACATACCGTGCACCTGCCCCAAAATTAACATGGAATTTTCCTTCCCCCATTACCTCCTCTCCAAACAAAGCGTGGACGACCGTGCGCTCAACAAGGACGTGTTGAACGCGCTGAAAGCGAATCTGCCAGAGGAACCCTTCCGCATCATTGAAGTCGGTGCAGGGATCGGGACAATGCTGAGGCGGTTGATTCGATGGGATGTGATTCATAAGGCTGAATATGTGCTGGTGGATGAGATGGCGGAAAACATCGAATATGCGTTAGGGTGGATTCCGCAGTGGGCTGAAGAGGCAGGTTTGAGCGTGGAAAGAAGCGGAGAAAATCAGATGCGGGTATTTGACGAGTCGTTCGATATCCAAATCCATTTGAAGCGGGTGGATGTCTTCGATTTCATCCAAAAGAATCAAGCGCCTGCCGATCTGTTAATTGCACACGCGTTCTTGGATCTGCTCCCAATGCCTGCGTCGTTGCCAAAGTTGTTGTCACTGACGAAGGGACTGGCCTGGCTGACGATCAACTTCGATGGCGTGACTTCGCTCGAGCCAGCAATTGACCCCGTTTTGGATGAACAGATAGAGCGGCTCTATCACGAGACGATGGATGCACGTCCAACAGGCGGCGACAGTAAAAGCGGAAGGCATTTGTTCGGGCACCTGCACAGCGCGGGAGCGAAGATTCTCACGGTGGGCGCGTCGGATTGGGTGGTGCATGCCGCAGGCGGAAAGTATCCCGAAAGTGAGGCATATTTCCTGCATTCCATTTTGTATTTCTTTGAGGAGTCATTAAAGGGGCATGCGGGGTTAAATGCAGAGGTTTTTTCCAGTTGGCTGAAGCAACGCCGCGCGCAGATCGAGCGCGGCGAGTTGATATATATCGTGCACCAGATGGATTTTTTAGTGTGCCACGAATAATATTTTCTGTGCAAAAACAGTTACAATGGCAAATATGAAGTCCACTGAAATAAGGATCTACCGTTTACTGAATTCTCTTGAATCTTTATCAAGGGACTGGCTGATCACAATTGCAACCGGAGTTGTATTTATCCTTGGCGTCATCGATTATCTGACAGGTTTTGAATTATCGTTTTCTTTCTTTTATCTGATCCCAGTGGCGATGGCAGCATGGATGATCGGCAGGAATGCAGGACTGGTCATTTCGGTATTATGCGCAACCGCCTGGCTGACATCCAATTCACTTTCCGGTCATCATTTTTCAAATTTATTCATTGGGATATGGAATACGTTTTTCCGCTTCGGGTTTTATGCTGTCGTTACGATCCTGCTGGCAGAGTTACGACACGCACTGGAAGAGGAGCGTCTTCTCACAAACACAGACCCACTGACCGGCGCACTGAACAGACGTTCCTTCAATGAGATCGCGGAGAAAAAGATGATTTCCGCGGAAGTGAACAAACACCCATACACGATGGTCTACATTGACCTGGATAACTTCAAAATAATCAACGACACGCTGGGGTACACAGTCGGCGATCTGGTTTTGAAATCTGTAGTAGATGCAATTCAAGCACAAATCCGCAACACCGATTTTCTGGCGCGTCTCGGCGGCGACGAATTTGCCGTGCTTCTCACAAATATAGACCAGGAACAGGCAAAATTGATCGTCCAGCGACTGCACTCCTCCCTGACTGAGAAGATGGAAACAAATAACTGGGAGATCACTTTCAGTATTGGCGTGTTGACCGTGCTTAGTATGCCCGAGTCGGTGGATAAACTGGTCAGCCTGACAGATACCCTGATGTACGAAGTCAAGGCGAGTGGCAAGAACGCCGCCAAATATTCGATATTCGAATGATGAAACGAAACGCCCAAAAATCCGTATAATGGGTACGGAGCAAGAATGATTTACACGTATCAAATCGAAGGATTGACCTTACAAACCGGCGATGTCATCTGTACGATGAATGGCAAGCCCGATATTTTGCCCGGCGAGTTCTGGCGGCTGATCGGTCGGCTCGTGCCCGGGGATGTGGACCATGTGGCAATGTACACCGGTCCCGCAGGGAGATGTGTGGAGGCGGGCGCGCATGGCGTGATCAAATTCACTGTCTTCAATGGCGAGTGGAACACCGAACGCATGGCGCGTCGGCGCGGGCATTTGTTTGATACGTTTTACGGAGTTTCTTCTCCCCTTGATGGACTCGAACTTTCAGAGAACGAAGAGCACGAAATGCGACAACGTGTCGCCTCGTATTGTCTTGCACAAGTCGGCAAGCCGTATAACCTGAACTTCCTGAACGCAGAGACGGAAGAGGCGTTCTATTGCAGTCAGTTGGCGTATAAGGCATATCAGCAGGTTGGAATTGACCTGAATACCGGCCTCGCGATGGAGCAACTGCCTGGGACGAACAATATTATTTATCCGCAGGAGATCTGGAATGGGTTTAGTCACCGTACGGTGAGCGGTAGCCAGTATCCAGCAGATATTGGTCAATTAGTTACAGACCCGTCCCGATAAGAGGCGGGTCTTTATTTCCATATCGCTCATCCAAATCAGAAAAATAGCCACAAGCCATAAAGGAGGCCTGCAGCCAACTCACGGTTGATTTTTGATGAATTTTCCTGTAAAGTATTTATGTGGTCATTTCACATCCAGAGGAGAATACACTCATGAAATCCAAGCTTCTGACAGTCATGCGAATCGTATTGATCGTGGTTGTATTGTTTGCCATCGTCCCGGCCGTTGCGGCCGAGAAAGGCAGTGACAGCGGATACCAAACAGGGTTTGTTCGATGGCGTGCCGCGGAGGGCGGCTTTGCTGGTTGGTCGCTGAATGGGGTGCGCCTAAACAACGGTGCCCTCGAATTCGATCCGGCTACAGCCGGCTCCGGTACAGACCCATACGCACCTGGTACATACTATGGGGGAAATTATTACAACGGGGGCCCATTCTTCGTCGGTGAAGCAACCAGCCCTGAAATCACAACACCCTTTAATTACAAGGAAGCCATCGCTTCGTGGAATGCCAATACACCCGCTGGCACATGGGTGGAGGTTCAATTCCGGGCTGACTACGGCACGCATTGGAGCAAATGGTACGTGCTTGGCATCTGGGCGGCGGATTATTCGACAATCAGCCGCCACTCGGTGAGATTGCAGGGCGATATGGATGGCTACGTGGCAGTGGACACATTCGTCTCATCAGCCAAGAAAGCAACGACGAACGGATTCCAACTCAAACTCCGATTGTTCAGCGAGGACGGAGTCGCAACGCCATCAATGCAAAATGCATCCGTAGCCTATTCAACAGAGGCGCCCAAGTCTGCGAACGTCTCCGCCGGGGACCCTGCTTCGTGGAATACCCTGCTCGCCGTGCCTGAATGTTCGCAAATGGTGTATCCCGACGGCGGAGAAGTGTGGTGCAGTCCCACCTCCACATCAATGGTTCTGGGTTATTGGAACAATGACACTGGTCCATGCGAACCGCGCGTCCGTGCCGCAGTGGAGGGTGTGTACGATTGGATTTATGACGGCCATGGCAACTGGCCCTTCAACACCGCCTATGCCGCAACACAGGGATATGAAGGGTATGTGGCACGCTTCACCAGTCTCGAACAGGCAGAGGGATTTGTAGCCGCAGGTGTGCCGGTGGTTATGTCTATTGCGTGGGGAAAAGGAGAAATCACCAATTCAACGATTCCCTCCACTGGAGGACATTTGCTGGTGCTGGTTGGGTTTGACGCAAGCGGCAACCCGATCATCAACGATCCTGCCGCATCGGCGGATGCAGATGTGCAGGTGACGTATCTCCGCTCGGAGTTTGAGCCTCTCTGGCTCCAGGCTTCAGGGGGAACGGTGTATTTGATCTACCCGGCAGACGCGATTGTTCCTACAATACCATAGTAAAAAAACAAAACCCGCCTCTCATTGAGACGGGTTTTGTTTTCAAAAATAATTCGGTGGTTGAGCAGGGCGAAGCCCGTATCGAAACCACACTGACCAGAGAGCTTTTGCTTACTTGATGGTTTCGATACGACGGCGGTAGTCGGGCGGCCTTACAAAGACATAACGAAATCCGCCGCCTATTCAACCACCAGAGTTGGGAGGATTAGTAGTGTATAATCACCGTATCGAATAATTTATATCAGCAGTCCACCGCTGTCTTTTTTGAGGGAAAGCTCAATCTTTACAAGTGCACGACTTCTGAAGAACAGGAAATATTTTGAACTTCGAACAATTTAATTTGGATTCCCGCCTCATGCAGGGAATCAAGAACGCGGGCTATGAAACCGCGACACCCATTCAAGAGGCTGCGATTCCCGCCGCGTTGCGCGGACGCGATATCATCGGCACCGCGCAGACAGGCACAGGCAAGACCGCCGCGTTCGTCCTCCCCATCCTCAACAAGTTACTCGATGGTCCGCGTGGGACGCCAAGAGCATTGATCGTCACACCGACGCGTGAACTCGCCGAGCAGATCAATCAGGTGGTGCACGCGCTGTCAGCGGGGACAGGGCTGAGGAGCGCAACCATCTACGGGGGCGTCGGAGCCGACCGTCAGATCAAGGCATTGCGCGCGGGGACGGAAATCCTTGTTGCGTGCCCGGGTCGCCTGCTGGACCTCATCCAACAAAGACATGCAAAAATGAACCGCATCGAAATTTTGGTGCTCGATGAAGCCGACCGCATGTTCGACATGGGTTTCCTGCCCGACGTGCGGCGCATCATCAAGGCGGTGCCTGTGGAGCGGCAGACGATGTTGTTCTCCGCGACCTTCCCGCCTGAGGTGGAGCAACTTGCGGCGCAGTCACTGATCGAGCCGCAAAAGATCGCCATGGGAATCAGCAAACCCGCAGTCACGGTGACGCATGCATTGTATCCCGTGCCCCAACATTTGAAATCGGGCTTGCTGTTGAAACTGCTCAAGCAGACCGACACCGATTCGGTGCTCATCTTTACCCGCACCAAACACCGCGCCGACAAGATCGCGCGTCAGATCGCGCACGCCGGACATCGCGTCACCAGCCTGCACAGCAACCGCACACAGGGACAGCGCGAGCAGGCTTTGCACGGCTTCAAAACGGGGCACTTCCGCATCATGGTCGCCACCGACATCGCGGCGCGCGGTCTCGATATTGACAGCATCTCGCACGTCATCAACTTCGACATGCCCGACACCGCCGACGCCTACATCCACCGCATCGGACGCACGGGACGCGCCCAGCGCACCGGCGACGCGTTCACGCTCATCACACCCGAAGACAACGATATGGTCCGACAACTCGAACGCATCATGAAGGGACCGATCGAGAAAATCACTCTCGAAGATTTTGATTACTCGCCTCCCGCCCCGCCGAGATCTGCCAATGACCGTGGACGCGGGGCACCCCGCCCTCCACGCCCTGCTCCCACGCCGAATCGATTTTCGAAGAATCGGCTGGCGCCGAGGAGAAAGAAGTAATTTTGTGAATAGGGGGTTGAGTAGCCGAGAGCGTAGCGAACGGCGTACCGAAACCCGAAAACTGAACCCGTCTCGATGAGAGGCGGGTTTTGGTTATAATGACATAAATCATGAAAACATATCTTCTTGCTTGGAATCCTAAACGATGGATATGGAACAACATTGCTGAGATGTCCGAAGATGTCAAAGCAGGAAAAGGTGTTCACGATCGTTGGAGTTCTGGAGTTTCGAAACGGCCGCAAAAAGGC
>DATIUT010000319.1:0-11952 GCA_035466615.1 Anaerolineales bacterium | reverse complement strand
CTCTTCCGGCGCATTGTCGATCTGGTCGTAGGCCCTGAATTCGGCCTTCCCCAGCATCTGGCTCACCTTCGTGATCGCAGCCGTCAACGTCGTCTTCCCGTGGTCAATGTGCCCCATCGTCCCCACGTTCAGATGCGGCTTGCTCCTGTCATATTTTTCCTTCGCCATTGATGATCTCCTTATTTATCCAAAAAGAAAAGTTTTTATTTTAATATTTCCTGCGCAACTGTCTGTGAGACAGGCGCATAGTGATCAAATTCCATACTGAAAACACCGCGTCCCTGCGTGCCAGAGCGAAGCTGGGTAGCATACCCAAACATTTCAGCCAAAGGAACCATGGCGCGTATTGCCTGCGCATTACCAGGGCGAACATCCATACCCTGAATCAAGCCGCGACGACCATTGAGTTGTCCCATAATGTCACCAAGATATTCTTCTGGAACAACCACTTCAACCTTCATCATGGGTTCAAGCAAAATGGGATTCCCTTTTTGCACACCTTCCTTGAAACCAATGGAGGCGGCCAATTTGAATGCCATTTCACTGGAGTCAACTTCATGATATGACCCATCGAACAGGGTAATCTTCAAGTCAACAACTGGATATCCGGCCAATACACCGTTTTCAGCCGCTTCCTTGAACCCTTTTTCCACAGGCCCAATGTATTCCTTTGGTATCGAGCCGCCGACAATCTTGTTTTCGAAAACTACACCACTGCCACGTTCGCCCGGCTCGAGGGAAAACACAACATGACCGTATTGCCCCTTACCGCCAGATTGTTTGGCATACTTGTAATTTACTTCCTTGACCGGTTTAGTGATGGACTCTCGATAAGAGACACGCGGAGCGCCAACATTTGCTTGCACTTTAAACTCGCGCAGAAGGCGATCCACGATAATATCGAGGTGAAGTTCGCCCATGCCGGCAATAATGGTCTGACCCGTATTTTCGTCAGAGCGTACACGGAAAGTCGGATCTTCCTCTGCCAATTTACGGAGAGCCTCCCCCATCTTTTCCTGGTCACTTGTGCTCTTCGGTTCAATGGCAATGGATATCACGGGTTCAGGGAATGAGATGCTCTCAAGAACGAGTGATTTGCTGTCACAAAGGGTATCACCCGTAAAACTTTCCTTGAAGCCAAGTACAGCACCGATATCACCAGAGCGGATCTCAGTAATATCTTCACGACGGTCGGCATGCATACGGATCAAACGACCGATGCGTTCCTTTCTGCCCTTTGTGCTGTTCTGAACAGTTTGACCCTGGCTCAACACTCCGGAATAGACACGAATATAAGCCAGCCGTCCAACATAAGGATCGGTCACAATCTTGAAAACAAGGGCGCTCAACGGAGCATCGTCCCGTGTAGGCAATTCAAATGTATTTTCGGGATTTCCCGGTTCAGACGCCTTAATAGATTGAATATCCGCAGGCGAAGGCAGATAATCTATCACAGCATCCAATAAAATTTGGACGCCTTTATTTTTAAGGGATGAACCACAGAAAACAGGAGTAGCTTTGTTTGTAATAACGCCCTTTCGCAGGGCAGATTTCAATTCATCGATGCTGATTTCCTGCATCTCCAAAAACTTCACAGTCAAATCATCATCGAGTTCAGCGATCTTTTCGACCGCTTTGGCACGAGCTTCTTTAGCTTGCTGTTGCAGATCAGCAGGGATTTCTATGGGCTTGGGCTCTTTACCCAGATCATCCTCCCAGACCCATGCTTGCATGGTAAGAAGATCAATCACACCCTTAAAAGTGGATTCAAATCCAATGGGCACTTGCATGGGAATCGGGTTGGCACCAAGCCGGTCGATGATCGTTTCAATTGTCCGTTCGTAGGAAGCGCCGACACGGTCCATCTTATTCACAAAGCAGATACGCGGAACTCCATAACGGTCTGCCTGACGCCAGACAGTTTCCGATTGAGGTTCAACACCCTGTACCGCATCAAAAACAACAACACCGCCATCCAGAACGCGCAGGGAGCGTTGAACTTCAGCAGTGAAGTCAATGTGACCTGGCGTATCAATAATATTGACCTGATAGCCCTTCCACTCTGCCGAAACGGCGGCAGAAACAATGGTAATGCCGCGTTCCCGTTCTTGTACCATCCAGTCGGTGACAGTCGTACCATCATCCACAGAACCGATGCGGTGTGTCATACCAGTATAGAACATAATACGCTCGGTCGTGGTCGTTTTACCGGCGTCAATATGGGCTATGATTCCAATATTTCGATATTTCTCAAGCGGATGTTCGCGTGCCATTCTTTTGGGAATCCTAACTACTCAGTACAAATATCAAACACGATAGTGCGAGAATGCGCGGTTTGCTTCCGCCATTTTGTGGGTTTCATCCCGTTTGCGGATTGCGGCACCAGTTTCATTGGATGCATCGATCAATTCGGAAGCCAATTTATCCGGAAAGGATTTCCCGGCGCGCTCACGGGTCGCAGATAAGATCCAGCGAATTGCCAAAGTAAGCCGGCGTTCCACCGACACTTCCATCGGAACCTGATAGGTGGCACCACCCACACGTCGAGGGCGGACTTCCATTACAGGAGAGACATTTTTGAGAGCCAAATCAAAAACGTCAATCGCATTCTTTCCTGTGCGTTCATTGACCAAATCCAAAGCGTCGTAGACCAGCCTGGCGGCAAGGCTTCTTTTTCCCTGCTTGAGGACATGTTGCATTAATGTCTGCAGGTTGACGCTGTTATAACGGACATCGGGAGAGAGTTCCCGCTTTTCAGGTTTTGCTCTACGCATTCTATTACTTCTCCATCAAACAAACTACTTTGGACGCTTCGCGCCGTACTTCGAGCGGCCCTGCTTACGATTTGCCACGCCAGTGGTATCAAGCGACCCGCGCACAATATGATAGCGGACACCAGGAAGATCTTTCACACGACCACCGCGCACAAGAACCACCGAGTGTTCCTGCAACTGGTGGCCTTCACCAGGAATGTACGCCGTTACTTCGATACCATTGGTCAGGCGTACGCGGGCGATCTTCCGCAAGGCCGAGTTTGGCTTTTTGGGGGTCATGGTACGCACAATCGTACACACACCGCGCTTCTGAGGAGCACCCTTTGCCTGACGTACACGGCGCTGTTTATATGAATTCAGCGTATATTGCAATGCAGGAGCCTTGCTTTTGACTTTTTTGTTCTTGCGGCCCTTGCGGACCATTTGATTGATTGTCGGCACGTTCAGCCTCCAGTTTCCTATTAACAGTATTTAATGTATATTCGCAAGAAATGAGGCCATCCATAAACGTACTGATGGCCTCATTTTTAGTGCCATGCTTTTTGGCGGGGGTATAGCCGCTTGTTCTATTGGCAACGGAAAGTGATTTTATCACGCTGACCAGCAAGCGTCAAGATTACCGCTTGCCTATAAACTTCTCTCCGATGCCCAGCAAGCCTGTATCCATTCGCGGCGGGTGTTGCTTTTCTTCATCCTTGCCGAACTTGACAACATCGCCACTTTCATTTACCGCTTCAACAGCCAGACCAAGCGACTGCAACTCCTTGACCAGCACGCGGAATGACGCAGGGATGCTCGGCTCTTCAATTGGCTCTCCCTTAACGATGGCCTCATAGGTGTTCACACGGCCTTGTACATCGTCTGACTTGACGGTTAGCATTTCCTGCAATGTGTACGCGGCGCCATAGGCCTCAAGTGCCCACACTTCCATTTCACCAAAACGTTGTCCGCCAAATTGGGCCTTCCCCCCCAACGGTTGTTGCGTCACCAAACTGTATGGGCCGGTGGAGCGCGCGTGTACCTTGTCTTCAACAAGATGGTGCAGTTTGAGAACGGTCATAACACCAACTGTAACAGGCTGATCATACGAAATACCTGTCTTACCATCCCGTAGCACCTGCTTACCCAGAGTCGGTATGGGGTGGCTGTTTGTATGCATAACCTCCTGGGCAACTTCCATCAAACGCGCTTCGGCAATGCGACTACCATGACCTTCACTTTCAATCCATAATCGCAGGCAAGTATTGACTGCCACTTTGTCATGCTCCTCGCGTTCGCGCGGAGTTATGTCTTCGGGATAGAAAACCGTATCAGGATCATAACCGCGGTCACGCAACCACTCAGCGGCAGTGGACATACGAGCGTAACTCATATCCTTCAGGTCATAAGCGTCGTATTCGCGCTCACCCAGCCACTCCTCAAGATACAGACTACGGACTTCATCATCATCCTGAATGGACGCCGGATCATATTCCTGTTCCTTGATCCACTCCCATGCTGCCGCGGCAGTCTCATGCCAGGACTGGTCAACAATCCAGGCGCGTGCGAGTTCCGCTTCGATCTCATATTCCGACGCACCATCAAACACAGGAGTGACAGCGCGATACCCAAGCCTCTTTGCCGCCCAGCCAAGGTGAACTTCCAATACCTGGCCGATATTCATGCGGCCTGGAACACCCAGAGGATTCAGAATAATATCCACAGGCGTGCCATCTTCAAGGAACGGCATATCTTCGACAGGAACAACCTTGGAGACAACGCCTTTATTACCATGACGGCCTGCCATCTTGTCGCCTGCCGTCAACTTGCGGCGTTGGGCAACAGAGACGCGCACCATCATGTCAACACCGGCTGAGAGGTCAGAGTTCTCCTCCCGTGTGAATACTTTGACATCCACAACCTTGCCGCGCTCGCCATGAGGCATGCGCAGGGACGTGTCTTTCACATCACGGGACTTCTCGCCAAAGATAGCGCGCAACAGGCGTTCTTCGGGGGTCAACTCCTTTTCACCTTTGGGAGTGATCTTTCCAACCAAAATATCGTTCGGACCAACTTCAGCCCCAATACGGATGATCCCGTTCTCATCCAGGTCCTTGATTGCATCGTCACCGACGTTCGGGATGTCGCGCGTGATCTCTTCCGGCCCCAACTTGGTATCGCGGGCTTCCACTTCATACTTTTCAATGTGGACAGAGGTAAAGCGGTCTTCCTGCACCAGCCGTTCAGAAATCAAGATGGCATCTTCAAAGTTGCCACCTTCCCAAGAGACGAACGCGACGACAACATTTTGTCCAAGCGCCAACTGACCGTTATCCGTGGATGAAGAATCGGCGATGATATCGCCCTTCTTGATCACCTGCCCCTTGACCACTGCGGGGCGCTGGTCAATACACGTGCTCTGGTTGGAGCGCTGGTACTTGCGCAAAGGATAAGTATGAACGGCGCCTCGTTCCTTGACCGTAATTGAGTTGCCGGTCACAGAAATGACTTCGCCATTCGCCTCTGCAACCACCACTTGGCCGGAATCCAGCGCGGCGTGATATTCCATACCCGTGGATACAAGCGGAATTTCAGGGCGGACGAGCGGGACAGCCTGCGCCATCATGTTCGAACCCATCAAGGCTCGGTTGGCATCATCATGTTCAAGGAAGGGGATCAACGCCGCACTGATGCCCACAACCTGATGCGGAGCAACGTCCATATAATCAATTGCATCCGGTGTGGAGAAGATAAAACCGGAATGATACCGGGATGACACCCGCTCACGCACAAACTCCTTGCTATCGGTCAAAGGAGCGTTTGCCTGCGCGATCACGTATTTATCTTCGGCATCCGCGGATAAATAGTCAAAATGATCGGAAACGTACGGCCTAATGGCAACGGGCGCGCCGATCTTGGCGATCCGTTTTGCCATTTTGGCGTCGATTTTCTCACCGGATTTGAACAACACTTCCTCGGTTTTGGGATCCACGACGCTCTCGCGCAAAATACGCCCTTCGAGGCGTTCGTCTTCTGCCTCCATGATCCTGAAAACTTTTCGATACGGCGTCTCAATAAAACCATATTCGTTTACACGGGCAAAGGAAGCCAGACGACCGATCAAACCGATATTCGGACCTTCAGGCGTTTCAATCGGACAAATGCGTCCGTAGTGCGAGTGGTGGACGTCACGTACATCGAAGCCCGCGCGTTCGCGTCGCAAACCGCCCGGACCAAGCGCTGAAAGTGTGCGTTTATGGCGCAATTCAGCCAAAGGATTGGTCTGATCCATGAACTGTGACAACTGTGAGGAGCCGAAGAATTCGCGTAATGCTGCAACCACCGGTCGGATGTTGACCAGTGTCACAGGGGACAATTGCTCCTGATCGCGAATGGACATGCGTTCCTTGATGACGCGTTCCATGCGTCGGAGGCCGATCCGCAATTTGTTCTGAATCAACTCACCCACTGTCTTGACGCGGCGGTTTCCGAGGTGGTCAATATCATCGGGTGGCTCTATTCCGTTATTGATCTGGATCATACGGCGGATCAGCCGGACCACATCGCTCTTGGTCACGGTGCGATGAGGGATGGGAATGCTCAGGTCAAGTTTCTGATTGAGTTTGTAACGACCCACGCGTTCAAGATCATAATGGCGCTGGTCGAACAACTGCTCTTCGAGGAACTGTTTTGCGTTTTCGATCGTGGCAGGATCACCGGGGCGCATCTTCTTGAAGAACTCGATCAAGGCGGCTTCAGCGATTGTTTGACTGCCGGTGAGTTCCCACTCAGGTTCCTGCTTGAAAGTGGAGGCGATGAACAAACGCTCAGGGTTGTTATCAACATCCTTGAAGAGAGACAGCAACTCCTCGTCCGAGCCGGTTTTGAGCGGTGAATCTTTCGTACCATCATCCACGGCAGACAAGGCGCGCAGGAAGACCGTGATTGGCACGGTTCGTTTGCGGTTGAATTTCAGGATGATGTAATCGGATTTGCGAGTCTCGAACTCCATCCACGCGCCGCGGTCGGGAATCAGTTTGGACATGGCGAGCAGGCGTCCCGTCGCGCGATCCGTGGGTGCTTCAAAGTAAACACCAGGCGAACGAATCAATTGTGAGACAACGACGCGCTCCGTACCATTGATAATGAAGGTTCCCTTGTCGGTCATCTCGGGAAAGTCACCAAGAAATATATCCTGTTTGATCGGTTCGGGCACATCGGGACCAGCCAGTAACACGGAAACATACAGCGGGCTGGCATAGGTTAGATCGCGTTCCACACACTCTTCGATCGTGTGCTTCGGTTCGCCAAACCAATATTTCAAGCCCCACTGTTTCGACTCGGGTCCGCGGCTGGGGAAATACAACTTCATCCCCTTGTTATAGGATTCGATGGGCGACACCTCATGGAACAAGTCGCCAAGCCCCTCTCGTTTGAGGCGCTCGAAAGAATCCAGCTGGACTTCGATCAGATTGGGAAGATTGATATTGACCGGGATACGCGCATAACTCTTTTTCGGCAAAGTAGCGGACATTCGGTTCACTCCTGACCTTGGGTATGTGCGCCGTTACGAATTACCTTTTCCCATCCCAAAACTTAGTTCTTGCCATGTAACAGATGCAATTCAAGTTTAGGTGATCATGCAGGAAACAGTAAACACACGAAGACATCCCGCTTCAACGGCGGGATAGCGAATGGCAATTATATATGAAGGATTTGATATGCGCAAGGGGTTTTTGCCTTGAATTTTGATCTTTTCCCTAATGTCTTGCACGCCCAGATTCTATCACACTCCTCCATTGGTTTCAACAAACAGCGACAAAACAGGTTTTGACTGATAGAATTATCAAAACTCTTTCCCGGAGAAAACAATGACGGCACCACAGACAATGGTCAACGATAAACGTGAGATTTTCGGCTGGGCAATGTACGACTGGGCGAACTCGGCTTTCAGCACGACAGTGGGGACGGTGTTTTTGGGACCATATGTAGCATCTCTGGCAGCGACAGCGGCAGAGGCCAGCCCGGATGGAACGGCACGATTACTGGGTCTGCCCGTCGCGCCAGATTCTGTTTTGCCATTTGCAATCGCCTTCTCGGTCGTTTTCCAGGCAGGGTTTCTGCCTATCTTGGGTGCCGTAGCTGATTACTCGCATCGTCGCAAACAGATGCTTCAATTATTCGCAACCATAGGAGCTTTGGCAACCATCGGGTTGTTCTTTGTAACTAATAATACGTGGTCACTTGGACCTTTACTATTCATAATCGCCAATCTCGCCTTTGGGGCGGCAATGGTTTTTTATAACGCTTACTTGCCAGATATTGCCAGTGAAACAGAGCGTGACCGCGTATCTTCTTATGGTTGGGCATTGGGATATCTGGGAGGGTTCATTCTATTGGCTTTGAACCTGGTCCTTTATTTGCAATATGAAAATATCGGACTCCCAGAAAGCATGGCAGTTCGAATCAATTTGGCGTCAGCGGGTGTTTGGTGGCTTGGTTTTTCCACAGTGACCTGGAAAAGGTTGCATTCACGCCATGCCGCGCGAACATTGCCCGAGGGCGAAACCATTCTAAGCGTTGCGTTCAAGCAACTTTCTGAGACAATGGAAGCGCCGCCCAATCTAATCGCTTTTCTCC
The DNA here is from genome assembly GCA_035466615.1 of Anaerolineales bacterium. Lineage (GTDB taxonomy): Bacteria > Chloroflexota > Anaerolineae > Anaerolineales > Villigracilaceae > Defluviilinea. The sequence goes on along the minus strand of DATIUT010000319.1, from coordinate 3,559 downwards.
TGCTTTCACCTCTCCTCATTTTTCTTTGGGCACCTCTAATCACCCCATATGTCCAGAATTTGCTGACTGTAAGACAATGGGATGAAAACCTAGCAATTCTCCCGATTTTCCTTCCCATGTTCGGCCCGATCGTAATGCTCATCATTTTCCTGCGCAACAAGGCACGGACCCTACCGGAAACATCCAAGTACCTCACATCCTATTTGATTTACAACGACGGTATCCAAACGGTCATTGCAGTCTCATCGACCTTTGCGGCCGCTCCCCTATTGCGCGGCGGACTTGAACTATCAAAGAATACGCTTATCCAAGTCATATTAGTGATTCAATTTGTAGCTTTTCTTGGCGCGCTATTCTGGGGAAAACTGGCCAAATGGGTTGGAGCCAAGCGTGCGATCATTGTCAGTCTCGTGATATGGGCAGGTGTGGTCATATATGCATATAGCGGGATGAAGGGAGAAAGCCGCGGGACGGAGTTCTTCATTCTGGGGGTAATAATTGCCATCGTTCTTGGCGGTTCTCAGGCCATCAGCAGAAGTTTATTTGCACAGATGATTCCCAAAAGTAAGGAGGCTGAATTCTTTTCGATCTATGAAATCAGTGAACGTGGCACATCCTGGCTTGGTCCAATGATCTTTGGAATTGCAAACCAGGTTTTTGGAAATCTTCGTATCGCCATCCTTGCCTTGATATTCTTCTTTGTCGTGGGTCTTATTCTCCTTCCCTTTGTGAACGACAGAAAAGCAATCGAGGATGTCAGAAAATTCGACACGGTAAATTCCTAAACAGAAGAAGACCGAGGCTCACACCTCGGTCTTCTTCTTTATAGCGACTTGAAAAACCTGCTTACCTTGTCCATCGCCCGTTCGATCACATCCATGGACGTGGCATAGCACAGACGGATATATCCGCTCCCACCGGGACCAAAGTCCGTCCCTGCCAAAACAGCGACTCCTTCCTCCTCAAGCAACCGCAATTGGATTTCCTTCTCAGAGATCCCAAACGACTTGATGTTTGGAAACACATAAAACGCGCCTTGTGGTTTCTGCGCGTGGACTCCGGGAATCGCGTTCACCAATTCCACCAGACAGTCACGTCGCTTTTGATACTCGGTCACCATCTCTTGCACGAAATCCTGCGGACCGGTCAAGGCTTCCATGCCGGCGTATTGCGTGAACTCCGCCGTGGACCCGGTCGAGTGTGTGACCAGCAACTCCAATCGCTCGGCCAGTTTGGGAGGCGCGATCACATAGCCCAGCCTCCAGCCGGTCATGGAAAAGGTCTTCGAGAAGCCGTCAGCTATTATCGTGCGATCAAGCATCCCGTCGATGGATGCGATGCTTGGGGCGGAACCCATCCCGTCGTAGACGAGACGCGTGTAGATTTCGTCCGCCAGAATCCAGGCATCGTGTTTCTGCGCTTTCTCCGCGATGTGCTTCAAATCGTCGAGTGGAATGACACCGCCGGTTGGGTTGGCAGGCGAATTCAGCACGATCATTTTTGTTTTATCGGAGATCTTGCGGTCGAAGACACCCAGATCGAAGGAAAATTGATTTTCCTCCTCCAGTGGAATCGGTACCCCCACCCCGCCCGCGACTCCGATCATGGCGGAATAGGTGGGAAAACCCGGGTCGGGATAAATGACTTCATCGCCCGGCTCGACCAGTGCCAGTGTGGGGAAAAACAAGCCGACCTTCGAGCCAGGACCCACCACAACCATCTCCGGCGTGATGTCAACATCGCGTTGTTTGCCCGCGAATTCGGCGATTAACTCACGGAAACGCGCCAGACCAGCGGGCGGCGTGTAGCGTGTGCGGTTCTCACGGATCGCTTGCATGCCCTTTTCCTTGACATGCTCGGGCGTGAAAAAATCTGGCTGACCCAATTCGAGATGCAGGATCTCACGTCCCTGACGTTCCAATTCCTGCGCACGCGCCAGAACTGCATATGCGCCTTCTGCTTCAAGGTGGGAAACACGGTTGGAGAATTTCATAGGTTATGGACTCACAGGTTCAAGTTTTAGACTGGCGGCAATGCCAAAGACATTGGTCGGATAATCGTGCCAAAGTGAATAGTAAGTAGATTTAGCCGACTCGGTATCTCCCATCATTTCATAAGAAAAACCTAGTAAGTGCCGAAAATACGGAAAATACCATTCTGGACAATAAGCACCGCAATTTTTTACTGCTTCTGAATTTTCAATATCCTGTTTGAAGAACTCATTAATATCTTGGATAACAGTTTCATAATCTCGTTCCCTATAAATCTTTATTTCCAACTCGTTTTGTTTGTCACGGAAGAAATCTGCTTCACAAAAGTGTTGATATTTCACATCCCATGAATATTGATAAGACCAGTTAGAGCCAGTCAAAAGTTTCATTTGAAAATCCGAAGGGGCGTAACCAGAAACCAGCAAGGATTCATAAGATCCAAATCGATCAGGCAACAAAGCAGTTACCGAATTCGGACTTTGAAAAAATAACCAGATTCCAGGATCGTTTTCGTCATATGTATCCATTGACACAAGTAAATCCCCCAGACCATCATCATTCAAATCCACATCGAATTTTTGATACCACGTAAATCCATTATCAATTAGCCAATCTGGCACAAGATTGACATCACGTGGGTTATCAGACCACATTGCAGCAGGTAAGACATCCGTATCCTTACATAATTGTCCATACCATCCTGCTAAATCTGTGGTTATAAAACCCAGTTTATCCAACAAGATAGAAACCTCTTTATCTTCATTTCCGGGAAATAATCTTGTTAACTCATCGTTATACGCACTATCGGCAACCAAACAAGCTTTGGCAAAACCATGTATATCGCGTTCTTTCAAGTATAGCGAAGCCAAACGTGAGAACAAATCGAAGTCAGGATGAGTAGGTACCTGAGCCAAACCACCTAGTATTTCCAGAGCTTGTTCTTCTTCCCATCGCATGTCGTGCCACAAACCGAGTTTAAACTTGTAATAATCCAATATTGCAGGTCCCATTGTTTGGCTGAACTCATCAGGCCAGCCATTTACAAATTCATCAAAAACAGCTATGGCTTCATCATTGTGCCAACCCAGATAAGTCTTATTCATAACAACATCCGCCCAACTTAATCGGCAAAACACAGGTTCTTTTGGCGCCGATGGGATTATTTGCGTGCTCATTTCGATATACTTTGTTCCATCCCACTGATATTCACGCTCAACTGCAATTTGGGGACAATTCTCTCCTGTATACCAATTCTCTTTTGTAATAAGAATCCCGCTTTCTGTGAATGACCACTCACCTTCAAGAGGTCCTTCATTCGATGATTGGGCAAATACGGGAATCCTTTGGATGTACTCAAATCGCTTGAAAACAGACGACCACTCATAAAGGGCAAGCACTTTATCTTCGTATATAGGTATTCCACTACGTCCAGACTCAATTTCAACAACCAATTCATGGATTCCGTTTTGATTTACATCTCCCGCATCGTGTAAAGAGTAGTAAATCCCTCCTCCTGCCATAGAGCCAATCCACTCATTTACTCTTTCCACCTTATAGATATTTCCTTC
>DATIUT010000318.1:0-5497 GCA_035466615.1 Anaerolineales bacterium | reverse complement strand
GTGATCGTTTTTAGCTACGTGTTGGCCCGGGTTCATGAAGCAGGCTGGGGCTGGGAAAGACTCGAAGATATCCTGCTGTTTGGCATCCCGGCAGTGGTCATGGCATACGTGATTTATCTTCCGTTTTTTATCAGCTTTGATTCACAGGCAAGCGGCATCCTTCCCAGTATCATGTTCCCGACACGCGGCGCACATCTGTGGGTGATGTGGGGTGCATTATTTATTCCAATATTTGCATTTTTGATTTATCTCCTGCGGGTAAAAGCACCTGCAGATTGGCGCAAGGGATTTGGGGTTGGGCTGGGCATCTTGCTGGTTCTACTGATATTGATGGCGGGGGTCTATGTTCTTGTGTACAAGTTGCGCCCTGATTTTGCCCTTCCATACATTCAGGGGCAACAGCATGATGTGGTCTCGTTCTTTATCGCAGGCATGGCGCGCCGGTTGAGTTATATCGGCGGCCTGCTTACATTGATGGCTTTGTTGATCCCATCCCTGGCTTTTCTATTTTCCAATCCCAAATTACAGACCGAAGAGAATCGTTCCTCATTCTTTGTTCTTTTGCTGGTTGCACTGGGCGTATTGCTTATTCTAGGTCCTGATTCTGTTTATCTTCAGGATAACTTTGGATACCGCATCAATACCATCTTCAAGTTCTATTATCAGGCATGGTTATTGATAAGCCTTGCATCTGCCTACGGGACGGCTGTTCTCCTTCGCGCTGAGCGGAGAACGATCCCCAAAGTCGAAGCGCGGCGCGGCGCGGTGAACATCATTTTCAGCGTTATTTTTGTCGTGATCCTGATCATCGGGTTGACCTATCCGGTGCTTGGATTCCCAAATAAAACAAACAATTTCAAACCGCCATTCGGTTTCACTCTCGATGACTTTGACCGCGTGCAACGTGAGAACCCGGATGAAGCCGCGGCCATCCTGTGGCTGAGGTCCGCGCCGGATGGAGTGATTGCCGAGGCGACCGGCAACCCGTATTCCAGTTATGGGCGCATCTCGATCTACACAGGCTTGCCGACCATCCTGGGCTGGGGCAATCATGAAGGTCAATGGCGCGATTCGTCATTTCAGGGTTTACTTAACCAGAGAAGTCAGGATATCGAAGCGCTGTACACCACACCCGACTGGCAGGACACACAACTCATCCTCGAACGTTACAATGTCCGCTATATCGTCGTGGGAAATCTGGAGCGCACCTCCTACCGCGTGAACGAAGAGAAGTTCAACAACTCCCTCAAACCCGTCTTCCAGCAGGGAAGTGTCACCATCTATGAAGTGCCATAGTGATTCGTCATTGCGAGTGGCGCCGGTGCGCCGCGAAGCAATTCCGTTGTCATTTATTCTGAGATTGCTTCGAAAGGCGACCGCCATCTCGCAATGAAGGGATAGACAGAGTAAAATACCCTTATGAATTCCTCCCGTCCCAAATACGAAGGCTGGCTGTACTGGCTGGCTTTCCTTATCGCCCTTGGTTTCCGCCTCATTCAACTCGGGGCAAATCCGCTCACTGATTCAGAATCCCAATTTGCATTACAGGCGCTTCGTATTGCACAGGGCGAAGATCCACTCCTCGGTCCGCAGCCTGCCTATATCCTCTTCACGAGCGTCCTCTTTCTTGTCATTGAAAGCACAAATTTTATGGCACGCTTCGTCCCTGCAATTGTGGGAAGCGCGCTGGTCTTTGCGCCTTTATATTTCCGTGAAAAACTCAAGCCGTTCCCGGCATTGATCCTTGCCTTCCTCTTCGCATTCGACCCCGGCCTCGTCGCTCTCTCGCGCCAGGCCAATGGGACGATCCTTGCGGTGACCTTCCTGCTCTTCGCGTGGGGGATGTGGCGAAGTGGACGTACCATCCCCGCCGGAATCTTTGCCGGTCTTGCGCTTCTTTCTGGACCTTCGGTCTGGTCCGGCGTTCTGATGCTTGGCCTGACCTCCCTCTTTTGGAAAAGTACATCCAACTCATCAGCCAAAACTGCGAAAAGCGGGATGCGCGATGCTGTCATGGCTCTTCTATCAACCATCATTCTCGCCGGCACGCTCTTCCTCACCGCCCCGAACGGACTGAGCGCACTGTTCAATTCGATTCCCACTTATCTAAAGGGATGGATTTCTCCGTCCGTGTTCAGCCCGGGGCGCGTGCTATTCACCTTCCTCGTCTATGAACCGCTTGGGATTTTCCTTGCAGTCTTTGCATTGATCCGCGGCTTCCGTCTTGGAAGCGCGCGTGTGGTTCGATTGGGCCTCTGGCTGGCTGTTTCATTGCTGATCGCAGTCTTCCATCGCCAGACGACCGAACTTGCCTGGGCCATCATCCCGCTGCTTATCCTTGCCGCGCAGGAACTCTCGCGCAGTTTCGATATTTATTTTGAAGAACGCGTCGAAATCGGTGTGGTCGCTGGTGCGATCATGATCCTGCTGATCTACATCTGGTTCAATGTCGCCAGCATCGGGCTCAACCCATACGAGCAATTCACACCGACATCCATACCGCTCTTTGGCAGGATGGTCGAACTGCCTTTCGGCGCGCGTTATGTGGTTCTGCTTGGAGCATCACTGATTCTTGTTGTTTGTGTCAGTCTCGTTACGTTCGGGTGGTCGCCGCGTACTGCCCGGCTGGGAACGACGTGGTCCTTTTCGTTGTTTCTCGGCGTCTATACCCTCGCATCCGCCTGGGGTGCCAGCGGGGTGCGTCTCCCGAACGGCGTGGAGTTATGGATGCCAGACCAGCCGCCCGTTCAATCCGACCTGCTTGTATCATCCGTCAACGATATCTCCCTGTTCAGCCGTGGACATATCGAAGCCCAGCCTGTGACTGTAATGGGGATTGATTCGCCCGCCCTCGAATGGGCTTTGCGAAATCATGATGTGGAGATCGTTTCGGTTCTCGATTCGTTGAACGCACCGCCGATCGTCATCACTCCGTTGATGAACGAGTTGGGCCTGCCCTCCGCCTATCGCGGGCAGGACTTCACATGGAGACAGCCTCTCGTGTGGGACAATGTCCAGACGCCGGATTGGTTCCGCTGGCTGGTATATCGCCAGTTACCGCGTGAAACCGAAACGGTTATCATCTGGGCGCGCGATGATCTGTTCCCGGATGCGCGTGAGAATCCACAACCATAAACAAAATGACAAACACCCCCCCTCCCTCCATCATCGCAATTGACGGTCCCGCCGCGTCGGGGAAATCCACGCTTGGGTTGAAGATCGCGGAAGCGCTCGGTTACCTGTTCTTCGATACGGGTGTGATGTACCGCGCGGTCACGTGGATCGCGTTGGACCACGATATTGACGTGAAGGATGAGGCGAAGGTCACGGCTTTGGCGGAGCAAATGCCCATTGATGTCGCGCCAGCCTCAAAGTCGGATGGACGCGCCTGCGATGTCCTCGTGGCAAAAAAAGACATCACGTGGGAAACGCGTCTTCCCGCTGTGGACGCAAACGTGTCGGTCGTTTCCGCTTATCCCGGTGTGCGTGCGGCGTTGAGCAGACAGCAAAGGCGCATCGGTCAGCGCGGGAAGGTGGTGATGGTTGGGCGCGATATTGGGACGGTCGTCCTGCCCGAAGCGGACCTGAAAATTTATCTGGATGCCTCCGCCGAGGAACGTGCCAGGAGGCGTTTCGATGAGATGATCGCGCGCGGCGCACATGCGAACTATGAGGATGTGCTTGCGAAGGTGATCGAACGCGACCGCATCGATTCGACGCGTGATGTGGCTCCGCTGAGAGCGGCGGGGGACGCGGTTGTGATCGACTCGAACAACCTCAATGTGGACGAGGTCTTTGAAAAGGTTTTGGCGCTTTGCAAATGAGCGGTGCGTATCGTGTCCCGTGGAAGTTCAGGTTGAGCCGCCCGCTGTTGTGCGCGGGGTTTCGGGGGGTCTTTCATATACTGGCAAATGTAAAGATCACAGGAAAAGAGAACGTTCCATTTGGCAGGCCGTATGTGGTTGCCATGAACCATGTCTCGATCTTCGACCCTCCGTTCGCGGCATCGTTCTGGCCCGAGCAACTGGAGATCATCGGTGCGTCGGATGTGTTCGAAAAGCCCGGGCAGGGACAGATATTAAAAGCCTACGGTGTGATCCCTGTGCATCGCGGCGATTATGACCGCACCCTGTTCATGCGGGTCATCTCCGTCATCGAAGCCGGGTATCCGTTGTTGATCGCGCCCGAAGGTGGGCGTTCGCACGTCATTGCAATGCGGCGCGCCATGCCCGGCGTGGCATACATCGTCGAGCAGACGAAGGTGCCCGTCGTCCCGGCGGCAATTGTGGGGACCACCGAGGATTTCTGGCACAGGGCCACACACGGCGACAGGCCCTCGCTTGAGATGCACATCGGCAAACCCATTACCCTGCCTGAAAACACAGCCAAGGGCAAGGAGAAACATGAGACGCGGCAGGCAAATGCCGATCTTGTGATGCGCCATCTTGCCGGTTTATTGCCGGAGGAATATCGCGGCGTGTATGCAGACTCAGCCATCATCCCCTGAACCCAAGCCCGTCACCGTTTGGTGGCGGCCGGACCTGGTCACACTGCCAAAGTTGACCCTGCCCCGCAGGGCTTTTCGTGTCTTTGCGCGCGGACTGGCAAAACTCGTCACGTTCTTTACGATGAATGCCGCAGTGTGCGGGATGGAGGACTTCCCGAAGCATGGACCGGCGTTGATCGTCATCAATCATCTTGGTGATGCGGATGCGGTTTTGCTTGCCGCTTCGATTCCCACAACGATTGATGGGATGGGCAAGATCGAGTTATATGAACACTGGCTGGTGGGACCGCTCTTCCGCGCCTACGGCATCATCTGGGTGCACCGCGGCAGGCCGGACCGGAAGGCGATCCGCGCCGCGCTGGATGGTTTGTCGCAGGGACGTTTCGTCGCCATCGCGCCGGAGGGAAGACAATCTGTTGTTGGCGGTCTGGAGGAGGGGACGGAGGGCGCGGCATTCCTCGCGATGAAATCCGGCGCGCCGATCGTTCCGGTGGCAATGACCGGGACGGAGAATGAAAATGTCTATGGTCACATGCGCAAGTGGAAGCGTGCGCGGGTCACATTGTCAGTGGGGGAGATGTTTTACCTGAAGGAACAGGCTGACCGCCAGAAAATGTTGCGTGAGGGGACGAGTCAGATCATGGAGTCGCTGGCAAGCTTGCTGCCGGAGTCGTATCGGGGGAATTATAAAGTTGGGTAGGAAGAAACAAGAGTGGTCTACTTGCCACTTTGTATTACTTGTTCGGGTCTACCCCTTCGTTCAAAATACATCTCTAGGACTTGAACCTCGAACCTGGCAGAGCACATTTTGAATGTGCTAGATCATTGTATCTTCTAACGCTTTGTTAGCCCGCGACCTTGGTGGAAGATTTGCTCAAGTAACCGAGAATATTTTTCAATCGGCTCGAATTACCCCATCATCAATTTGAGGCGTTCCCGGTCATCTTTGGAAAACTTTTTTCAACGCCAGAATCCTCTCCTCGCTGAGGT
>DATIUT010000317.1:0-9724 GCA_035466615.1 Anaerolineales bacterium | reverse complement strand
CTGAGACATCTCAAAATCGACGCGGTGGACATCTTGCTTTATCACCCTGAACTCCAAAGCCTGACGTATCTGTGCAGTGCCGGCTTCCGTTCCCCATCCCCCACCCGCCCATTGATGAGGGTCGGTGAAGGATTGGCTGGGCAGGTCGTTATGAAGGGAAGAATCGAACATATCCCAGATTTGCAAAAAGCAATTGAAATTGCGAGAGATCCATTACTGATACGCGAGGGATTTGTCTCCTACATCGGAGTCCCGTTAATCGTAAAGGGACAGATCAAGGGCCTGTTTGAAATCTTCCACCGTTCACCGTTTTCTCCCAATGATGAATGGATGCAGTTCATGCAGACGCTAAGCGGGCAGGCCGCGATTGCAATCGAAAATTCACAATTGTTCGATAACCTGCAACACTCCAACCAGGAGATCAGACAGGCATACGATACAACACTGGAAGGCTGGGCGCGCGCACTCGAATTACGCGACAGTGAGACGGAAGGGCACACCCGCCGCGTAACCAAATTAACGATGCAACTCGCACGTTACATGAATACCAATGACGATGACATGGTGAATATCTACCGCGGTGTACTTTTGCACGATATTGGCAAAATGGGCGTGCCGGACCAGATCTTGAGGAAAACAAGTTCGTTTACAGATCTAGAATGGGCGGAAATGCGCAAACACCCGCAACACGCATTCGACCTGCTTTCCCCCATTCCCTATTTGCGCCCGGCACTCGATATTCCCTACTGCCATCACGAACACTGGGACGGAAGCGGCTATCCGCGCGGTTTGAAGGGAGAACAAATCCCGCTGGCGGCTCGTATCTTTTCGGTTGTCGACATTTGGGATGCCCTGTTATCAGACCGCCCCTATCGGGATGCATGGTCGGAGGATGAAGCCATTGCCCACCTCAAAGACATTTCGGGGAAAATCCTCGACCCGAAAGTCGTTGAAGCATTTTTAAAGATGATCAGCGAGGAGGATTCCGAAACGGGATAGTGGCGCAGAACGCCACCATCCCGTTTTTGCTTCATTTCACGCGCAGGAATTTCCGTTTACCAACCTGCAGCACACCGGTATGCGGGAATGGAGCATCTCCGTGCTCCAACACTTCTCCGTCAAGCCGCACGCCTTTTTGGTCGATCAAACGCCGCGCCTCGCTCTTACTGGGTGCCATTTCCGCCGCAAGGATCACGCCCAAAACAGTTTGACCTTCAATCAATTGATGCTCGGGCATTTCATCCGGCACTTCCTTCTTCTGGAAGGTCTTGACAAACGCTTCCTGCGCGGACTTTGCATCTGCATCGCCATAAAAAATGGATGTGATCTCGAATGACAGCTTCATCTTCGCGTCGCGCGGATGCATTTTTCCGGACAACAGTTCCTTTTCAAAAGCCTCGATTTCATGCGGGGTCCAGCGCGTTGCCAGGCGCATGAATTTGCCCATTGCAAAATCAGGAATGGACATCAACTTCCCGTACATATCGTCCGCACCGGTGTTGATCGGCACGATATTGCCCGTTGATTTGGACATGCGTTGTACACCATCGGTGCCCGGCAATATTCCCAGCACAATTCCAACCAGCGGCTTCTGCCCGAGCGCTTCCTGCAATTTGCGTCCTGCCACAATGATATTGAACAATTGGTCCGTGCCGCCCACCTGTACATCGGTCTGTAATGCATATGCATCGTAGCCCTGCATTAACGCGTAAAACGTTTCGTGCAGGTAGATCGGCTCGTTCTTTTCAAGGCGATTGGCAAAATTATCGCGCGCCAGAAATTGTTGCACAGTAAAATTCTGGCCCAAGCGGATCAAATCCACCAGGGACAGCTCGCTCAACCATTCGCCGTTGTGGCGGATTTTGGTCTTCTTGGGGTCAAGCACACGGTAGGCCTGATCTGCATAGGTCTTCGCATTGATGGCAACCTGTTCTTCCGTCAAGACCGGGCGCGCCTTATTCTTATCTGAAGGATCCCCAACCAATGCCGTGTAGCTCCCGATCAGGAAGGTCACATCGTGCCCCAGATCTTGAAACTGGCGAAGTTTGCGCATGGGAATGGTGTGGCCCAAATGCAAATCCGTTGATGTTGGGTCGAAGCCGCAATACACGCGCAAGGGCCGTCCCGCCTCTTCAGCATCCATCAGGCGCTGACGAAGTTCATCCGTCATGGACCGCTTCAATTCCTCGTCACCGTATTCGGTGCCCTGCATCAACAATTGGACCTGTTCTTCGATATTCACGTTGAGCCTCCTAGATAAAGCGGGATGGCATCCCGCCTCACGAATTTACAAACAAAAACGCGCCCTCGATGGTGGGCGCGTTCAAATACACCATCGTTGAAATTACGGATGGCAATAATAATATGCGTTCACTAACCGGAAATTGAACATGCACCCATTATACAACATCACTGACCAAGATTGAAGGCAAAAGACCACGGACCTTTGACCGTGTAAAACTCATCGCTATAGACGATCTGTTCCGCTTCCTCCTGGGACATTGTGTCTGGTTTACTCAAGATCTGCATGACTTGTACCCCGGCCGAATCCACGCAACCCAGCGTGATGGCAATACCGCGTTCGTTGAGGGTCTGCTGGATCTTGGACATATAGATCGTGCAGTAGTCCTCCATACGGGGCGGGGCGGCGATGGCATCTATCGTTATGATAGTAGCGGAAAGGTCTGCATCGGGTGGAATGTTGAGGAAGGAAAGATCGTCACATCGCACACCTGATTGCCCCTCCACTGCCTCCTGCAAACTCAACAAGGTCGAGCCGAAGTCAACCACCGACCCGCCTGCGTATTGCAGGCCCGCACCCCAGATCGACCAGTCGGATGTATCCAACAGGGTATAACAAACTTCTGCATGGACCTCCTTGCCATCGCGCCAGGCGCGGTTCACACGGACTTCAACACCACTCATCGTTTGCATAGCAGAGGCGGGAGCCGCTTCAATAGTGGGATAGGATGGATCAATATACGCGGTGGGCAGTGGCTGTTCCGCCGGCGGCGCGGTCAGCAAATTGCAGGCGGACAGAAGCATTACGAACACAACCATTATTTTTTTCATACTTTCTCCTAAACGGGATAACTCGTCTAATTTTATTTGAAAATATCTTTTACTGCATTTTCAAGAGTGGGAAATAGGAATTTGTAGCCAAGTTCGAGCAGGCGCTTTGGGTGAGAGTAACTGCCTTCGGTGAGCAGGACGCTCATTTCACCGAGAGGGATTCTCAGCAGGAAGGCGGGAAGGTGGAACCAATATGGACGTTTCAATTCTTGCGCGACGATCCGCATGAAATCCGCATTAGAGGTGGGCGTCGGAGCAATCAGGTTGAATGCCCCACGGGCATTCTCGTTTTCCAGGAAAAAGCGGATCGCGCCGACCTGGTCAGCAATGTGGATCCATGGAGTGGCCTGTTTCCCATCGCCGAACCTGCCGCCGAAGAACAACCGCACAGGTAATGCCATAAGGGGGAACAATCCGCCGCGTCGCGCAAGGACAACCGCATTGCGCGTGGTGACACGGCGCACACCAAGTTCCTCAACAGATTTAGTTGCACCCTCCCATTCAACCGTGAGCCGGGCAAGGAAATCGTCGGCGGGAGGCGTGGATTCGTCCGCAATGGAATCGTTCCGCAAGCCGTAGTGATTGATGCCGGAAGTTTGCAGGAAAACGCGCGGGCGGCGCGAAGACTCTTTTATGGCAGAGGCAAGTGCAAGTCCGGGAATGACGCGGGAGTCAATGAATTTCTGTTTTTGCCGTTTGGTCCAGGGCCAGTGTTCGAGTCCGTATCCCGTCAGGTTGACAACCGCGTCCATTTCGTTGATACGGCTTCCCCATCCACTGGTCGTTTTGCCATTCCAATGGATCTGATTGGGGCGTTTTGGTTGACTGCGGGTCAGGATAAACACCTTGTGCCCATCCTGTTCAAGCGACTTCGAGAGTGCGGTTCCGATGAAACCGGACCCGCCTGCGATCAACACGTTCATTTTTTCTCCTGAATGACAGGTTCGTGTCATTCTCAAAAGAGGATTTTACGAATTATGCCAACTGGCATATAATCGTGCCTGTTGCGGAGGCAGAATGCACGACCCAGTGCTGGTGCTAAATGCCAATTTCGAACCGATCAATGTCTGTACCACACGCCGTGCGGTTGGATTGCTCCTGGCGGGCAAAGCCGATATGGTCATGAACGGACGCGGTCACATAAAAACTGTAAGGCAATCGATCCCGCGGCCTTCGATCATTCGGCTGGAGATGCAAATCCATCGTCCTAGACCGCGCGTCAAGTTGACGCGTCGAGAGGTGTTTCGCCGTGACAATTATACCTGTCAGTACTGTGGAAAGAGAGACGGAGGTATGACTGTGGACCATGTGATCCCGCGTCACATGGGCGGCGGGCATGAGTGGACAAATGTGGTGACAGCCTGCCCACACTGCAACCATCGTAAGGGCGGGCGCAAGGTGGAGGAGGCTCATATGTACCTTCACCATGTTCCCAAAGAGCCGCCTGCGAGTGCCATGTATATTTTCGGCAGGCATTTGAACGAATATCGTGAATGGGAGCCGTATATCAACGGCTGGTAAAAATAAATTGACGGTCACCTTCAAAGTGACCGTCAATGCTTTATATCTCTATCGTCATAAAGTCCTTTGCAATAATAATCCTGCCTCGGTAGGTTTTACCGGCCTCTGCGGCGATGTCACCAGTTGCAAAGCGCCCTGTTGGGTAGTGGATGAGGTCAAGCGTATCAACCTCGGCTCTAGCCGCGATCTCCCCTGCCTGCTCAGCAGAGGAATGTCCATACATGGCACCGCCTGCCTCATGGATGAGTATATCCGCGCCATCTGCCAGACCGACCGTTTGCTCGCAGGGTTCTGTATCACAAGAATAGGCAAGTATCTTTTTGGTCTGCTTGCTTTCCACACGGATGCCAATCGTCGGCACCATGTGATGGACCGGGGAGGCTGTGATCTTGAACTCATCACAATCCATCACAAATGTCTTCTCGGACTCAGGCAGGCGATAAAAAGCCACGGGGAAGAAATTGGGCCACTCCGCCCAGCCGTAAAACCCCATCAGGTCTTCGAGTCGATCCATGGTGAAGTGCAAGCCATAGATATTGATAGGCTTGGTGCGCCCCATCAGCCACATGTCCATGAGGAGAAGCGGGACACCGGAGACATGGTCAGGGTGGAAGTGCGTGATGATGATGTCTGTCAGTTCGTTGAAATCCACTCCCGCCTGCTCCAACCGGACAACAGGATTGCTGACACAGTCCACAAGAATGGAACGTGTTTCACCTACGATCGCGAGGTGAGTGTTCTCATGATCCCTGCTGGGAACTGCATTGGACGATCCGAGTATGATAACTTTTGCCAAGATGGAATCCCTCCTTATAGAAACGGGAATGCCATTTTAATCAGCACAGGTGTGAGATAGATCTCGATCACAGCCGCAACGGCCAGCAATGGAACAACCAGGCCAATAAATACCCTGAACCAATCTGCGAGCGAAAGCAGCAACGTCTCTCCCAGGCTTTTATCTGTATCGGGCGAAACCAGCAGGGCGCCCACCCGCAACATTGCGGCGGTGGCAAGGATGACCGCGGTCAATTCGAACAAACCATGAGGCAACACACCGACAACGAAGGTCAACAACGGTGAGAACCCAACCAAGTCCGCCGCGCCCAACACACCACCAACCAGTGCGAAGTTGAACATAAACAAGGTCAAACCCAGTGTGCCGAACGAGACCAAGCCCATCAACAGGAAGACAATGGTCGTGCGTGCATTATAGAAAAACAGGAGTGGTGCAGGCAATCGCACCCGCAGTTGGTCCAGATCAACAAGGTTGTCGCTCACCAACTTCCTGAGATCATCCACGCGTTCGGGTGAAAATTCTATGTATGCCGGCACATTGACAATCACCCAGGCATAACTTGCAAACAGAGCGATCATACCCAGCCCAGCTACGATTATCAAGGGTTGTTTTAACTGTTCCAGCGTGGCAGGGATTTCCACGCGGTACCAAGTCAGGAATGACTTCGCCCCGCCCACGAATCGGTCACGGAAAACGCGGTACGTGTTCTTGAAATTCAGCGTGTCGATTTCACGCCCAAGCAGGTATTCACGTTTGAAATGGGCAAGGCCCAGTCTCACCAACAACCCGGAGAGCAATGCCACACCGAGGATGGCGAACCACAAGACATCCTCGTTGCCCCAAAAAATCAGGATGGTCTCACCCTGTAAAAGGAACGCCACAGGCACAACAACGAACGAAGCCATCAAGTTCGCGGAGCGGATCGTCGTTGCCTGCACCGAGATCACGATCGCAGAGCTGACCATCAGAATTGCATGGGCAAATGTCAGCAAGAGAATCAACGCAAGCATGTATGCGCTTGGGAATTCCACGTCATGCCTTGAGACCAGGATCAGATAAATCCCTATGGACAAAAAGCTGAACACAAGCGGGGTGGTGATTCCCACGAGTAGTTTACCAAGGTACAAGTGCTTGTCTTCCAGAGGAGACGAAAGCAACGGCTCGATCGTGCCGCGTTCTTTTTCGCCCACAAACGCTTCCAACGCGACAACCAATGTAAACGACAAGGGAAAGAACCCGATCACCAGGATCACGAACGGAATCAAGTTGTCAAGTATCAGTTCCCCGCCAAAACGACTCATAAAATTGACCGCCTGCCGTGTTGTATCATCCGCGATGAACGGGAATACCGACACAAGCAATGCCATCGGGACCACAATACGCCAGTCACGGAATTGATCCTGGAACTCGCGTCTCGCCACCAGCCAGATCGCATCCCAATTACGACGCATACGCCACCCCTTGTGCATCCGCCATTGTCTTCAAATACACCTGCTCCAGTTTTCTCGAAACTTCCTGAAAGGAGACAAGGGGCGCCTTGCGGGATGTCAACTCATGAACGATCTTCGGATTAACGACCAGCGGCGCATCAACCCGGAACCGTAAACTGGTCGCGCTTCGAGAAGCCAGTTCCACACCCTCGGGCAGTTCCAACTCGCCTGCATCGAAAGGTCCCGAGAATTGCGCCTCATATTCCACAGGTCCGAGAACCTTCCGCTTTAATTCCTCCAATGACCCATTGAGCAGGATTCTGCCACGATAGATGATCGCGATCGTATCTGCAAGCGCCTCCGCCTCGGCAAGGTTATGTGTGCAGATAATGATCGTCCGTTTGGAAGAACGCAGGCGGGCGATTTCACTCCGCACCAACTGTGCCGACTCAGGATCCATCGCTGAAGTCGGTTCATCCAGCAACAACACGGATGGGTCATGGATCAAAGCACGCGCCAGTGCCAGTTTTTGTTTCATGCCCTTGGAATACTCTCCCGAACGTCTGTGCGCCGCTTCGGCAAGACCGAAATATTCAAGCAGGTATTGGTTCCGTTTTTTTCGAGTTTCAGATTCCAAACCATATACCCTGCCAAAGAAGTCAAGGTATTCCTCACCGGTCATGCGCATGTACAGTCCGTGCTGTTCTGTCAACACACCGACATTGGCGCGTATCTCGTGTGGGTGCTTCATCACATCATAGCCAGCCACGCGCGCCCAACCACGGGTGGGGTTTAGCAACGCGGTCAACATGCGGACAGTGGTGGTCTTCCCAGCGCCATTCTGCCCCAATAAAGCCAGTATTTGCCCGGGTTGAATGTTCAGCGACACTCCATCGACAGCCCAGAAATCACCATTATATTTTTTGCTTAGGTCTTCACATTCGATCATTATTTTCTCTCATTTTGAGCATAGCATAGACAAACTTATGGTCAATAAGACAACGGTCATCCCAAGCATCTTATCATTAACCAGGAAAATTAAACCTTACGATGACGTAAATACAATGCCGCCCCTGCACAGACCGCGACGACCGCCATGATACTCTGGTTGATGTTGATTCCCCCGACCAAAGAAGCATCGAGCCGTAAAAAGTCCAGAAGGAAACGCCCGACCGGGTAAACGACCAGGTACACGAGGAAGATATCTCCATTTTTCAAGGAATCCGCGAATCGGCGGGAAATCCAGATCAACAAAAACATGTTCATCAGGTTCCAAATGGACTCGTATAAAAACAGCGGATGATAATATTCAACATCCAGATAATCGGTCAGGCGATGAGCAGGATCAATAAAAATCTTCCACGGAAGGTTCGTGGGCGCGCCGTATAGTTCCTGATTGACGAAGTTCCCCCAACGGCCAATTGCCTGTCCCAAAGCGAGGCTTGGTGCGCCGATATCAGTCCACTCGGCAAAGTTGATCCCTGTGCGGCGCGAATAAAAGAACAAAGCGATCAACCCGCCGATGACCGCACCGGGGATGCCAAGTCCGCCCTTCCAAATTGAAAGTGCATCCAGTGGATGTGAAAGATACCAACTTGCCGTAACCCCAGTGGAAGGAGATGGCGTCAGGATATGCCAGACCCGCGCACCGATGATTCCTCCGATCAGTAAGTATATAAACAGGTCCCAAACGATCTCTGGGGCATATCCGCGCCGCTTCGCCTCCCGTGTGGCGAGAAACGCGCCTGCAGCCGCGCCACTCATCAGTATAATCCCATAAAACCGGACAAACAAAGGGCCAATACCAAAACCTTCGGGCATATCTACCTCTGATCTCGCTTCTTCATTCTCGCGTGGGCGTGTTTGCGGACGTACCAGATACGTTGTATCGCAGTAATGTTCGCAAAGACAGCCAATAGCCCTAGACCAATGTAAACTAGATTAAAGATCAATGACGGCGCAAGGACGATATACCGCTCGGCACGTGTGAGCAAACCAACCTTCGCCTCATAACCCAGACCTTCCGCCCGCGCCTTGACGTACGAAACCAGCACCGATCCCGCCGCCGCGCCAAAGGTGAGCATGCCGCCCAGGGCATCTCCCAAAGTCAGGAAGTGATATAACAAGCCACCGTAAATGATCAACTCAGAATAACGATCAGAGACCGAATCGACATACGCGCCCCAATCACTTGCCTCCCCGCGCAGGCGCGCCATGGTTCCATCCAGCGCGTCAATCGGGGTCATCACCGCGACCAAAACACCGCCGGTCAACAGATCGCCGCGTGCCAGGAAGTATGCGCCCACTGTGTTGCCCAACAGACCCAGCATGGTGACCAGGTTGGGTGTAAGCCCCAGCCGAAGAAATAATCTTCCCAGCGGGTCGAGCACCCACTTGAACCACAGGCGCAAATAATCGCTAAACGTTTTTTTCGGGGTTTGGGTATCGGTGGTTGTATCCATCAACTTCTCTCAATTTCGTTTGTTCATTCACCTTCATCAAGTTCATCTTCTTCATCCAACGGGCCCAGCAAGACGTCGCGTTCCTTGCCGCCGCCTTGTGAGGGACCGACCACCCCCATGTCTTCCAGTTGATCCAGCAAACGCGCCGCACGCGGATATCCGATCCGCAATCGTCGTTGCAACAAAGACGCCGACGCGCGCTGACTCTGGCGGACAATGGAGACCGCCTTCTCAATTAAATCTTCGTCTTCGTTTTCCTCCGGCTCGGTCAACAGTTTCTCCCATGGAGGTATCGCTTCGTTTTCATCCGCGTTCTTCTGCCAGTGTGCAATGACCCGCTCGATCTCCATATCGGTGACAAATACACCCTGCGCACGGACGGGACTCCCCATCTCCGGGTTGAGGAAGAGCATGTCACCGCGTCCCAACAGGCTTTCCGCGCC
>DATIUT010000316.1:0-18098 GCA_035466615.1 Anaerolineales bacterium | reverse complement strand
GCCCTGCCCGGCCCCTTGCCTTGCAATCTCCTGAATTTTTCATGAACATATTCTAATATGTCTTCAAATTCCAGAAAGATTCAAAGTTAGAGCTATCGAACATTCCTTACTTGCACTTGCCTTCAAGGGAATTTTTCTTTTATGCATGATTTCAGTCAGTACGTCAATTAGGGGTAAAATATCCCGACCCTATGACCCAGACCTCCCGCCAACAACCGAAAAAGCCTGCCATCTTCCACATCACCGTCCTCAGCGCGTATTTCCATGTATTCATGGAGTGGTTGTTCTTCATCACAAAGCCGTCCGCCCTCTCCCCCTTGTCCCTCTTTGAAAAATCGAAGGTGCTGATCGTCAGCGGCGGAGTGGCCGCGTTCGTTTTGCTTGCCGCCCTTGCCATCCTCTCCGTTCCTGCCCGGTTGATAAAAAATCCAAAATGGAAAATGCGTTTTTCGGTTCTGCGCTTTGTCCCGTCCGCGCTCATGCTCTCCGTCACCGCGCTGATCCTGCTCGATAACTTCACCTACACCCTCTTCAAATTCGGGATCATCACAACCCTCGGCGCATGGCGGATCGTTTACATTGCCATATTCCTCCTGACCTTCCGTTGGATGTTTCGATTCTGTCAACGCACCGCGCGGACGCTCCGTAAGACCGCCTCATTTCTGGTCCTTGGCCTGCTTGCACTTTCATTGGCTGGCGTCCTGACGACCTACCTTTCCCGCGTTCCCCACCTGGGCAGTTCCAGCATCAAAATACAATCCTCTGCCGAACGTCCCAGTATCATCATCCTCGGCGCTGACGGTTTAAGCGCAGGCTATCTTTCCGCCTACGGTTACAGTCTCGAGACCACGCCGTTCCTCAATGAACTGACACAGACATCGCTCGTCGCCGGGAACGCATTCCCCAATGCTTCCAGCACCACCGCCTCGACCATATCCGCTCTGACCGGGAAAGCGCCTGTAGAGGTCAATGTGCTGCGCTATCCGGATGTCCTCACGAATGAAGACTCTTTTGAACACCTGCCGGGCATACTGAAAGATCAAGGCTACAGAACGGTGCAGATCGGCGCTCCCTATTACGTTGACGCGGAACAGGTCAACATGCTCAACGGTTTTGATATTGTCAATGGCAATTCCCTTGAACAGCCCGCCCTCGATGCACTCAGAGCCGTGCTTGGAAATTCACCGTCCACGTATTTCATTCAAATGATCGCGGAAAGAGCCTTCGACCGGCTGCTCCACATCTTCTTTCTCGAGGACATGAAAAATCCGTTCGCAGAGGTCAACAACCCCAAGGTCCGCCTGACCGATGCCGAGCGCGTGGACCAGATCATTGATCTGCTGGAACAGTCCGACCGTCCGTTGTTCGTCTTTGCACATTTCATGGACACGCACGGCCCGCTCTTCTCCTCCGAACAGGATGTCTTCCCGAACGAATCGACAGACGACGACCAGGAGTGGGATATGGGGCGCTACAAGGATGCGATCCTGAGTTTCGACCAGCGTGTGCAGGAAATTTATTCATACCTGGCTCAATCCGGCAAACTGGACGACACCATCCTTGTGATATACACCGATCATGGCTACCGTTACACGGTCAATCAGCGCATCCCCATCATCATCCACTTCCCGCGCCATGAGCACGCCGGGATTCGCAGGAACAACGTTCAGGTCATGGACATCCCTGTCACATTGTTGGATTATCTCGGCATTTCCCGCCCCGAATGGATGACGGGTTTTTCCATGCTGGGCGACGAACCGCCCGCTGACAGGAGGATCGTCAGTATTGTTGCCGGCTCTCCGAAAAAGGTCAAACCGCCTTTTTATCAGATAAAGACCGTGCAGGTGGTCGTCTGCCAGAAATGGTATACATGGAACGTTCAGGAAAACATCTGGAAAAGCGGAATGGTGAGGGGTCACACTGCCCCCTGCGCCGATCAAATTCTTCCGCCGGATGCGGAGATTCAGCAGATGATGCTGGAATACCTTGATGAACATGGTTTTGACACCGGTTCCCTGCGATAAGGAACATGCCCAACATCCCCTGCTTCGAATTCATCGTGTAAAAAACCAGCGGGTCTCAAAAGCCTGCGGGTCCGCATTTACACGGAAAAATCATCCATTTGTAAAAAGGCCTCCACAACCTGCGGGTCGAAGTGCTTGCCTGAATCCGCTTTGATACGTTCGCGCACTTCATCCTGAGGCAAACCATCGCGATAGGGCCGGTTGGAGGTCAACGCGTCCCATACATCCACAACAGGGAAGATACGCGCCGCAAAGGGGATCTCCTCCCCCTTCAGGCCATCCGGATATCCCGTACCGTCCCATTTTTCATGATGGTAGTGAGGAATATCGATTGCCGGCAGCAGGAAATCGATCCGTTTGAGCATTTCATATGCAAACACCGGGTGCTGTTTCATCAATTCTCTTTCCTCCTCCGTCAACGCCCCGCGCTTCAAAAGGATGGTATCGGAGATCGCCATCTTGCCAATATCGTGCAACAACGCCCCGCGCGTGATATGGATCATCTGCGAGTCATCCACTCCCATCGCCCTTGCAAGTCGTCGTGTCAGCACAGTGACGCGCTGTGTGTGCCCCTCTGTCTCCTTGTCGCGCATGTCCAGTGCGCTGACCCACCCCTCCAGCGTTGCCTGATACGCCTCCTCCAGTTCGCGGTTCTTATCCTGCAGGTCATCGAACAATTGCGCATTGTCGATCGCCACCGCCGCCTGGTTGCAAAAGGCGGTGATCAGGTTCTGGTCCCGCACCTGAAAGATTCCCGAACGCGCACGGTTATCCACATAGATCACACCGATCAATTCGTTCTTGAGCTTCAGCGGCGCACACAGGATCGAGCGCAGTTGATATGCCGCCACACTCATCTCCTTCTCGAAACGCGGATCCTCCTGCGCATTCGTGGTCAGGATCGTCTCGCCCGTAGCCGCCGCCCGCTCAACGATCGTCCGGCTGACCTTGAACTCCTCTTCTTCCAGATTGATGTGATCGATGCCCCTTGCAATCCGCACCGATAACTGCCCATTGGATCCTCGCAACATCAGGAAGCCGCGTTCGGCGCGCATCAACTCGATCAACGTGTCCATGACCTCCTCAAGCACACGATTCAACCCAAGGGACGAGTTGATTGCACGCCCAATCCCCATCAACGCTCCAAGCTGAGTCTCCCTGTTCTTTAACTGGTCAGTGACCGCCTGCTCCAGATCCACAAGAGACTGGGTTATACGGCTGATCTCACGGAGGGCGTTCGCACTTTCCGGTCCACCAGCCCTCGCGAGCCTCGTTGTTGCGCTCACAAGAAGCGCGCGCACATCCTGAAAACTTTTCTTAAAAGATGGGATATCAGTTGGATATTTGAGCATTGGAAACTCCACATAAAAAACTGCCTGCCATTGGCCACTATTGTACTCTCGTATCCGGGATTCAGCAGAACGATGGGTATAATTCCGTCCCATGGATGCAGCCACCTACCTCAGGCGAATCGATTACCCCGGACCTGTAGAACCAGACACCCGAACATTACGCGGGTTGCAAACCGCCCACATGAGAAACATCCCTTTCGAGAACCTGGACATCGGCCTGAAACGTCCGATCCGACTCGACAGGCAATCCCTGTGGAATAAGATCGTCATCAACAAACGGGGCGGGTTTTGCTACGAACTGAATGGTCTCTTCGCCTGGTTATTGAAACAGATCGGTTTTGAAGTGACGTATCTCAATGCCCGTGTTTTTGACCGTGCAGGGAATCTGGGAATTGACTTCGACCATCTCGCATTGCTGGTTCAGGTTCCGGGTCAGTCCGAGCGCTGGCTGGCAGATGTCGGCTTTGGCGATTCCTTCAACGAGCCGCTGAGTCTTGAAGTGGATGGGGAACAACCGCAGGGCTTGCGTGCATACCGTTTGGAACAAACCCTGGGGGGATATGTTGTCTGGCAGAAAAACTATAATGGAACCTGGGAACGGCACTATTTCTTCGACCTCCAGCCGCACAAATTCCCCGAAGAATACGAGGCCGGGTGCCTGTATCACCAGACATCGCCCAAATCCAGTTTTACGCGAGGAAGCATCATCAGCCGTGCAACAGAAGACGGTCGCGTCTCCCTGGAGGATGACCGCCTCATTCTGACGAAGGATGGCCAGCGCATGGAAAGCCCCATTGTGAATGAAGAGGAACACCGTGCGTTATTAAGGGAATATTTCGACGTCGGGTTATAAAAAACTCGGAGATTTTTGTTAAGCACAATCTCCGAGTTTTGCCTTACTTGATCTTGAACATCTGCATCATCTTCATCGCAAGGTTCAAATCCCCGCCCAATTTGAGCCTGCCCTGCATGAAGGCTTGCATACCATCCAACTCCCCTGTGAATAATTTGATGTAATCGCTCGAATCGGCGGTGAGGGTCATGGTTGCCTTGTCGGCGGGAGCGCCCTGCGCCACGGCGCACTTGCCATTCGCAATGGACGCGTTCCATTCGCCCGCTTCCGCGCCTGTAAACTTGAAGTGGATGACCGCATTGACTCCCTGCGCTTTTTCAGGCAGGAATGCACCAGGCATTTTTTCCATGAGTTGTGATATGGTGAGAGGCATTTCTTTTCTCCTTGATGGATTAGTTTTGTAAATTCTCGAAGATCGCCGCGGCGCCCATGCCACCGCCGATGCACATGGTGACCATGCCATACTTCGATTTGCGGCGACCCATTTCGTAGATCAACTGCGTGGTCAGTTTCGTGCCCGTGCACCCGAGCGGATGTCCCAAAGCGATCGCACCGCCGTTGACGTTGACCTTGCTCTCGTCCAGTTCCAGCGTGCGCATTACTGCAAGCCCCTGCGCGGCAAATGCTTCATTCAATTCTATCAGGTCAATATCATTCAATGTGAGCCCCGCCAACTTCAACGCCTTTGGAACCGCAACCACTGGTCCTATACCCATGAGTTCGGGCGGGACACCACCCACCGCGAATGAAACAAACCGCGCCAACGGTTCAAGCCCCAACCCTGCGGCTTTCTCAGCAGACATTACCATCACTGCCGCCGCGCCATCGGACATTTGCGAGGAGTTGCCCGCAGTCACTGTGCCGCCTTCCTTGAAGGCAGGCTTGAGTTTGGACAGGGCTTCCATATTGGTATCGGCGCGCGGACCTTCATCGCGTTTGACAGTGAAGTTCTTCTTGATGGGCTTTTCATGCCCGTTAAATTCGACCACTTCCACATTAATTGGGACAAGTTCGGGATCGAAGAGTCCAGATTCGACTGCATGTGCAGCCTTCTGGTGACTCTTCAATGAAAACCCATCTTGATCCTGGCGGCTGACGCCATATTTTACAGAAACATTCTCGGCAGTCAGGCCCATATTGGTGTAATAATGCGGCAATTCCAGGGAAAAATGCGGGTTGGCTGAGAACTTATATCCCATCATCGGCACCATGGACATGGATTCGACTCCACCTGCAATGGCAACGTCAATTTGACCCGATTGGATCGCATATGCAACGTGTGCAATGGATTGCACGCCCGATGAGCAATAGCGGTTGATGGTCTCGGCGGGGACCGAATCAGGCAAGCCAGCGCGCAAGGCAATCATACGCGCCATGTTGAGTCCCTGCTCACCTTCGGGGAACGCGCATCCAAACACCACATCCTCGATTTCGGCGGGATCGAGATTCGGCGTCCGCTTGAGCAAGGCCTGGATAACAGTGGCAGACATCTCGTCGGGACGAACCGTGGCAAGCCCTCCCTTTTTCGCTTTACCGACTGGGGTCCGTACAGCAGAAACAATTACAGCGTCTTTCATAGTCGTCTCCTTCGTTCAAACGTGATAACGTTAATTTCGCAACGGTTTGCCCGTCTGCAACAGCGACCACATGCGCGCCTGCGTCTTCTCCTCGCCGAACAGCGAGAGGATGGCTTCGCGTTCGAGATCAAGGATGTATTGCTCGCTCACCCATTGTGGGCGTGTGAGTTCGCCGCCGCACATTACATACGCAAGTTTGCCCGCGACATGATGGTCGTATTGTGTGATGTAATTGCCTTCCTTGAACGACCATGCACCGATGCGGAGCGCGGCAAGCGCATCACGACCCGCGGCAAAAATGGGTTCGGGCGCAGGCGGTTTGTATCCCGCCGCGGCCATGTGCAGGACTTCCCTTTTTGCTTCCGCGAGGAGGTGGTCACGATTGGCCACCACGCGATCCTGCGGACACAGTATGTTCATGCCGCGCGCCTCTTCCGCGCTCGTGGCGACTTTCGCCTGACCGATTTGCAGGAAGGCGCGTTGCAGGAACATCGAGGGTTCAGTGTTTTCGACGCGCATCGGCGGGTTGACAATGCGTCGCAAATACTCCTTTGTGCCACCTCCCGCAGGGATGACCCCCGCGCCGAGTTCAACAAGACCGATGTAAGTCTCGGCCGCGGCAACAATGCGCGGCGCATGCATCGTGATCTCGCATCCGCCGCCGAGCGCGAGTCCGGCAGGGGCAACCACAATCGGCTTCGGCGAATAACGCATGCGCATGTTCATATCCTGCAGTTTCTTCACTGCGATATTGAGCATATCCCACATGCCTTGCTGTGCCCCGACCACCATCATGAACAGGTTCGCGCCCGCGCTGAAGTTCTCCGCTTCGTTGCCGATTACCAGCCCGTCGAAATCCGTGTCGAGTCGTTCGAACGCCTCGAGCGCCATGTTCATGATATCATCATCGAGTGCGTTCATCTTTGTGTGGAATTCAAGACATGCAACACCGTCACCCATGTCTCGCAACGTCGCACCCGCGTTTTCGTTGATAACCTTCAAACCCCTCAACATCACCGTGCCTTCAGGTCTCTTGATTTTCACATATTTCTGCTTTGCAACGTCATACACGCCGACCTTCTCGCCGTTCTTATACTGATAGAACGAGTCGACACCAGCCTTGAGCATGGTGTCCACCCATTTGGCGGCGGGATAGCCCGCGGCTTTCATCTTTTTCGCCGTCTCTTTGACTCCAAGCATGTCCCACGTCTCGAACGGGCCTGCCTCGTGCATGAACCCCCAACGGACCGCATCGTCAATCGGTTTCACAGTGTCAGCAACTTCAGGGATGATGGATGATGCGTATTGAAAGCCCTGATATGTCAATGCCTTGACGAGAGTCGCCGCCTTGTCATCCGCCTCCAACAGGACCTTGAGCCTGTCTCCCAAGCCCTCGATATCTTTCGCCACTTTGACCGAATCGAATCGCGGCTTGGTCGGGGCAGTGTGTTCGAGCGTGTTCAGGTCAAGCGACCAGAATTCCTTCTTACCTTCCGCGTCGCGCACCTCTTTATAGAATCCGATTTTGGTTTTATTACCGAGCCACTTGCGTTCGATCAAAGTGGAGATGAGTTTGTTCGGCGCTTCCGCCTTGAGATACTCCTGACCAAGTTTATCGTGCGGAATCAACGGCGCGAGATTCCGCCCGACATGATCCCACACATCAATGCCGACCAAGTCTATCAGGCGGAAGGTAGCGGTCTTGGGACGGCCAATCAACGGTCCAGTGATGGAATCGACTTCATCAATTGTGTAGCCGTTCCTCATGATGAAATCCAGTCCGAACGCGCCCGTTCCAAAAGCAACGCGGTTGCCGATGAAGTTGGGAGTATCCTTGCACAACACGATTCCCTTGCCCAGCCGATACTCGCCAAAGTGACTGATGAACTCAACCACTTCCTTCGACGTATCAGCGGTCGGGATGACTTCCAGCAATTTCAAATAACGCGGCGGATTGAAGAAATGGGTCCCAAGGAAATGTTTCTTGAATTCCTTCGAGCGCCCATCCGCAATATCATGAACTGGAATACCCGATGTGTTCGTTGAAACGATCGCAGTTGGCTTGCGGATCTCGTCAATACGAACCATCAAGTCCTGTTTGATTTTGAGATTCTCGACGATGGCTTCGCAGATCCAGTCCGCTTCCGCGACCACACCGAAATCATCCTCGAGATTCCCCAGCGTGACCAACGTCTTTAACTCTGCAGACATCAAGTTTGCAGGTTTGGCTTTCAGGCATTTATCCCACATGTCCGTGACGATCTTATTGCGGGCGGCCTTATTATCCGCAGGTGCGTCCTTAGGAACAATATCGAGCAACGTCACAGGCACACCCACATTTGCGAGATGCGCCGCAATGGATGCCCCCATTGTTCCCGCACCGATCACTACTGCTTTATGAATTTGATATTTCATAGTATCCAACTCTCCTCGGTGGTCCAGCAGCCCTGAGCGGTTGTTGCGAAGGGCATATCGAGACCACTACTTACAAGTTTATGCTTTCCTGTTACAGGTGGTTTTGATACATGGCGTCGACGAACGGCGCCCCACCCGGCCAACATGGCCCTTACCTCAAATCCTTCCCGCTATATTCCAAAATCTGCCGCGCGACAACGAGACGATTGATCTGACCTGTGCCTTCGTAGATGTCTGTGATCTTCGCATCACGGAACCATTTTTCGGCAAGGAATTCGCGGCTGTAGCCAAGCGGTCCAAGGATCTCAACAACCTTTTGTGTGATCTTCGTCGTTACATCGCCAGCCTTGACCTTGCTCATCGAAGATTCAAGCGCGTTCGACTTCTTGTTGTCCGCCATCCACACCGCCTTGATCACCATCAGCCACGCAGATTTCAACATGATCTCCATATCAATTACATCGCGCTCGATGGATGTCAGTTTCTGGCGGGGCAACCCATAATGGATCTGGACCCCGTTCTCCGCGAGTTTTTCCTTCAGGAATTCAAGGGCGGCTCGCGCGACGCCGAGACCTGATGCCGCCACGAGAGGCCTCGTCGCGTCAAAGGTTGCCATCGCGCCCTTGAAGCCAGTCGTTGTTTTCTCAACGGTTGGGCTGCCAAGGATGCAATCATACGGCACACGCGCGTCCACGAGCGAAATCGCAGCAGTGTCACTTACACGGATGCCGAGTTTGTGTTCCAGCTTGGTGACCCTCACCCCAGGCGTCCCCGCTTCGACAACGAACGCCCTCATCCCCGCGCGTCCAGCGGATGGGTCAATGCTCGCCCACACCACGATAAAACCCTTGCCAAGTTTTTCATACTCTGTAAACGATTTGTCTCCGCCAGTGACAAAGATCTTCTCGCCGTTGAGTATCCATTCGTTGGTTTTTTCATCGAGCACTGCACGTGTACGAATGGAGGCGGTATCAGAACCAGCTCCGGCTTCGGTCATGCACATCGCCGCATATGTGGGTTTCTCTTCCCCAAAGCGCGCCAGGAACTTGGCTCTTTGCTCGGGCGTCCCCGCCGCCTGCACAGCCGCAGCGCCCAATCCGCCTCCAGGAGTGATGAGATAAAAACCCACATCGCCCCAGGCGAGTGCCTCGATCTGCGCGGCCAATACCTGATATCCGATTGGTGGCCGCTTTTCCTTCTTTTCGTCGCCATCGTGTCCATTTCCCCTTTCCCTTGGCACAAGACTCCCGCCTCCCATCGCTTTCATGGCAGTGTGCATGAACTCAATGTAATCCCAGGGAATCTCATGTTCATGCTCATCGAAGTAACGTGACTTCGATCTCATCATTTCTTCGCCGACAGTCTTCAGCATAAGCTGTGTCTGCGTAATCGGCTTGGGTGCTTCAAATTCAATTGGCATAATATTTCTCCTTTAATCTGTCGTTACGAGCGAAACAATCTCAACTACCATGCAAGCACGCGATGGCTTCGGGATTTCGATGCCACCGCGTCCCAACCCTCGCAATGACGATCAGATGATGGCTAGTCCTGTAAACGTGGCAAAGCCGCGGCCATTTCGCATCCACATCTCCACGGGGTGTTCACGGATATATCCGTGTCCGCCAAGGATCTGTACGGCGCGGTCTGTGACCATCATCGCCATATCCACCGCGCCTGTGTAGGCGAGATAGGCTTCGTTGGCGGCGTCTTCGTGATGTTGGTCGAGTTTCCACGCGGCTTCCCAGTTGAGCAGGCGGATGGCTTCGATCTCGGTCCTCATTTCGGCGAGCGTGAAGGCAATGGCCTGTTTCTGCGCGATCTTCACGCCAAAGGCTTCGCGTTCTTTTGCGTAATTCTTTGCATATTCAAACGCCGCATTCGCAACGCCGACAGCCAGCGCGGCAGTGGCAACGCGCATCGAAGCAAGGACCAGTTCAAAGTCCATGCCTGAGACGCCGCCGAGGCGATTCGCCGCGGGAACTTTCAAGTTGTCCAATTTGATCCGATACATCGGAAGCGCATTGAGACTCATCAATTTTTCGCGTTCGTCCGAGATGGTTAATCCCGCCGCATCTTTCGGGACGATGAAGCCTTGAGTTTTGCCATCGAGATTTGCATACACAAGGATCAGTTCCGCATCCTTCGCAAACGGGACAAATGCCTTCTCACCATTGAGGACGTACTCGTCGCCTTTGAGTGTGGCGGTTGTCTTTAAAGCGAGAGAGTCGAAGTCGAAGGCATATTCGATGAGCGCAGCTGTGAATGGAACCCAATCACCTTCAATGACCTTGGGCAGATATTCGTTTTTCTGCTCTTCGCTGCCTGCGAGCAGGATCGGCGTCGCAAAGAGACTCGGTGTCATCACTGCCAATGTGCCAGCAAGATCGCCGAACGCCATTTCCTCAAGGGCAAGAACACCCGTAACCGCGCTCCGTTCACCGAAACCACCGTACGCCTCAGGGATGGATGCCTGCAACAAGCCAAGCTCCCATCCCTTGCTGACAAGTTTCTTCGGCAGTTCAAGGCTTTCCTCCGCGTCATGTGCGGCGGTACGCAGGTCGTTGACCGCGTATTTGTTCACCGCGTCGATCAGCATTTGTTGTTCTTCTGTTGGATCAAATGAGTACATAACTTTTCTCCTTGGGAAGGATCTCAGAATCTGGGATATCCCGCAATCTGCGATAACGAGCTGGTCTTCCCTGTTCCATCTCGTCGGGATTGGTGATTTCGATCATGCCGTGTTCATAAAGGTACTCGATATACGCACCCGTCTTTTCGAAGACGAGCAATTGGTTATAGCCGCCCATCTCGCCATAGACCGCATCACAGGTTTCGGCAATTGTGAGCGGGTCACTTAAAACATCCAATGCCTTGCCAATACGGCGGATGATATTTTGATGTGTAATATTGATGCTGTCGCGCAGATTGGTTATGGGGTCATCGTGACCATTCAAAATCAGGCTGGCATCCGTTGCCCAGTGTTGAAAACGATTTAGCGATTCAAGGTAATGATCCAACCCCCCATAGGGGTTGATGGATTCAGGCGCCAGATGCGGGGTGACGCCTTCCACAACCATATCGCCGCAGAAGATGACATCCTCCAAACGCATCGCAACGTGACCCGGACAATGCCCCGGCAAATGGATCATTTCAAACGGCCCAACCTGCATGTTTTGAGCCTCATATGTAAAACCAACGGGGATGGATTGATAGATGGCTTTTGTAAAACGGTAAATGCCGAGGAGTTGGTCGCGAGTCTCTTCAGCAAGGCCGGCCTCTGTTAAGAAGGAGGCGAGGCGGTGTCCGATGAGAGTCAGTCTTGCTTCGTGATGCGAGACAGTTTGCAAATCCAGTTCATGACATCCGATCTTCGCGCCTGTTAAAGGTTTTAACCTGGAGAGACCGCCGAAATGGTCAATATGGGCATGGGTCAGAAGGATGTGGGTTAAGTCCGAGGCTTGAAGTCCCGCCTGTTGCAATCCATTCAGAAGATCCTCGTGGGATGTCTCTGTACCGGAGCCGGTGTCTATCAGATAGTTGCCATCATCTTTTTGGATGGCATAAGCATACGCCCAAAATTTTGGGAAGGCCTGAAGTGGAATCCGATGAATTTTCGCTCCACCGGATGTTTCAAACAGGGTATATGAGGCTTTTGCACTCATTTAAGCAACCCACTCAATAAAAGATTTGAGTAATCGTCGGCGATCTGCTGAATTGATTTTTTTCCATCGGGCCGATACCAGGTGAGCGTCCAATTCATCAAACCGAGCAGGGCGCGTGCAGTCATGGCGACATCGTTAACTTTGAACAATCCATCGTTGACGCCTTCATTGATGACATCACGCCATAGCGACTCGAATTTATCCCGATTGGGGACGTGGCGTACATGTTGGCGTCGCTCGAGGGCGCGGTGCTCAAAGAGCAAAACAGCGGCGAGGTCGGCGTTTTCCGCAAGGATTTGCAGATACTCAAGAATCATCAAACGGAGTTTTACATCAGCCGAAACGCTTTGTGAGGAAATCACAGAGATGCGCTCAAGGAGCATTCGCAGGGCCTGATCCAGCAACTCCAGCAGTATTTCCTGTTTGGATGAGACATGATGATACAAACTCGCCTTCTGCAGATTCACCGCACCGGCAATATCGTTCATGGACGCGCCATGGAAACCCTTTTGGCGAAATACTTGTGCGGCGGCTTCGAGAATGTCCTGCCTGGTCATGGGATGCTCCCTACCGAACGGTCGGTTGTTATGATATAATACCGCAACCAATGAATGGAGTCAAGAAGCGAAATTTGGATTTCGATGTAAAAATGCTATAATAGCTTCATGACCGCGATGCAAAACCCGAAAATAACCGAACAAACGATCTCGCCGGAAGATCTCGAACGTGATAAGCTAATGAAGCGCACGATGATCAGTATTATCATTGGTGCGGTCATCCTGCTGGTCCTGCTTGGCACGGCGATCTACTTCCTGCTCCAGCCTGCCACCCCCACCGACAAGATACGCGATATCTTCATCATTGTGGTTGCCCTCGAGTCATTGGTCATTGGTGTGGCGCTGGTCGTTCTCATCGTTCAACTCACCAGCCTGATCAACCTTTTACAAAATGAAGTCCGTCCAATCCTCAAAGCCACAACCGATACAGTCAACAACCTGCGCGGCACAGCCGAATTTCTGGGCGAGAATGTCGTCGAGCCCGTCATCAAGTTGAATGGTTATCTGGCAGGCTTGTACCGTATGTTAGAATTGATGGGCATCAAGAAAAAGTAGTCTACAACCCTGATGGGTTTTGGAACCACAGGGTTTGACAAACAAAGAAAAGAATTAATAACCATAAAGGAGGTTACTATGTCTGATCGTGATGAATTTGGAGCCTTTCTCGTAGGCTTCATCGTTGGCGGGCTTACTGGCGCAGTGGTTGCACTATTGTTTGCCCCGCAATCGGGTGAGGAAACCCGCGCGCTGATCAAGGATAAATCCATTGAACTGCGCGACAAGGCACAGCACTCCGCCGAAGAGACGCTTGCCCGCGCCGAAGCCGCCGCGCAGGAAGCGCGTGCCCGCGCCGATGAGCTCGCCAAGCAGTTGCGTGAGCGCGGCCAGGCCGTCTACGAAGATGTGCGTGAGCGCGGCAAAACAGCCGTGGAGTCGCTCCGCAAGCCCAAGAAATCCGACGAGGCATCTGCCTCATAAAAGGCAATGGGATTTTACAAGGGTTTGGCTTTTGTCAAACCCTTGTTTTTTATGCGTACCCTTCTCAGAATCTTTTTTCACCTCCTCTACCATCAATTTGCCTTCACCTACGACCTGATCGCGGCGGTTGTTTCCTTTGGTCGCTGGAAAGACTGGATTCAGGAAGTGGTGCCATTTATCGAAGGGACTCGGACTCTCGAAATCGGTCACGGACCCGGACATTTGCAACGCGTCCTTCTTAACCGAGGTCTGGTCGCCGTCGCAATTGACGAATCTGCCCCGATGGGTCGACTCGCCAAACGCAACACGGATGGCAAAGCCCATCTCACACGCGGGCTGGCACAACACCTCCCCTTTTCCGACGAATCATTCGACACAGTCATTGCAACCTTTCCCGCAGAATATATCTTCGATCCAGCCACATTAACTGAGACATATCGCGTTCTTAAAGAGAACGGCAGGTTTGTCATCCTGCCGGGCGTGGTGATTACGGGCCGCCGCATATGGGAGCGATTCATGGCATGGCTTTTCAGAGTCGCCGGACAAACACCCCCAAATCTTTCTGAAATTCTCCGCGAGAGATCCAAAGAACCGTTTGCCAAGGCAGGCTTTCAAGTGGAAGTTCAAGAGTTGGAGGTAAAATCAAGTACCGTGTTCATCGTGGGAGCGACCAAATCCACAAACGCACAAATCGCTGAGAGTTAATTATATGAAAAGGATTTCCATGTTCAAAAAACTTCGTGAACCAGTAAACAGCCTTACACACTGGGCAGGCGCTGCGCTTGCGCTGGCAGGCTTGATCGCATTGCTCATTGTGGGATGGAGCACCCCCGCAAAAATTATTTCACTCACGATCTATGGATTCAGCTTGATTTCCATGTTTTCTGCAAGCGCCACGTACCACATGGTGCGCGTGAAAGACAGGGCGCTCGAAATCTTCCGCAAGGTTGACCATTCTGCCATCTATTTGCTGATCGCCGGGACGTATACGCCATTTTGTGTGAACGCCTTCGAAGGCTTTTGGAAGTGGGGTATGTTGAGCATTATCTGGTCGCTGGCACTGATTGGAATTATCGTGAAAGTGTTTTACATCCGCGCGCCGCGCTGGTTGAACGCGGGGATCTATCTTGTGATGGGCTGGCTGTGCATCGCCGCCATCGGACAGATGCTGGCCGTCCTGCCTGTTTGGGTCATCAGTTGGCTGATCGCGGGCGGAGTCATTTATACCCTTGGTGCAATTGTGTACATTACGAAGATATTCAACTTCAAGCCCGGCGTGTTTGGCTTCCATGAGATGTGGCACATCTTTGTGATGCTCGCCGCCGCGGCGCACTTTGTTGCCGTGCTGGGAGTGGCGATGTAAATATAATGTCTGGAAAAGGAGTCAGATATGACAGCCTATGTGATCGTTGACATCGAAGTAACCAACCCTGAAGGTTATGAAGAATACAAAAAGCTTTCGCCGCCTGCAGTTGCCTCATATGGCGGGAAGTTTATCGCCCGCGGCGGCAGGTCCGAGGTCCTCGAAGGTGACTGGACACCGAATCGACTGGTCATCTTGCAATTCGAGAGTATTGAACAGGCAAAGGCATGGCTCAATTCTCCCGAATACAGCAAAGCCAGATCCATGCGGCATAAGTACGCCAAATCGAACATGGTTGTTATCGAAGGGGCTTGATCTTTAGAAGTCCGTCACTTCAGTATTTGAAACAGATTGCTATAATCATCCGTCCATAATTTGAGATTCGTGGAATAACCGCTCAAATCAACGGCTTGGCCTTGAATGGCAGGGATATCCAACAGCACGGGATCGTGCGCAAGCAAAATCCAGTGGGAGGCGTAGCCGCCGTCTGAGTCACCTTCGTAATTGACCCGCGCCATGCTCAAACCATAATACTGTGCAATTTGCCAGAATACGGGCTGCAAGTCGAGATGCAGATTGGTGATATGTGCGGCGATGATGCCATCGGGGGCAAGATGTTCCAGATACAAGGCAAATGCTTCCTTCGTGACCAAGTGAACGGGGATCGAGTCGCTGCTAAAGGTATCCAGCACAAGGACATCAAAATCCTGCGGGCCGCTCTCGGCGAGTTCGCGTTCGAGCGAGATGCGCGCATCACCGAGCACCATCGTCACATCAGCTTGGCTATCCTTGACGAAGGAGAAGTATCCGCCCTGTCCCTCTGCCAGGTCAGTCACAACGGGATTGATCTCATACAGGCGATACACATCACCGGACTGGCCATAGATCGCCAGGGTCCCTGTGCCCACACCCAACATCCCCACACGCAGACTCCGTCCATAGCGCGGATGGTTTAAAATGGCCAATCCCGCGCCTCCGCCTTTGACGTAATAGGTTGTTGGCAAATCGCGGTCTGCACCGATGAATTGCAATCCGTGGACAGTGATTCCATGCGCCATTAAATAGGCAGGTCGTTGTGGCTCACCGACCAGATCTTCCCGCACGCGGATCACTCCGTAGAAATTCCGCTTGGAATAAAGCGAACCTGAAAAGTAGGTTCCGACCAAAACCAGCATGATAGTCACCAGACCGAACACGAAAAAGACAAATCGGGCGCGTTCCGTATCGTCATTGCGAGGGTGATGGGCCGAAGCAATCTCCTCGGGAGTTGGGGATTGCTTCGTCGTGACTTCGGCGCTATCGCGCCTCACCCCTCCTCGCAATGACGGGCGGATTACAGTGAGCAGAATCGCAATTGCCATCGCCAGGCCGACGAAGAATTCCCAGTACCCATTAAAGATGACAGGTGCAATCAGGCTGACGAAGAGTCCGCCCAGCGCGCCGCCGATGGAGACCATGAGATAGAAACTTGTCAGATGGTCCGCTTCAGGGCGCAGGAGGTACAACTCTCCGTGACAAAGCATACAGGCACAAAACAACAGCAAGCAATATGTAAGGATCTGCCAATAGACATGTAAACGGGTTGAGTTGAGCAGGACGAACAAGGTCAATGCAGTGGCGGCGATGAACAAAACAGAATAGAGTTTTCGGTTATAACCGCGCTCGCCAGAAAAGGTCAGGATGAAAGATAAAAGATAAAGCGCAAGAGGCAGGATCCACAGGAACGGAATGACCGCCACTTCCTGTGAGATTTGATTCGTGACCGACAACAGAAACAAGGATGCGGTTGCACTCAACGCGATCCAGAGTGACATCAAGGCAAAGGAGGGGCGAACACTCAAGGAAACAGAAACAGGCGCCGGCTGGGAAGGATGCGAAGCGCGTCCATTTTGGGTTGCAATCCAACCCGCAAACAATCCGAATAACACAAAGCCCATTGACCACATCCATCCCTGGCTTTGCAAGGATAACGTAGGCTCGATCAAAACGGGGTAAGCCAGCAGGCCGAGCAGTGATCCAACATTCGATAATGAATAGAGTTTTGCGTAGGAGCGTTCAGGGAAGATGCGGCTAAACCATGCCTGCATGAGCGGGCCGTTCGATGCAAGAAGAAAATATGGCAAGCCGACTGACATGATAAGCAATTTGAAGATGTCGAGGATCGGCGAACGGACATCCTGCGGCTTCCAACTTGCATCGGGTGTAATGGGTGATTTCCAAAAAAAAGAGAGAAAGACGAGGGCGAGGATCGCGCTCGCGATCAGCGAAACATGAATGATGGTTTGTTTTTTGGCGCGACCCATTAACCAGTAAGCATAGGCGTATCCGCCTGTGAGCAAAACCTGAAAAAACAACATCACCGTGGACCAGACCGCAGGCGTCCCGCCAAACCACGGCAGGATGACCTTTCCGATCATTGGCTGGATCTGAAAAAGAAGAAAGGCGGAGAGAAAAATACTGACTGCAAAGATGGCCATGACGCCTCCTGTCCATCAATTTTACAGCACAGGTCGAATTCATGTAAAATTGCAGAAGGTCAGGCGTCTATGACAACATCCTGATCGGCAACAAGGACAACTTATGAACAATATCCAGGAAACATTGCTCTTCCCCGTGAAAGATGAAGAAGCACGAAAACAATTTCTGCTTGCCTGTCTGGCTGTTTTGGCCGGCTACATCATACCCATCCTTCCATTTCTGATATTGACGGGGTATTGCGCAAGGATCATGCGGCAGATCATCGATGAACGGAAAAGCCCATCCATGCCCGAATGGCAGGCGAGTGATTGGTCCGAGATGTTTGCAGATGGCGTCCGCCTGTATGGAGCCCAGCTGGTATTGATGCTCCCACTTCTCCTGCTCATGGGGTGCGGGTTCCTGTCCATGATGGGCGGGTCCATAACGATGTCAATCGCTTTGGATGAAAGAGCAAACGAACTAGTCTCCATCGGTTTGCTGTTCTTCCTGGTCGGGATTGGATTTATGATGTTATTCTCATTGCTATCACTGCCATACGGAATCATCCTAACAGCGATTGGCCCGCATGTTGTGGCGAAACGCTCCTTCGAAGCAGCCTTTCAATTCAAAGATTGGTGGAAAATATTTCGCAAAGGGATCGGACAGTTCCTCCTCAGCTATGCCGTAATTCTGGTCCTTTCGTTTATCTTCGTCTTTGTCATTCAATTCGCCATGATCACAATTGTGCTGATGTGCATTGTCCCGTTGATCATGATCCCATACACCGCCTACCTCTCGCTGATCACAAATACCTTGTATGCCCAGGCCTATGTCGCCGGAAGCGACGCGCGGGGAACAGA
>DATIUT010000315.1:0-9317 GCA_035466615.1 Anaerolineales bacterium | reverse complement strand
AGCCGTCTTCCCGTATCTGTTTCTCGTAGCTGAAAGAATTGAAGGGTTTGGGTGGGTGTTATCAAGAATGATGGTGAAGGGGTGACCAAAGGCAAAGCGAGGTTTGGACTGATTGATGTCTGACTTGGAACAGATGTAACTGCAACAGCCTGTGTTGGTGAAGCTTCCCCACAAGAAACGATCAGGACACTTGTCAAAAACAATTCGATAATCTTTTGTATTTTTCTCATCCCAACATCTATGATGACCAAGAAATCTACACCCTCCTCAACACCAGCATCGTTAAGTCGTCGGCGGGAGGCATATCCTGTACAAAATCGAGCAGGGATTTTTCCACCACGTCTATCAATTCGTGCGCGGAGGAACAGTGGTTGGCTTTGAGCGCTTCTTTGAGGCGTTCTTCGCCAAAGAAGTCACCGTCAATATTGAAGGACTCGGTCAAGCCGTCGGTGTAGAACAGCAAACAATCATCCTTTCCCAGCGGGATGACACGCTGGTCGTATTTCATATCCTCCGCCGCTCCGAGCGCGACTCCCGTACGCGTAAGAATTTCCATCGAGCCATCGCTCTTTACCCACAACGGAGGGTTATGCCCCGCGTTTACGTAGGTCAATTCGTTGTTGTTCATATCCAGCACAGCATAAACCGCTGTGACAAACATACCCTGCTTGGTATCAGGGACAAGAAGATCGTTGACGTGCCGCAATGCTTCAGCAGGAGTATCGGTCTCGATCACAGCGGCGCGGACCAACGTCCGCGTGAGCGCCATGAAGAGCGCGGCGGGAACTCCCTTGTCAGAGACATCCGCAATGAAGAGACCCAGCTTGTTGTCCGGAAGGTTGAATACATCGTAGAAATCGCCACCCACCTGGCGGGCAGTCTTCCAGCGCGCAGCGAGTTCCCACTCCAAGAATTCGGGCAAAGATTCAGGGAGGAACGTCTGCTGGATCTGGCGCGCCAACTGCACTTCCGTTTCGAGGCGTTCGCGCATGACCATCTCTTTCTGGAGCATGTCGTTTTGGATGGCAAGCGCGACCTGTTGCGCAATTCCAGTGATGATCTCGAGGCGGCGGTGACGGAAGCGCAGTCCCCCCGCGGCTTCCTCGACAAGCATGACGCCATATAGCACGCCCTTGACCGCAATGGGAACCGCGAACAGGAATGCACCAGGATGGCCAAGGTTGACTTCCTGGTTGGGGTCCAGTGAAATCCATGCTTGCAGACCGGTTTTCTCGTCCAACTGGCAAGCCCGCAGTCCAAGTTCGTCGCGACAGGCATCCAGAAAGGCAAAATCGCCGGGGGAAAATGTGCGGTCCCAGAATTCGCCTGCATCATCTTCACCCAAACCGTATTCCTGCACAGGGGCAAAGAATTCCTTATCCACGTTCCATTGATACAACACCGCGCGTTCGATCCCCACGAGGATCGGCATGATACGGATGATCGTGCCGAGAATTTCGTCAAGATCGTTCAGACTCACGACAGCCTGTGCCACCTGCAACAACGCGGCAGACGCGTATGCCTGCTCCTGAGCCGCGTCATACAGGCGGGCGTTCTCGATGGCGACCGCGGCATAACCCGCAAAGGTCATGGTCATTGCCTGCGCTTCATGCCCATATCTGCCGGAGGTGCGGTGCGCCAGCGTGACCACACCGAGGGGCTGGTCACCGATTCTCAGAGGCACAGCCAACGCCGAATAACTTGGGTCAAACCCGGCCGTCAGGCCTGTGGCCCAAATTGGATCGGATGGCTTGCGGATGACAGGTACGTCAGAATACGAGACAGATACCATGCCGTCATAGGCATCTGGGTTATCGTAAAGGGCCTGCTCGAGCTGGTCTTCATTGCAGTTGCGGCAGGCCGCGAGGTACAACTCATCGTTATCGAAAAGCCAGATGGCAGAGATGTCTACCGGCAGGTTGCGGTCCAGCTCATCGAGGATTGCATCGAGCACATCGTCCACACCGACATTGGCGGAAACCAGGCCCGCGACTTCACGCAGACTCTCGCCCACCTGCCGTCTCCATTGCTCGGTACGATACACGTCCGCGTTGTGGATGGCGGTGGCAATATTATCTGCAACAGCTTCGAAGATCATGCGGTCATCATCGGTAAAGATGTTGGTCTTATCGGATTGAATATCCAAAATACCGACAACCTTTTCATCATACAACAACGGCACACAGAGTTCGGAGCGTGTGTTCTCAGGTGGCATGGGTGAGGGACGATAACGTTCATCTTTTTTTACGTCGCCTGCAAGGATGGTCCTCCCCTCGCGTGCCACCCAGGGGATGATGCCATGCGCATCATCGAGGGAAAGTGCATAACCGGATAGGCCCGCTTTTCTTTCGCCGCTCCCCGCAACGTACGCGATCAAACGGCGGTTCTGGTGCACGGTGAACAAATTGACATGCGGATACCCAAAACGGTCATGGATCAACGACGAGACATTCTCCATTAATGTGTGCAAATCAAGCGATGAACTGACACTCTTGCTTACGTCCGCAATCAGGGTCAATTGGTTGGCACGGCGACGCAGGTCACTGTATAAACGCGCGCCCTCCACCGCACGCGCAATCGTATCGGCCAGCGCCTCCAGGATCAACAGGTCATTCGGATGGAACGCGTTCAACTGGTCGCTTTGCACATCAAGCACGCCCAGCACGCGTCCTTCGATCTTCAATGGGATGGCCACTTCGGAACGTGTTTCAGGGAGCGCGTCAATGAAACGATAACGCGTGTCCTTTTGCACATCCGGGACGAGGGTGCGCGTTCCCTCCGCCGCGGCCCGCCCAACCAATCCCTGACCGATCTCCACTTCCAAAGCGACCTTCTTTTTGCGCCTGTCCTTGCGGGGAGCCGCTGCACTGGCGCGGAAACGCAGGGAGGATGAATTTTCCTGTACGGTGAAGATGGCAACATAGTAATAATGGAACGTTTTTTGGATCAGTTCGGTCACACGGCTGGCAAGTTCGGTCACACTGAGGGCATTGGCGATCTGTGCGCTGACTTCGCGCACGAGATTCAACTGGTTGAGCCTGAATCGTTCCACCGCCACCCGATGCGATGCAACCAGCCCCACAGATACCACGCTGGCAATGCCTTCCAGCAGGCTAAGTTCATCCTTTTTGAAGGCAGGTCCTTTGGGGCGGTTGATCTGAATCGCTCCCAGTGTGATCCCCTGCTCCTGGAGTGGAACCACAGCCCAGGTCCCGCGGGAACCGTCGGGCTTCGTCCCACTGCTTTTTTTGAGGCGCAGTTCCCCCGTTTTCATGGCGCGCTCCATCCCCGCCGAGGGAGGCTGTTGCGTAAAATTCAATTCGATATTGGAATCGGGTAACCGGAAGAGGTGCTCCTGAAGCCAGACAGTAGCATCACCTTTGACAAGGCTGGAGACCATGGCATGGATCTGGTCGCGTTGTGCCGCAAGCGAGGTGGCACTGACGATCTGCTCCCCCAACGTAGCGAGGTCACCCCAATCCAGCGGCTGTGGAGAACGAGAGGCGGCAGACATGCCGTCACCCCCTCCGTTTGATCATTGTCAACGTGTTGCGGTTCTTCCCCGGCTCTGCTTCATAATGGACTTCGTCCATCAATTTGCGCATAAGAAAAATGCCCAATCCCCCGATTTTTCTTTCGGATAGATCTGCTTTCAAGTCCGGTGCAGGCACTTCAGATGGGTCGAACGAATCGCCGTGATCCACGAGGGTAATTGTAATGGCGGGACCTTTTACCCCGCAGGAGATTTCGAGCAGTCCGTCGCTAATACCTTCGTAGGCATGTTCAATGATATTCGATGCGGCTTCGTCTGTTGCCAGTTGGATGTTGTAGATTTCCCTGTCAGTGAAACGGCCAGCACGCGCAATATTCCCGACAAACTCACGAATCTCATCGAGAAATTCGAACTTTGCGGTAAATTGAACAGTCTGCATCGAATACTTAAATGCCGCCTCAGCTATGAACAGCCGACAGCGGCATCCTTTCCGGTATTATATGGTCCGATTGCTCCGAGGTCGGTTTGAACGGATTAGAAATGCCCCACTGCCGTGAGGGTGTCATCGAAGGTTTTGAAAAGTTCAGTAAAACCAGCCAGTTCAAGCGCCTCGCGAATGCGGTCAGGCACAGAAGCCAACACCACTTCACCGCGATTGTATTTCTTGCAGTTCCGTTGTGCGGCAAGCATTGCGCGGAAACCGGCACTGGACATGTACTCCAACCCCTCCATGTTGATTACCAGTTTGTACTTTCCGCCTTCGTTTGCGGCTTCAAGAGCCTGCGCCAGTCGCGGCGCAGTTGCGCTATCTACGCGACCCTTGACCGTAATCATATCGCAATGCTTAAACTCCTGAACTGTAATTTCCATGGGGCATCCTCCGAGCATGATTTGGTACCAATCGCCAGCCAAAAGATTATAACATGAGATATTGCCGGCAAATGCCATGGAAACGGCACCCCATTCGACACGTAACATCCATAAACCGATATCATACTTGCCAGTGGAGACCATGGACTGCACTTTGGGCTTGTTCAACGGGTTTGACCCGATCATTGAAGACTTCAGCCGGGGCTTGGAAAATATGTCACATTTCCATTCATGCTCGCACGGCCGAATAAAGTCACGTAACATTTATGCAATGTCATGAAACCAAAAAAGCGATTAGAATTGCAAAGCAATCATGAAAATCAGCAAGGAGAAATTAATGGTTGGAGAACCAATCCTCGTCATGCTCGTTGAAGACAATGTGGACCATGCAGAACTGGTTATTCGCACTCTTGAGGAGCATCGGATCGCGAACAGAGTGCAACATTTTCTCGACGGGCAGTCGGCCCTGGATTATCTCTTCCATCGGGGGGAATATGTCAATCAGGTGAACAACCCGCGTCCACATGTAGTTCTTCTAGATCTGCGCCTGCCGCGCGTGGATGGAATTGATGTATTGAAAGCCATCAAGGAATCCGATGAATTGAAGTCAATCCCTGTGGTAGTATTAACAACATCAGAAGCAGAGAAGGATGTGGCGCGGGCATATTACAATCATGCCAATAGCTACTTGGTCAAACCGGTGGGATTTGAAGAATTCAAGAAGATGATGGACGATCTCGGATTCTACTGGCTGGGCTGGAATACAAACCCGCACAGCAAGGAATAAATCCATCCTGCCGGTGGCGGGGTTTTATAATCAGTTATGATGGACAGTACCGTTCATACCCTCTTAATCGAAGATGATCCTGCGCACGCAGAACTTATTCAGCGCGCCTTTGAAGACCGCGGGGATGAATCAAAACTGACCATCGCCCGTACGCTTGCAGAGGCACGCGAATTCCTGAACAGCTTTAAACCCACATTGATTATCGCAGACTGGCGTCTGCCGGACGGGGACAGCAGTGAACTCCTCCATGATGACTACAGCCAGCCCACCATTCCGATCATCATTATGACAAGTTACGGAAGTGAACAAAACGCTGTAAGGGTTATCAAATCCGGTGCGCTGGATTACATTGTCAAATCGTCCGAATCAATGATGGACATGCCGCATATCGCGGAGCGCGCCATTGAACAATGGAAGGTCGCGAAGGAAAAGGAGCTGATGCAGGCCCAACTTAGCGAGAGCGAGGCACAGTTCCGCCTGCTGGCTGAGAATTCCTCGGACATGATCTCGAAGCACGATGCCAACGGCAAGTTCCTTTACGTCTCACCCGCCTGCCGCACAATCCTCGGTTACGAACCGGAGGAGTTGATAGGCGTCTCTATGACTCCTCTCGTTCACCCCGAAGATGCAAAACAATTGATTGACTTGTCCGCAACTCCCGAATGGGACAATACTACGATTACTCTTGACTACCGCGTCCGGCATAAAAACGGCGAATACATCTGGATCGAAACGACCGCCCGACTCTTCTTCGATGGGAGCAGCGGCCAGCAGGAATTCCAGGCATCCTCGCGCAATATCACCGAACGAAAAGAGGCGGAAGAGCAATTACAACGCGCACACACCGACCTGCGGGACGCCTATGACAAGACCATTGAGGGCTGGGTACTTGCCCTTGACCTGAGAGACAAGGAAATCGAAGGACACACCCAACGCGTCACAAACATGACTGAAAAACTCGCGCGGGCAATGGGATATACCGATGAGGAGATTACGCACATC
This sequence comes from Anaerolineales bacterium, assembly GCA_035466615.1. Taxonomy (GTDB): domain Bacteria; phylum Chloroflexota; class Anaerolineae; order Anaerolineales; family Villigracilaceae; genus Defluviilinea. Next base: position 3,165 of record DATIUT010000315.1, on the reverse strand, counting down.
CGCCGCGGCGCCCTGTTGCACGACATGGGAAAAATGGGCATATCGGACGAGATCCTGCAAAAACCCGGTCCTCTCACCGATGATGAATGGGTCATCATGCGGCGTCACCCCGAGATGGCATATCAGATGCTTTCGAAAATTAAATACCTGAAGGAAGCCATCACCATCCCCTACTACCATCATGAACGCTGGGATGGGAGCGGGTATCCGCACAAACTCAAAGGCGAGGATATCCCCCTGCAGGCCCGCATGTTTGCCGTGGTGGACGTATGGGATGCCCTTTCCAGCGATCGCCCCTACCGAAAGAAAATACCGCACAAGGAAGTGATGGATTACCTGCAAAGGGAATCAGGCCACCTCTTCGACCCGCAGGTGATCGAAAAATTTCTTCGCCTGATCGCAAACGGGTCAAACCATTAAACAACACGGCGCTCCGTTTGGAGCGCCGTGTCTGATTTACCCTATTCTCACTCCACACTCACCAATACGGCCCGTACCACAACACGCTTCTTATATGTGTTGGTCTTCTGATCATATTCCTTGCAGGTCACCAGCGTGAGCCATGCCTTCTCTTCGTGACGGAAGATGGATGCATCGTCCGGCTCGACCACCATGTTGGCACGCACTTCATACGTGTACTTCATGCCATAGGCATGGATGATGATCTTGTCGCCATATTTGAGCTTGTTCAAATTGACGAACGGACCGGGTAGACCGTTCGAGCCATAGACATGACCCGTGAGCACGCTGTTGCCGCTCCAGGATGGGAATGCGCTTCCTTCCAACCATCCGGCCTGATTCCCCAGCCAGGACACGTTCCACTCCCCATTCTTCAACGGCACACCCACGATCGGGATGTTGATTCCCAATGACGGGATTTCCACTGTCAAGCCGCCGGTCTGGGCATAGGTTTCCTTCCGGACGTTGCGCAGGTCGGTCACCACGTCCGGGGCAAAGCCGGTCGCAGGCGTACTACTGAACACGCCGATCACGAGGCTGTCGCTTGCACCATACACATCGATCAAACTGCCGGGATCGTAATCGCGCTCAGTCGAAAAGACATTAGCATTCTGCGGTGTGCTCACATTACCGGGCAAACTGCTCCATGCCACATTGGCGACATTGCTGATACCGCTCGAAGGCAGGGACAAAACCCTCACACGGAAGGTCACCCGTCCATTACCGCCGCTCAAAGTAAAGTTACTCCATGTTGCACTGACTGTACGCGTACCGCTATTGTAATTACAGGTATTTGCATCCTGCACACCGGATACGCACTCCAGTGTTCCGGGCACCACTTCCAACTCTGCGGGAAGAGCGTCTGTCACCTGAACATCGTAGGCATTTGTTTCACTCGTCGCCGTATGCTGGATTGTCAGTGTGATCGTGATCTCCGAGCCGACCGACACAAGTGATGTGTTGGCAGTCTTCAAGATGGACAAGTCCGGTTCCACGATCAGGACCGAGGCGGTCGCAGGAGGCTGGGCTCCAGAATCGGACATCCAGACAGCACTGTTGTTCAGGACCACACCAGAGACGTTCGCGGCGCTATCCAAAACAACGGCACTATAGATGAATGTGAGGGTCTGGTCCGCGCCGGAGGCATTGGTAATGGTGCCAAGGTTGAAGGTCGCACGGCGTCCCACATCCACGGTTGTACCGCCTCCCGCGTCATCAACTGCCGGTGTGGAACAGGCTCCGGCAAAGGAACCAACCACATCGGTCGTCAGAGCCGGGTCTGAAGCGGTGATGCTCGAACAGGTCATGAACGAGAGTCCTCGTTCCATGGTGTCCACCAGCCGGGCATTGGTGAAGTTGCCAGGCGGAACCGTGATTGCCACAGTGTATTCCACGATCTCACCAATTGCCACGTTCGGGTCTGTGGTGAAGGCCTGGTTACTATCGCTGATCGTCTTGGCAAGATTCGGATTGTTTTGGGTTGGGGTGACCGTTACACTGGCATCGTCGTCCTCGGTTGTCGAGCCGTCGTTCGGTGTAGAGTCCGGGTCAACCTGATCCACGCCGGTGATCTGCGCATAGTTCGTATATGGCCCTGTCGCATTGACAGAGACAGTGATCGTCAATGTGGCGCTCGCACCGATGTTAAGCGTGCCCACCGACCAGTCTCCCGTCGTATTATTATAGGTGCCTTGAGACGGGTTGCTTGAAACATATGTGAAACCAGCAGGAATCACATCACTCACAACAACATTCGTCGCGGCAACCGTGCTCGTCGTGGCATTCGTCACTGTGAGCGTAAAAGTGATGTTTGTGGCAACCAGAGGCGAGGAGTTGTCGACAGATTTATTCAATTCAAGGTCAGCCTGATTGGCAGTAACCGTTACATCTGCTGTTGCCGTGTCGGTGGCTCCCTCATTGGTATTGACATTCGCAATGTTTGTGAAGTCGGTCATGACGGCCGCGGTTGAACAGGAATAGGTCCAGGTCTCCGTCAAATCAAGACTGTTATCCGCATCCGTGTCGCCACCTGTAAATGTCGGTCCCGTCGTGCATTGGGCGTCCGTGACGTTCACGTTCGTCAGTGTCACATTGCCCGTGTTCGTCACCGCCAGCGTAAACGAAGCCGTACCACCGCTTAATACGGTCTGAGTGGCAGGTGATTTCACAATGTTAATTGCCGGCACCGCCGTCAGCGGCACGCTCACCGTGTCCGTGCAGTCCGCCGCTCCCGTGCAGGTCTCGGTCGAACTCACGTCCGCCGTGTTCGAGACGCTGCCCGCATCGATGTCCGCCTGCGTCAGCGTGTATACGTTGTTCGTGCAGGTGAAGCTCTGCGTCGCCCCGACCGCCAGGCTGGCGATCGGCGTGCAGTTCAGGCTGCCCAGCAGGCTGTCGCCCACCGTCACGTTCGTCAGCGTCACGTTGCCCGTGTTCGTCGCCTCGAACCCGTAGGTGATCTGGTCGCCCACATTCACCACTCCGCCCGGCGCCACCACCGTGTCATCCAGGCTCGCCGTCTTGTTCACATTCAGCCCCGGCACCGCCGTCAGCGGCACGCTCACCGTATCCGTGCAGTCCGCCGCTCCCGTGCAGGTCTCGGTCGAACTCACGTCCGCCGTGTTCGAGACGCTGCCCGCATCGATGTCCGCCTGCGTCAGCGTGTATACGTTGTTCGTGCAGGTGAAGCTCTGCGTCGCCCCGACC